>DASVVP010000019.1:0-66661 GCA_036386495.1 Allosphingosinicella sp.
GTCTACGGGCTGAGGCGCGCCCGGGCCGGCGAGACGGCGTTCAAGCGCTCCACCGCCAAGCTCTTCTACCGGGGCCTCTCGCAGCTCGCCGAGATCGACATTCCGCGCGACACCGGCGACTTCCGCCTGATGAGCCGCCGCGCGCTCGACGCCCTGCTCAGCCTGCCCGAGCAGGCGCGCTTCATCCGCGGCATGGTCGCCTGGGTCGGGTTCCGCCAGGTGCCCCTCGTCTACGACCGCGCCGAGCGGCACGCCGGGACGACCAAATATTCGCTCGGCAAGATGGTCCGCTTCGCGCTCGACGCGGTGACCGGTTTCTCGACCGCGCCCCTGCGCTTCGCCAGCCATGCGGGCCTCTGGCTGGTGCTCGGCTCGTTCCTGCTCCTGGCCTACATCGCGTGGGGCTGGCTCAGCGGCAACGTCGCCGAGGGCTGGACGTCATTGATGCTGGTCGTCGTCGCCTTGGGCGCGGTGCAGATGTTCGTGCTCGGCCTGATCGGCGAATATCTCGGCCGGCTCTACATCGAAGCCAAAAGGCGGCCGCTCTACATCGTCCAGGAGATTGCCGGCCGCGCCGGCGGGCATCCCCATCTCGGCCACATCGCTCACCCGCCCGAGGGGGAGGGGGCGGCCGAGAGCGGCGAGGCGATCGCGACCAGCGAGACGCCCGGCGGGAACGGCACCCGGCCGATCGCGTAGCGCTCCAGCCCGAACATGAATTCGAGCGTCTTGTTGATCGCTTCGGGCGGCAGCTTGTCGTCGCTGTCCTCCTTGCCGGTGAGCCGCCCGGCCACCCGCGCGGCGGCGGCGAGCGGGAAAAGCAGGCTGTTGAAGTAAGAGAGCAGCTCGACCTTCAGCCCCGCCGCCTCGACGACCGCGCGGAAGCCCCTCTTGGTGTAGCGGCGCTTATGGTGGTTGACGGTGTCGTGGGCGCTCCACATCCAGGGATGGGCGGGCACGGTGAGCAGGAGCTTGCCGCCGGGCCGCAGCCGCTCCGCAATGCTGACGAGGGAGGCGCGGTCGTCCTCCACATGCTCGAGCACGTCGAGCAGGGCGACGAGGTCGTAAGCCCCGCGCACGACGCCCTGAAGCTCAGGGAGCGTCGCCATTCGGGCCGGCCGGCCGAGCCGGTCGGAGGCGATGTCGCGCGCTGCGTCGTCCATCTCGACCGCATCGACCGTGCCGAAGCGGCCGAGCATGTCGAGATTGTGGCCGGTGCCGCAGCCGATCTCGAGGATGCGCGCGCCCGGAGGCGGCTGAACCCGCGTCCTGATCAGCTTTTCCAGAATCTCGCGGCGCGCGCGGTACCACCAGTGGCGGCCGTCAATCTCCGCCATGCGCTCGTAGACGATCCGCTCCATCAGGGCGCGAACAGGTTCGAGCGCGGAAATCCGTTGGGCGCCATCCGGCCCGCGGCGCCCCGCGCCGTCCGCCAGGGGTTGAGGTCGGCTTCGGTCCGCATCCGGCCGCTCTCTCCGCCCATCGGCCACGAAAGCCCCTCGGCGAATTTGAAGCTGACGACATCCGAAAGGCCGCCGTCGCGATAGCGCTGCAATTGGACGCCCTGGCCGCGCGCCATCTCGGGAAGGTCGGAGAGCGGGAAGACGACCATCTTCCGGTTCTCGCCGATCGCCGCGACATAGTCGTCGCTTGTCGCGATCTGTCTTACGGTAGCGAGCCGCGCGCCGGGCCTGAGATTGACGATCTGCTTGCCCTTCCGGGTCTCGGCGATCGCCCCCGCGGCCGAGGTGACGAAGCCGCGCCCGTCGGACGAGGCGAGCAGCAGCTTCGCGCCCGCGACGACCGGCATCAGCGCGACGAAGCTCCCTTCCCCGTCGACGTCGATCATCAGCCGCACCGGCTCGCCGAAGCCGCGCCCGCCCGGCAGCCTGTCCGCGGCCAAGGTGTAGAAGCGCCCGTTGGCGGCGGCGAGGAGCAATTTGTCGGTGGTCAAAGCGTGGAAGAAGAAGCGCGGACCGTCGCCTTCCTTGAACTTCAGCGCCTCGGGATTGGAGAGCTCGACATGGCCCTTCATCGCCCGGATCCAGCCGCGCTCGGACATGATGACGGTGATCGGCTCCCGCTCGATCATCGCCTCGAGCGGGATCTCGCGCGCGGGGCCGGCCTCCTCGATCGAGGTGCGGCGGCGGCCGAGCGCGGTCTCGGGGCCGTAGCGGGCGCGCAGGGCCGCGAGGTCCTTCTTGAGCCGGGTGCGCTGCCGGTCCTTCGAATCGACCAGCTTCCTGAGCTCCTCGCGCTCCTTGATCAGCGCGTCGCGCTCGCGCCTTATCTGCATCTCCTCGAGCTTCCTCAATGAGCGCAGGCGCATGTTGAGGATCGCCTCCGCCTGCCGGTCGGAGAGCGCGAACTCGGCGATCAGCAGGGGCTTCGGCTCATCCTCGGTGCGGATGATGTGGATGACCCGGTCGAGGTTCAGATAAGCGACGAGGAAGCCTTCGAGCAGCTCCAGCCGGTCGTCGATCTTCGCGATCCGGTGCTCGGAGCGGCGGACCAGCACTTCGAACTGGAAATCCAGCCAGGCCCGCAGCGCCTGGCCGAGGCTCATCACCCGCGGCGTCCGGTTGGCGCCGAGCACGTTGAGATTGAGCGGGACGCGGACCTCGAGGTCGGTCAGCCGGAACAGGCTGTCCATCAGCATCTGGGGCTCGACGGTGCGGCTCCTGGGCTCGAGCACGATGCGGATCGCCTCGTCCGATTCATCGCGGACGTCCGCGAGGATCGGCAGCCTCTTCTCCGATACGAGCGCCGCGATCTGCTCGATCAGCTTCGATTTCGGTACCTGATAGGGAATTTCGCCGATCACCGCCGCCCAGGTCCCCCGCCCCTGCTCCTCGATCGTCCAGCGCGCACGGACACGGAAGGCGCCGCGGCCGCTCGCATAGGCCGCCGCGATCGCCTCGGCTCCATCGACGATCACGCCGCCGGTGGGGAAGTCCGGTCCCGCGACGAAGCCCGTCAGGGCGCGGTCCTCGGTCTTCGGATCATCGATCAGATGGGTGGCGGCGTCGATCAGCTCGGCGAGGTTGTGCGGCGGGATCGAGGTCGCCATGCCGACGGCGATGCCGCTGGCGCCGTTGGCGAGCAGGTTCGGGAACAGGCCGGGGAAGACCTCGGGCTCTTCCTCCTCGCCATTATAAGTGGCGCGAAAGTCGACCGTGCCTTCGTCGAGCCCCGCCATCAGCTCGCCGGCGGCGGCGGTGAGGCGGGCCTCGGTATAGCGCATCGCCGCGGCGTTATCGCCGTCGACATTGCCGAAATTGCCCTGGCCGTCGACGAGCGGGTAGCGCAGCGAGAAGGTCTGGGCGAGCCGGACCATGGCGTCGTAGACCGACTGGTCGCCGTGGGGGTGATATTTGCCGATGACGTCGCCGACCACGCGGGCGCATTTCTTGTAGCCGGCGGCGGGATCGAGCCGCAGCAGCCGCATCGCCCAGAGCAGCCGGCGGTGGACCGGCTTCAGCCCGTCGCGGACGTCGGGGAGAGAGCGGGCGGTGATCGTCGAGAGGGCGTAGACGAGGTAGCGCTGCGAGAGGGCGTCATCGAACGGCGCATCGATGACCGTATCATATTCGGACATGGCGGATCGTTAGCAGCGGCTGGAACGGTGCGCGAGGACCTATTGCGGGAGAGAAATGTTATGTGATATTGTTACATCACTGATGAGGAGATCGACCATGCGCCGCCCGCTCCTGCTCGCCGCCGCAATCGCCCTCACGGGCGGCTCGATCGGCCTCATCGCCTTGTCGGAGCGACGGCAGGCGCCCGCCCTGGAGTCGCGGATGCAGGTCCGTGTCATGGACGCGGCGCTGCCCTCCGTGCCGATGCCGGCCAACGCTCCAGTCCCGTCGCCGCCCGCCCCGCCTCCGCCGCCCCAAGAGCGGCTGGTCCTCGCGGACGTTGAGACCGAACCCGGCGAACGGCCCGGGGGCATCATCCGCGAGACCGCGCCGCGGATCGCCTACAGCTACGGCTACCGCTTCCGCGTCCCCGCCGCCGCGCTTGCGGGCGTGCAGGAGCGGCATCTCCAGCTCTGCCTCGAACTCGGCGAAACGCGCTGTCGGGTGGTCTCGATGCGGCGCACCGAGACCCGCCCGGCGCCGACCCGCGACCATGGCTATGGCGGCGGCGCGCCCGTCGAGCAGCCGGGTGCCGCGCTCGAGCTGCAGGTCGCCACCCCGCTCGCTCACCAGTTCGGCCGGAGCCTCGGTGCCGCCGCTGGCGCGGCGGGCGGCGAGACGGTCGACCGCCAGATTGCGGCCGAAGATCTGTCGCGCCAGATGGTCGATTCCGAAGCGCGGATCCGCACTCGCGAGACCTTGATCCGTCGCCTCTCGGCCTTGCTCGAGACTCGTAGCGGCAACATCCAGCAGGCGGTCGAAGCCGAACGCGCGATCAACGAGGCGCAGGAGGAGCTCGACGCCGCCCGCACCTGGCTCGCCGAAATGCGCGGGCGCGTCACCATGTCGCGGATCGGGATCGCCTATGAGTCCGCGGGCGCCGGCGCCGCCGCGGAGAGGGAGCGCGGCCCGTTCGCGAGCTCGCTCGCGCAGATCGCCGCGCTGACCAGCCAAAGCCTAGCCGCTCTGCTCCTCGTCTTCGGCGTATTGCTGCCTTGGGCCGCGATCATCCTGCTCGTGGTGCTCGCCGCGCGCTGGCACCGGCGCCGTACGGATGCTGTTGCGGCTTCTCAACCTTTGTAGTAGAGTTATAAAAAATCAGGGAGGCTGCCCATGCGTCGCTTGCTCGCTCTCGTCCCCCTCTTCCTCGCCATTTCCGCCTGCGGCGGAGGCTTTGAGCGGAGCGACGCGCCCCGCGACTCGGGCGAAGGCTCGGTCTCGAACTCCATGGGCGAGGCGACCGACGCCGCGTCGGCTCCGCCTCCCACCATGACCCCCACGGCCGAGCAACGCTCCGCCGCCGGGCCCGCAGTCTCGCCGACCGCCGCGCCCGGGGTCGCCTTCAATTATCGCTACGCCTTCCGCCTCGCTGCCGACCGCATCGCCACGGTGCAGGAGCAGCACGCCGCCCGCTGCGAGGCCCTCGGCGTCAACCGCTGCCGGATCACCGGCATGCTCTACCGCCGCCACGACGACGAGAATATCGAAGCGCGGCTCTCCTTCAAGCTCGACCCGAGCATCGCCCGCATCTTCGGCCGCGAGGCGGTCGGCATGGTGACCCAGGCCGACGGCATGCTGGTCGAGAATGAGATCAGCGGCACCGACGTCGGCACCAGCATCCGGCAGGCCGGCCGCTCGATCGCCGAGATGCGCGAGGAGCTCGCGCGGATCGAGGCGCGGCTGCGCGGCCGCATCGGGGCCGGCGAAAAGTCGGACCTCGAATATCAGGTCCAGCAGCTGCGCGCCTCGATCAGCGCGGCCGAGCAGAACCGCGCCCAGGCGCAGGAATCGCTGGCGACGACGCCGATGACCTTCGTCTACGGCTCCGGCCACCTGGTCCCGGGCCCGCAGCCGCGCCGCCCGCTCGGCGAATCGCTCGACGATGCCTGGGAGAATTTCCTCGACGGCGCGTCGGTGCTGTTCGTCCTGCTGGTGACCCTGCTGCCCTGGATCCTCCTCGGCCTCGCCATCTTCCTGCTGGTCCGCTGGATCCGCCGCCGCTTCTTCCGGCGGACGGAGGCGGTGGACGCGCCGCTGGCGCCGCCCACGGACGAGGCCGCAACGGCTCCGCCCTCGGTCTAGGCGGGGGGCGCCGCCGCCGGCACGAAGATTTCGGCCGGCTCGCTCGCGCTCATCGCCTCGACCTCGGCGAGGATCCAGTCGCGGAAGGCGCGGATCTTCGCCTGGTTGCGGCGGTGCTCGGGATAGACCAGCCAGTAAGCGGTATCGCTGACGCTGACGGCGTCGAACAGCTGGATCAGCCGCCCGCTCGCCAGCTCCGCGCGCCAGAAGAGCGGGGTCAGCATGGCCACTCCCGCGCCGGAGAGGACCGCCTGACCTTCCATCGCCTGGGCGTCGAAGCGGATGCCCGCCGTCGCGCCCTCGTCGGGCACGGGCAGACCGGCGGCGCGAAGCCAGTGCGACCACCAGACGTCGTCCGGGGTCAGCCTCGGCACCCGCAGCAGGTCCTCGGGCGCGGCGATCCGGTACGCTTCCCGGCAGGCCGGCGCAGCCACGGGCGTCGAATGCAACCGGAACATGAAGTGCGATTTGAGTCCTGGCCATTCGCCAACTGCGGAGGTGCTGCGGATCGCGACGTCGATCTCCTCCCGGGCGAAATCGATCACCCTGTTCTCGGTGTGAAGGCGCACCGCCAGCTCGGGACGGGCGAGCTGGAAGGCGCCGAGCCGCGGCGCGATCCAGTTCGAAGCGAAGGTCTGGGTCGTCGAGATGGCGAGCACATTCTCGTCCTCGGAGACGACCGAGCCGAACGCGTCCGCCAGCGTGTCGAAGGCGCGCGCCACCAAGGGCGCCGCCCGCCGCCCCGCCTCGCTCAGCGTCACCCGCCGTTTGGAGCGCAGGAACAGAGGGATGCCGAGCCGGTCCTCGAGCAGCCTGATCTGGTAGCTGACCGCGGCCTGGGTCATGCCGAGCTCGGCCGCGGCGCGGGTGAAATTCTCGTGGCGCGCCGCTGCCTCGAACACCTTCACGGCTGAAAGAGGCGGCAGCCTGCGCATCGGCAGATGATAAGCTCAGCTTATGTGGACTGTCGAACGTTTCGTTGGCGGAAAGGTGCGGCGGAAGCCATGTTGCTCCTGCAGCCGGCCAATTCGGCTCTCGAAAGGGGAGAAAGACGATGCGCGACCTTTATGATGCACAGGCCTGGGCCGACAATCACGATCAGTTCACCCTATGGTTGGGGAACACCTTCGCCGCTGCCGGAGCGCAGCTGCGCCGGACCGGGGCGATCGCCGAGCGCGTCCCCGGCCAGCTTGTCGCCGGCTTCTTCGCCCTCGGCCTCACATTGGTGACGTTCGCCGGCTCCGCCGCCTGACGCCGCCTCCACCCCAGGAGAAAGACCATGACCTTCCTCGCCACCCTCCGCCGCGCGATCTCCGAGATCATCCTCGGCTTCTGCACCTTGAACCGGATCCAGTTCGAGGCGCCGTGGCGCAGCGGCCCCGCGCGCCGCTGCTGAGCCTTTTGCCAGCGGCGCGGCGGCGGTCTATCGCCGCCCGATGCGCCGCTTTGCCGCCAAAGCCCTTGCCGTGCTCGCCGCGGCGGCCTTAACCGGCTGCACGATGGCGAGCGAAACGTCCGTTCCGCCCGGAAGCGGCCCCGACGGCCTGATGGCCTGGCCGGATCTGACCGGCCGGCCGCGGCCCGCTGCGGACGACACTATCCGCTACGGCGCCGACTCGATGCAGGTGGTCGACCTCTGGCTGCCTCCGGGCCGTGGGCCGCATCCGGTCGTGCTGATGGTTCACGGCGGCTGCTGGCAGACCGGGATCGCGGACCGGCGCCTGATGGACTGGGCCGCCGCCGACCTGCGCGGCCGCGGCATCGCGGTCTGGAACATCGACTATCGCGGCGTCGATCGCGACGGCGGCGGCTATCCCGGCACGTTCGCGGACGTAGCCGCCGCGGCCGATGCGCTCGGGAGGCACGCCGTGGCCAGAGGGCTCGACTGGAACAGGGTGGTCGCGGTCGGGCATTCCGCGGGAGGACATCTGGCGTTGTGGCTGGCGGCGAGGGCGGCCTGGTGGCGCGGAGGCATCGAGGTTCGAGCCGAGCTTCCCGGTGCCGATCCAGAAGAGGTCGAAAGGCTTCGCACCGAACCGATCGAACGCGTTCTCCGCAGCCTCAGCGGCGTGAGCGACGTTCAGTCCGTCGCCAGCCGCGGGCTCAGCGTCACGCTGGCCCGCTTCGAGTCGCCGGCCAGGCTCGAACGGGCAAGGGCCCGTGCCGGGCAATGGCGCGGCCGCCTCGACTTCACGGTCGAGATCCGCCTCGGCCGGCTCCCCTTGCCGGAAGGCAGTCCGGTGACGAACCGGCACCCCTCGGCGCTCGCCGCGGTCATCAGCCTGGGCGGCCTCCCCGACCTGGAGGAAGCGGCTCGGCCGCCCGGCAGCGGCTGCGGGACCGAGGTGGTCGGCCAGCTGATCGGCCGGGCCACCTCGGCGCGACCCGACGTCTTTGCCGACACATCGGTGCCGCGTATGGGCCCGCTCGGCATTCCGCAGGTGCTGATCAACGGCGAGGAGGATCGGATCATCCCGGCTTTCTATGCCGAGGATTACCGCCGCAAGATGAGTGACCTCGGCGACGAGGTCCAGGTGCGGATGGTCGACCGCACCGGCCATGTCGAGCTGATCTCCCCCGGCAGCGCGGCCTGGGCCGTGGCGGTCGAAGAGATCGAGCGGGCGCTGCGCCGATGACGCTGGAGGAAGCGCGGGCGCTGGACGCCGCCGATCCGCTGCGAGCTCTGCGCGACCGCTTCGTCCTTCCCGAGGGGGTGATCTATCTCGACGGCAACTCGCTCGGCGTGCTGCCCCGGGCCGCCGTCGGGCGTCAGCGCGGGACGGTCGAGCACGAATGGGGTCAGCGGCTGATCCGGAGCTGGAATGAGGCCGGATGGATCGACGCCCCGCAGCGTATCGGCGTCAGGATTGCCGACCTAATCGGCGCGAAGCCGCACGAAGTGATCGTCGCCGATTCGACCTCGGTCAATCTCTACAAATTGCTCGTCGCCGGGGCCGCTCTGTCCGATCGGCCGGTGCTGCTGACCGAAGCCGGAAACTTCCACACCGACCTTCACATCGCGTCCGGAGCGGCGGAGCTGACGGGGCTGCGCCTCGACATCGCCCCGCGCGGCGAGATCGAGGATCGGATCGGGCCCGAGACCAATCTGCTCCTCCTCACCCACGTCCACTACAAGACCGCCGAGCGCTTCGACATGGCGGCCGTCAACGCGCGGGCGAAGGCGGCCGGCGCGCTCACCGTCTGGGACCTCAGTCACAGCGCCGGCGCGGTGCCGCTCGACCTCAACCGCGACGGCGCCGAGCTCGCCGTCGGCTGTGGCTACAAATATCTGAACGGCGGTCCCGGCGCGCCGGCCTTCCTCTACGTCGCCGAGCATCTCCCGGAGCGGCTCGTCAGCCCGCTGCGCGGCTGGATGGGCCATGCCAGCCCCTTCGCCTTCACCGACGACTACAGGCCGGCTCCGGGCATCGCCCGCTTCCTCGCGGGCACGCCGCCGATGCTGAGCATGGTCGCGCTCGAAAGCGGCCTCCAGGAATTTGCCTGGGTCGATATGGAGGCGCTGTGGGCGAAGTCGATCGCCCTGTTCGACCTGTTCGACAGGCTGATGGCGGAGCGCTGCCCGGATATGGTCTGCATCTCGCCGCGCGACCCGGCCCAGCGGGGCAGCCATATCTCGTTCCGCCACCCGCACGCCTTCGAGATCGTCGAGGCCCTGATCGACTCCGACGTGATCGGCGACTTCCGCGCGCCCGACGTCGCCCGCTTCGGCCTCACGCCGCTCTATCTGCGCTTCGAGGACGTTTGGCGCGCCGTCGACGTCTGCGCCAAAATCCTCGCCACCGAGCGCTGGCGCGAGCCCCGCTTCGCGGTGCGCGGCAGGGTGACCTGAGGACCGCCCGACCCCGCCGCGTCGTTTGCCCTGCGCGGAGGCCTCCTATATAGAGCCGGTCCTTTCCGGGGGCGCCCCGGTCGCCTGTCCATCCGGAGTCTGAGCCCATGTCCCGCCGCCGCCAGATTTACGAGGGCAAGGCCAAGATCCTCTACGAAGGGCCCGAGCCGGGCACGCTCATCCAGTATTTCAAGGACGACGCGACTGCGTTCAACGCGCAGAAGCGCGGCACGATCAACGGCAAGGGCGTGCTCAACAACCGCATCTCCGAGCATATCTTCACCCTGCTCGGCCAGATCGGCGTGCCGACCCATTTCATCCGCCGTCTCAACATGCGCGAGCAATTGATCCGCCAGGTCGAGATCATCCCGATCGAGGTGGTGGTGCGCAACGTCGCCGCCGGCACGCTCTCGACCCGGCTCGGCATCGAGGAAGGCACCCAGCTCCCGCGCACCATCATCGAATATTATTACAAGGACGATGCGCTTGGCGACCCGATGATCGCCGACGAGCATATCGCCTGCTTCGGCTGGGCGAGCCAGGAGGAGATGAACGACATCGCCGACATGGCGGTGCGCGTGAACGACTTCATGTGCGGCCTGTTCGCCGGCATCGGCATCCGCCTGGTCGATTTCAAGCTCGAGTTCGGGCGGGTCTGGGAGAATGACTACGCCCGGACCATCCTCGCCGACGAGATCAGCCCCGACGGCTGCCGCCTCTGGGACATGGCCTCGGGCGAGAAGCTCGACAAGGACCGCTTCCGCCGCGATCTCGGCGGCGAGGCCGAAGCCTATCAGGAGGTCGCACGCCGGCTCGGCCTGCTCCCCGAAGGCGACGCCAACATGGTCCTCGACATGGAAAGCCACAGGAAGAAGCGCGGCAAGTGACGGTCCGCGCGGCTGAACGGCCGCGCAGGGCCGTCATCCCGGCGGAGGCCGGGATCTCAGGACGAGATGTCTCAGGAAGTTGGGCAGCGCTCCATCTGGGCCGGCGCCTATGCTCGCTGAGATCCCGGCCTTCGCCGGGATGACGGTTCTGGACCACGTTCCCACCTAGCCAATAGCGAAAGGCCCCGCCGTCGCCGGCGAGGCCCTTTCCTCCCCTTTATTCCTTATTTATCCGGTGAAGCTCAGCGCGCGGCCTGGGGCGGGCCGCCCTGGGCGACGGCCGGGGCCGGCGCCGAGGCGACGCGCTGCGGCATGCGCGCGCTCGCATTCTGGATGAACGGCACCGGGTTCACCGCGCGGCCGTCGATACGGACCTCGTAATGAAGGTGGCTGCCGGTGGAGCGGCCGGTCGAGCCCATCAGGCCGACCAGCTCGCCGCGGCGGACGCGCTGGCCCGGGCGGGCGATCAGCCGCGAAAGGTGGCCGTAGCGGGTCTGGATGCCTTGGCCGTGATTGATCTCGACGAGGTTGCCGTAGCCGCCGCTGTTCCACTCGGCGCGGCCGACGATGCCGTCGGCGGTGGCGTAGACCGGCGTGCCGAGCGGGCCTGCGAGATCGATGCCGCCATGCATCGCGGCGCTGCCGCGGAACGGATCGGAGCGGACGCCGAAACCGCTGGTGAAGTTGACGCCGGTGGCGACCGGGCGTCCCGACGGAATGGCGATGATGCCAGCCTCGAGCTGGTCGAGCTGGCGCCAGGCGACGAAGAGCTGACGGAAGCGCGGATCAGTGTTGGCCGGAGTCTCGACCTCCTCGAGCGGGCCGCCGCGGCCGAGGAAACGGGCGGGGTTGAGGCCGAGGCGGCGGATCTGCTGGGCGGTCTCGACGATGCGCTCGCGGGCGGTGTCCTGGGCGCGGGCGACGAACACCCGCTGGCGGCCCTCGACCTCGGCATAGGCCTCGGCGGCGGGCTCGGCTTGCGCAGCCTCGGCGCGGCGCGGAAGCATTGCGGCCAGTTCGTCCGGATTTTCCTCGCCGGCGATGAGCGCGTCGAGGAAGGCCTGGCGCTGCTCGAGCACGGCGGCGCGCTGCTCGGCCTGCCGGCGGATCTGGACGAGGCGCTGCTCCATCTCGGCGACCTGCGCCTCCATCTGCGCGACCTCGGTCTCGATCGAGCTGGCGGCGGAGACGATGCGCAGCGTGGCGAAAGCCGACCAGGCGAGGAGCACCAGGGCCGCAAGACAGGCGGCGACCTGGACGCGCGAGCCGACGCTGACGCGCCGCAGGCTCTTGCCGTCATGAAAGAAAATATCGCGAGGTTTGAAGAGGTTGCGGAACCGCATGGTGAGCCCCGCGTTGGCAGTCTGGACCGTAGTCGTCATCATCTTCCCCGGACGTCGTATGCGGCGGCTAATGGCCCGCAACGGCGACCCTCTGATTTTCCAGGGCTTTCGCCCCTGATTTTCGCGTCGGAAGTGCCCACCCGCGACGTGTGGATGGCAGACTGTTAAGCAAAGCTTCCCACGTCCACCCCTGCGTAGAATTCGCGGGACAGACCGGCTTGGTCGCGCGCTGAGTCGTTGAACGGAGGCTTCAGCGCGCCGCGGAAGTGGCGGCGCACCAGATGTTGCCAGTGCGAAACAACCGCGATTTCCCGCGATTCGCAGGCCGTTTTGAACCAGTTGGTGCCGATCGAAACGTGGCGGATTTCGTCCCGATAGATGCGCCCCAGGATCGCCGCCGAACGTGCGTCTCCGGCCGCTTCGAAACGCGCGACGGTCGCCGGGGTGACGTCGAGCCCGCGCGCCTCCAGGACCATCGGCACCACTGCAAGGCGGGCGAGCACGTCGCGGGCCGTTTCGGCGGCCGCGTCCCACAGGCCGTCATGGGCCGGAAGCGCACCATAGCCCGAGCCGAGCGCGCGCAGACGGCGGTCGAGCAACGCGAAGTGGATCGCCTCGTCCGCCCCCACCGAAAACCAGTCGTCGACGAAGGCGCGGGGGAAGGCGGCGCCGAAGCGCCCCGCCATGTCGAAAGCGAGGTCGATCGCTCCGAACTCGATATGGGCGAGCGCGTGCAGCATCGCGACGCGGCCGCGCTCCGAACCCCCGCGGCCGCGCTTCGGCATCCGGTTGGGCGGGACCAGCTCCGGCCGCTCTGGGCGCGCCGGCCGCTCCGGCATGGCAACGTCGAACGCGTGTGTGAGGGCGCCCGCGCGCCACTGGCGCGCCGCCGAGCGGGCGCGGCGCACCTTGTCACGCGGTTCGGCGGCGAGGAGGACGGATCGGCAGGCTTGAGCGACGCTGGTCACGCGCCGCGCTTAGCCGCCGCGCCGCTCGGAAGCGACGGCTATTCCTGGGCGGCGGCGAGATCGACCGGGTCGCCCTCCGCCGGCTTCTCCTCGATCTGGAAGCCGGCATAAAGCGCCACATCGTCGGGCTGCGCAGCCTCTTCGGCCTGCTCGGCAGGCACCGGCTCCGGCACATTGGCAGGAATCGCCTCGCTCCAGACCGGCTCCGCGACCGCATATTGGATGACCGGGGCTTCCGCATAAGCGTCGCGCGCGGCCACCGCCGGGCAGCCGAAGCACTCGGCCGCGCGGGCGGCCTGCCCCTCATCCCAGCCATAGAGGTCGGCGAAACGCGGCGACTGCGCCTGCAACATGTTCGGGTCGAGCGCCGCGCCGCGGTCGCGCGGATGGACGGGGACGCCCTGGAAGTAGAGTGGGTTGATCTGGTCGATCGCACTCTCGCCGAGCGCGACCCCGCCGGCGACGCCCCCCAGGATCAGTGCCGCGAAAGCGGGAAGCTTGAGCCTGGCGTCCATCGACAGCACTCCGTACGCAATACCTCGCGCATCAACGATGCGCCCGCGCGCACGTTCCCGCGTCAGGGCAGCTCCCGCGCCGCTTCGAGCACCTCCTCGGCGTGCCCCGGCACCTTCACCTTGCGCCAGACCCTTTTCACCACGCCGTCCCGGTCGACGAGGAAGGTCGCGCGATCGATCCCCATATATTTGCGCCCGTACATCGATTTCTCGATCCACGTCCCGAACGCCTCGCAGACCGAGCCGTCGGCGTCCGAGGCGAGCGGGACCCTCAGGCCGTATTTGTCGGTGAACTTCTGGTGGCTCTTCGCCGGGTCCTTCGAGACGCCGAGCAGCCAGGTCCCTGCCTTCTCGAACTCCTCGGCGAGTGCGCTGAACGCCTGCGCCTCCGCGGTGCAGCCGGAGGTGTCGTCCTTGGGATAGAAATAGAGGACGAGCTTGTTGCCGCCGAAGTCCGCGGGGCTGATCGTGCGCCCGTCCATCGCCTCCAGCTTCACGTCCGGAACCGGATCCCCTTCGTTCACCATCGCCTCACCCTTCCTGAACTGCGCGCCACAAGCCCGCCACCCTCTGCCGCGCATCCTCATAAGCTGCAAGGAGCGCGTCCCAGTCGGCCGCGCCGCAGGCCTCGGCGACCAGGGGCCGCGTCGCCGGCGGCGGCGCTACGAGCGCGGGTGCGACCAGGCGGAACATGACCAGCATCCGGCTCAGCAGGCGGAGCGCCGGATCGATGTCGGCGGAGACGAGCCCAGCCTCGCAGAGAGCGGCAAGGGCCGTTTCGAGATGGGGGTCGAAGCCGATCCCGTGACGCAGCTGGAGCAGGTGGACGGCGAACTCGAGGTCGACCAGCCCGCCGGGCACGAGCTTGACGTCGAGCGGCCCCGAGGGCGGTTTGTGCACAGTGATGTCGGCACGCATCCGCACCGCGTCCGCGAGCAGAGTGGCGGGGTCGCGCGGCCGCTTCAGCACGCCCAGGATCGCCTCGCGCAGCGCGGCCTTGGCCCCTTCCGAGCCGTAAAGCGGCCGTGCCCGGAGCAGCGCCATATGCTCCCAGGTCCAGGCCTGCTCGCGCTGGTAGCGCTCGAAGCTCTCGATCGAGATTGCGAGGAGGCCGTCCGTACCCGACGGTCGCAGGCGGGTGTCGACGTCGTAGAGCGGCCCCGCCGCCGTCGGCACCGAAAGGGCGGCCGTCACTCGCGGCGCAAGGCGGTTGAAATAGTCGGTGGCCCGCAGCGGCCTCGCTCCCTCCGATTCCGCCTCATGCGTCCCGCTGAACAGATAGATGAGATCGAGGTCCGAGGCATGGGTCAGCGCTTCGCCGCCGAAGCGGCCGAGGCCGAGAATCAGCAGCTCCGACCCCGGCACGCGGCCATGGATACGCTCGAACTCGGCGACGGCCGCTCCGGCGAGCACGTTCACCGCCGCTTCGGCGACCCGCGAATAGCCTGCCGTCACTTCGATCGGGTCGCGGTGCGCCGCGACCAGCTGGACGCCGAGCGCGAAGCGGCGCTCGTTGACGCCGCGCCGCACCCGGTCGAGCACCATCTGATAGTCCTCGTCCGCCCGATCCGGCCGGGCGAAAGCGGCGACCAACTCCTCGACCGAAGGCACTGCCGCGAAGGCGCTCGCGTCGATCAGGGTGTCGAGCAGCTCGGGCCGGCGGCCGAGCTGCTCGGCCAGCGCCGGCGCGTGGCTGAGGACGGTGGCGAGGGTCCGGGTCAGCGCCGGCTGCGCCTCGAGCAGGCGGAAGAATTTGACGCCGGTCGGCAGCCGCTCGACGAGCTGGTCGAAGCGGTTCATCGCCCGCATCGGATCGGGCGCCCTGCCGAACGCCTCGACCAGCACCGGCAGCATCGCCTCGAAGGCGCTGCGCGCGGCATGCGTCCTCAGCGAGCGCATCTTGCCCGATCGCCACCCCTCGATCCTGAGCCGGGCCGCGACCGGGTCGTTGAACCCCGCCTCCGCCAATCGGGCGCGGAGCGGCTCCGCGCCCTCGGGAAGCAGGTCCCCTTCGCCCGGGTCAAGCCCGTCATAAGCGGTCGCCACCCGCCGGACCGACGGCTCCAGCAGCGCCAGCAGCGCATCGGCGTCGGCGAGGCCGTGCAGGCGCGCCACATTGTCCAGCGCCCCCGGATCGCGCGGCAGCTCGTGGGTCTGGCGGTCCTCGACCATCTGCAGGCGGTGCTCGATGGTCCGCAGCAACCGGTAGGATTCCGCCAGCGCCGCCGCCTCGGCGGGGTCGATCCGGCCGGCATCCGCCAGCGCGTCAAGGGCGTCGAGCGTCGCCGGCGCGCGCAGGCCCGGCTCGCGGCCGCCGTGAACGAGCTGGTGGATCTGCGCGAAGAACTCGACTTCCCGGATCCCGCCGCGGCCGCGCTTCAGATCGTAGCCCGGCCCGAACGCCTGGACCTGCGCATAATGATCGCGGATCCGGCGGGTGATCGACTGGATTTCGCCGATCGCTCCGAAATCGAGGCTGCGCCGCCAGATGAACGGATGGATCGCCTCCAGGAAGTAGCGACCGAGCTGCTCATCGCCGGCGACGAAGCGGGCGCGGATGAACGCTGCCCGCTCCCAGGGCAAAGCGGAGGATTCGTAATAACCGATCGCCGCTCCCACCGGCAGCGCGATCGGCGTGACTTCGGGCGACGGCCTGAGGCGCAGGTCGACGCGGAACGCATAGCCCTCCTCGGTGCGCTTCTGGAGCATCTCGACGATGCGCTTGCCGATCCGGACCGCTCCCTCCCCCGCATCCTCGCGCGGGCGGAGGGGCAGCCGGGCCGGATCGAACAGGAACAGCAGATCGACGTCGGAGGAATAATTGAGCTCGCGGCTGCCGAGCTTGCCGAGCGCGATCACCGTGAAACCGTGCGATTCCTCCCCGGGCGTCCGCTCCGCGATCGCCGCCGCCACCGCGCGCCGCAGGCAGTCGTCGGCGAGCTCCGACAGGGTCTCGACCACCGCCTCCAGCGACAGCAGCCCGGCAAGGTCGCCGATGCCGAGCGCGAGGGCGACGCCGCTGCGCTCCCGCCGGATCGCCGCCATAACATTGTCGTCCGCATCGCCGCCCCTCCGTGCGGCGGCCAGCCCACGCTGGACCGAGCCGGCCTCGAGCGCGCCCGCAATCTCCTCCTGAGCGGCGAGTTGCTGCCTCAGGAAAGACGAATGGGCGCGGGCGCGGGCAAGCGCATCGTTAACCCGCTGTTTACTTTGTGTTTCATCCATACAACAGGCTGGGCCCGATCCGTTCTCTGCCCGCAACTATTGCAACCCGGCGGGCCAACATACGTTGATCGCTTCGTGGATACACTGAACTCGAGACGTGATGCGATGACCAATGCCCCGGCCCGGCGATTCGTGAAGGTGGCTCCGCCCACCGTTCACGCCGGCGTCGGCAATGCATTGCGCCAGGCATTCCAGATGGACGGCGAGGTCCGTTCGCTGCGCTCGTTCGAGGAGCTGCTCGCCCGGCTCGACTGAGCGGAGCCCAACATCCGTGCAAGACCGTCATCCCGGCGAAGGCCGGGATCTCAGGACCAGAAGATGACAGCGTAAGGGCAGCGCTCCATTCACGCCGAGCGACCACCCGCTGAGGTCCCGGCCTTCAGGCCTCCGGCTGAGGTTTACCCCGAGCGCCTGCCTTGCAGGCAGCCGAAGGGCCGGGACGACGGCCTTGGCCTCAATCCTCCCCCAGATGCCCCCCGGGGTCGCGGTCCTTCGAAAGGTCGTCGACTTCGCTCATGATCGACTGGAGCGCGGTCTGGTTGGGATCGGTCTCATGGTCGCGGCGCGAGGGCAGCTTGCCGTCGGCGAGCAGATTCTCGAGCGCGACGCGGCCGCGGGCGACCCGGCTCTTGATCGTGCCGACGGCGCAGCCGCAGATCTCCGCAGCCTCCTCGTAGGCGAAGCCGCCGGCACCGACGAGGATCAGCGCCTCGCGCTGCGGCTGCGGCAGATGGAGGAGGGCGCGCTGCATGTCGGACAGCTCGACATGGCGGTCCTGGCTCGCAGGGGCGGCGAGTAGCCTGGAGGCCGTGATCTCGTCCCAGTCGCCCTTGAAGCGGGCGCGGCGCATCTGGCTGAGGAACAGATTTCTGAGGATGATGAAGGTCCAGGCGCGCATGTTGGTGCCCGCCTGGAAGCGCTTGCGGGCCGCCCAGGCCTTGAGCAAAGTCTCCTGGACGAGGTCGTCGGCGAGGTCGCGGCTTCCCGACAGCGAACGGCCGAACGCGCGCAGATGGGGGATGACCTGCGCCAGCTGGTCCTTGAACTCGTTGTCCGGCAGCGGCACGGGATCGGCCGCGACGACCGTCTCCGTCTCTTCCAGTTCCGCTGACTGCTCGCCCGCCATCAGGCCCCCGATCCGTACACGTACATGAAGATGGTCATGCGTCTCACGGCGCCGATCGGCACCGCTGCTCCTTCAGATGTAGGGACTCACCGCGCCAAAAAATAGATGAGCACGAATGCGACGACGACCAGGAAAAGGCCCCAGCCGAGGACGTAGCGCGTCATGCGCGGCGTCGTCCCGCCTCGGGCTTCGGTCGTGGTGATATGCTCCGGCGCGTCGGTCATGCGTGCTGCGTCCCCGCGAGTTCCATTCGTTACGGCGGGCAACGCCCGCTACGCGCGGCGGTTCCTCAGGCGGCGGCGGGAATCGTCTGCGTATTGAAGAACAGGGCCTGGGAAATTGCGGCCTTCACGTTGGAGCGCTGGAACGGCTTGGAGATCAGGAAGGTCGGCTCGGGCCGCTCGCCCGTCAGGAGCCGCTCGGGGAAGGCCGTGATGAAGATCACCGGCACCTGGAACTCGGCCAGGATGTCCTTCACCGCATCGATCCCGGAGCTGTCGTCGGCGAGCTGGATATCGGCGAGCACCAGGCCCGGCCGCCGCGCCAGCGCCTGCGCGACCGCTTCGTCCCGCGTGACGGCGACGCCGGTCACCGTATGACCGAGGTCGCGGACGATGGTCTCGATGTCCATCGCGATGATCGGCTCGTCCTCGATGATCAGGACGTCGGCGCGAATCTGCCGATCGATCTCCTCCATCGCCTCGTTGAGCAGCCTCTCCACCTCATCGGGCGCCGCGCCGATGATGTGCCCCGCATCCTCCGAGGTGAATCCCTCCATCGCAGTCAGCAACAGCACCTGGCGGCAGAGCGGCGTCATTCGCGCCAGCCGGGCGCGGGCGATCTCCGCCTGATCCTCCTCGTCGCCCGTCCCCTCGCCGGCTGGATCCTCCTCGATGTTGGCGGACGACCAGATGGCGTGGAACGTCCGGTAGAGGCTCAGCCTCGGATCGACGTCGCGCGGGAAATCCTCCTTGGCCGCACCGATCGCCTCCAGGGTCGCGCGGACGAAGGCGTCGCCATGCGCCTGGCTCCCGGTCAGCGCACGCGCATAGCGGCGGAGGAAGGGGAGATGGGGGGCGAGTTCCTGGCCAAGCGACATGATGGTTGCGACTCCTGCATTTCCGTCAGGGCTGCCTATTGGTTGGCCGTCCCCCGCATTGCAAGCCCGCGATACGGGCCCGTAGGGGCGCGCGCGGCCGCGGGTAGGGACCCGTCGCTGCAGCGCACCGATGCGTGGAACCATTGGCCGAGTTTTTTGTTTCCCTGCCCGCCTCGGCGGATTATTTCGCCGCGGCAACCATGGGGTCTGTCCGGCGGGGACGGCGGCGTCGAAGCTGGTTCCGGCAGGGCTCGTGGACAAAGACGACAAGCGGACGCGGCGCGTGCCGTGTGAGGGGTGGTCCAGTTGAATTTCTCGGATGAAAGAGACGGTGAGCGCCGGCGCAGGCCCCCGGACGAGACTGAGAGTGATCCCCTGACAACGTCCTCGACGAAGAAGCGCAAGCGCCCGCCGGTGCCCGAATTCGGTCAGGCCCTGCGCTCGGCCTATCAGCGCACGCTCGACGAAGACGTGCCCCCGGAAATGCTCGATTTGCTCGGCAAGCTCGGATAGGACCGCGCCCGGAGACGTTCAAACCGGCGTGACTAACGACAACACAGGCTGGATCGCCGCCCGGCTCGGCGGACTTTCCACCGGGCTCAAGATGCTGCTGATCCTCGCGGCCGGGCTGCTCCCGCTCGGCATCGTGGCCGTGCTCGCCTCGGTTTACAGCGCCCGCGACAATTGGTCGCGCGACGAGGTCGAGATGCGCGCCGTGCTGAACGCGACTGCGCAGCGCCTCGGCGTCGCGGTGGTGAGGAGCGCGGTCGTGATCCGCGCCGCCAGCCCGGCACTGGCGCATGCGCCGGCCGGCTCGGACCTGTGCGCACGCACGATCGAGCGGGTCGAGCCTCTCCAGATCGCCCCGGTCCGCTACGCGATATACGGCCGCGACGGACGACCTTTGTGCAGCTCGCCGGGCTATGCGCCGCCGGCCGCCGCGCCGACGCGGCCCGGCTCGCACCTCGAGATCAGCCCCGACGGCCGATTGCTCCGCTTCGTCGTCGTCGACGATGCGGGCCGGGTCGAGGGGCGGGGCGAATATTCCCGCGAGGCGCTGGCGCAGCTGGTCCAGTCCGAAGGCTCTCCGATCCCCTTCGACATCGACCTCGCCCAAGGCGGCCGGGTGATGCCGCTCCGCCGGGGCAGCGCGGCGGGCCATTTCCAGCGCGAGGTGATGCTCTCCCGACGCGTCGCCGGCGGGCTCGAGCTGCGGCTGCGCGCGGCGCTGACGCCGATCACCGCGGCCGAGCTGCTGATGATCCTGCTCCCGATCCTGATGCTGCTTGCGGCGGCGCTGATCGGCTGGTGGATCCTCGACCGGCTGCTGCTCCGCCCCCTGGGGCGCATGCAGCGCGCGGTCGCCGCCTACCGCCCGGGCGACCGCGGCTTCGACCTGCCGAGCCTGCGCTCGCCGGCGCGCGAAATCGCCAATCTCGGCCAGTCGTTCGACGGCGTCACCCGCACCGTCGCCCGCCACGAGGCGGAGCTCGAAGCCGCGGTGGACCGCCAGACCCGGCTGGTCCGCGAGGTCCACCACCGGGTCAAGAACAACCTCCAGGTGGTGGCCTCGCTGCTCAATCTCCACGCCCGCGGCGCGACCAGCGAGGACGTCGCGGCGGCCTATGCCTCGATCCAGCGTCGGGTCGACGCCCTCGCCGTCGTCCACCGCAACCATTATGCGGAGCTCGAGGAGAATCGCGGCGTCGCCCTGCGTTCGCTGATCGCCGAGCTCGCCGCCAACCTGCGTGCGACCGCGCCGGCATCGGCCTCCAACATGCAGATCCGGCTCGATATCGAGCCTTTCTACGGCACCCAGGACGTCGCTGTCTCGATCGCCTTCCTGGTCACGGAGATCGCCGAGTTCGGCATGCTCTGCGGCGCCGCCTGGGTCGCGATCACGCTCGAGGGCGACGGCGACGGCTTCGCCTCGCTCGCGATCGAGACCGACGCGCTCGCCGGCGAGATCGCCTGCGACGAGAAATTGTTCGAGCGCTTCGACCGGATCGTCACCGGTCTCTCGCGACAGCTCCGCTCGACGCTCGAGCGCGATTCGGAGCGCGGCCGCTATTCGGTCAGGATCGCGGTGGCCGCACGCGCCGAGCGCTAGGCCGTATCGACTTCAGGTTCCTCCCCATCGCCTCGGCGATGGGGAGGGGGACCACCCGCAGGGTGGTGGAGGGGTAAAGGGCTCAGCCGGCGGGCTTCCAGAGCGAATCCTCCGACGCAGAGCCAACGACCCCTCCACCATGCTACGCATGGTCCCCCTCCCCACCGCTTCGCGGCAGGGAGGAATTGAATGTCGATACGGCCTAGTTTCGCTTTGCCCCGGCCGTGTCGTCCGAAGCGCGGGGCCGGCCCTTGGCCTGATCGCGGGCTACCTTCAGGTCCGCGGCGGTCTCGCCGGTCTCCTGCGCGGTGACGGTGTTGGGTTTCTCGTCCTGATGGACGCCGTCGATATCGCTGTGGGGCGTGCTTGGCGGGGGCTTGGCCACTTTCGTCTCCTCATTCGCGCTTCAAACCGGCGCGCCACCCGGGCGGTTGCCGGAAAAATTCGCGCCGAGGCGATTTTTTTTCGTCTTCGCGCGGAACCGCCCCGCCCCTCTCACGTTATGCAGTTCGGATAGTGACCTTTTGCCCCCCCGCTCTCGCTATCCAGAAAATGAGCCCGGACGCGCTAACCTCCCCCCCCCGGTAGCGCCTCCGGGCTCAACTTTGTCCGGCGTCCGCCATTCACGCCGCCGACCCCACCCCTCCCGTCGATACCGGAACAAGGCTTCCGCGCGGACATTTAGTCCGTATCGATCCCCGCGCCTGTTTCTGCCGGGGACGAGTCCAGGAGACGGAATATGAAGAAGCTTCTCGTGATCACCGCCCTGACTGCCAGCTTCGTGCTGTCCGCCTGCAACACCGTTCGCGGCGCCGCCCGCGACGTCGAATCGACCACCGACTGCGCGGACGGCGTCGACAACAACTGCTGATTCGCTACAGCCTATCGCTTCTGGCGCCGCCTCCGGGCGGCGCTTTTTTGCGCGGTCTCTCAGTCGCGGGCGGTGCGGATGCGCCCGCGCGGGTCGAGGATCTTCGGCCGGCGGGCTGGCCAGGGGAGATAGAAGTCGGTCCGGCGCCGACCCGAGGCATTCTCGACCGTGACTTCGATGCCAGTGCCGGCCGCGCCGGCGATATAGCGCACCAGAAAAGTCTTGAACTCGGACGGCGACCCGCCGGCCCTGGCGCACAGCTCGGGCAATGCCTGCGAGGCGGCCTTCGCCGTCGCGATGAGGAGATCTTCGGATGCGTCCCCGTGGGTGCACTTGCCTGCAAGCAGATCGATCTCGACGAAGCCGCATGCACTCCTCGCTGCATCGTCAAAGGGGGCGAGGCCGTAGCAGCCGGTGAGGAGGCTGCACCCGGACAGCGAGTCGGCGAGGTTGTGGGCGATCGAGGTGAGCACGCCGAACTTCATGCCGCTGGTTTAGCGCGAGGGCCGGTCTAGCGCGAGGCAAGGGAGCGCGGCAATGCCGGCGACCCCGAACGCGAATGGGGGCCGGCATCGCTGCCGGCCCCCACTGTCCACGGTCGCAACGCTTCTGCCAAAGCTTGGCGTCCCGCCGGGGATCGGGTTCCGGCCGAGGCCTTGCGGCCCCGGTCGGTTCCCTTTCGGGTTCCCTTCCGAAGCCGAGGCTCCTTCCAGGTTCCCAGGGCGATCCACCGAAGCAAGCTTCGATGGGACCCTTTCCGGGTCGCCGACAGAGCGAACTCTGCCGGTCTCCCGAGAGCCAGATGTCGAACCGAAGTCCGGCGCCTGTCTCTTTCCGGTTCCCGCAGAAGCGAACTTCTTTGGGTCCCGATCCGGACCGCCTGCGAAGCGAACTTCGCCAGCGCTCCTTTCGCGGATCCATCGCCCGAAGGCCCGGGTTCCGCTGGACGCCTCTTCGGGAAAGTGGGGTCGGCATCTGTCCGAAGACTTCAGCCTCGCGCTTCTTCCGTGGGGCGCCCGGCCTGAGCTTTCACGACGTTCCCGAAGGTCCGTCGCTGCCGCTTTCGGCCGCTGCCGGAATTTGGTCTCTCCGTTTCCGGAGGAACCGCCTTGCCGGCTGCCCCACCGATATGCGGCCGCGAATCGATTCGCGCCACCAGATTCAGCCTGTGGATAACGAGGATAACGGGGATAAGTTTAATGTCGATCAAACCCCGCCGAAGCGACGCCTGCCGCTCCCGCCTCTGACCGCCAAACCGTTGGAAGCGCTTTTGATTTCGAGTCGCGCGGCCACGAAAAAGCCCGCAGACCGGAGTCCACGGGCTCTTCGTGTCGTCCGGGCTTGCGGTTAGCGCACCGCGCGCCGGGTGAAGAGGTTGACGATGGCGAGCAGCAGCAGCGCGCCGACGAAGGCGGCGAGCAGGGTGCCGCCGTCGAGCGGGCTGTTGATGATGCTGCCGTCGGCGCCGAAGAAGGGGCCGAGCAGGAAGCTGCCGAGCAGCGAGCCGACGATGCCGACGACGATGTTGAGCAGGATGCCCTGCTGGGCGTTGGTGCGCATGACGATGCTCGCCAGCCAGCCGATGATCCCCCCGATGATGAGCGCGAGAATGAGACCCATTGGCTTACTCCTGGATACTGTCCGAGCCGCCGTGGCTCAGGCGTATGCCAAAGACGCTCAGCCTGCGCTCGCGGTTCCGTTTTTTAGGCCGAATGGAAGGCGTGGCGGCGGCCTCGCTCGGTCGGCGGGGGCACGTCGCAGGCCTTGAAGTAGAGGTGGGCGACCAGGAGCGCGAGCGACATGGCGTAGAAGCCGCTCGGCCAGCCCTCGACATAAAGCAGGCTGAGGGGGAGCATGACCACGAAGATCGCCCTGAAATGCCATTCGTTGAGGCGGGCGGTCTGCGAGCCGATCGACGAGCCCGCCTGGCGCAGCGCCGCCCGCCGCACCCCTTCGATGATGGCGAGCCAGACCAGAGCGGCGAGCAGATCGGCGAAGATGCCGTCGCGCATCCCCTTGCCGGCGATCGCGAAGGCGGTTCCGGCGAGATAGCAGGCGACATGGCCGTTCAGGCATTCGAGCGCCGCGCGCCACTGGCCGAGGCCGAGCCGGTGGTCGAGCCACCCCGCCAGCGGCGAGAACAGGCCCCCGATCAGCATGTCGTCGAGTCTCGTCATGGCGGCAGGCTAGCACCGCCGATGCTACCGAAAAGTAACCATGATCGCGCCGGCCGCGAAATCGCCGCACCTGTTGCAGCCGGGCAATAGCCGGCCTCAGCCGAGGATCACGCGCTCTTTTCCGCGGCAGCGAGCGCGCGGCTGCGCTTGCGCTCGGTAAACCAGATCGCGATCAGCGACAGCTCGTAGAGAAGGATGAGCGGGATCGCGAGCAGGAACTGGGAGAGCACGTCCGGCGGGGTCAGCACCGCGGCGAGGACGAAGGAGATCAGGATTGCGTAGCGCCGCCCCCGCTTCAGCTGGTCGCGCGTGACCAGTCCCGCCCGCTCCATCAGCATCAGCAGAACCGGCAGCAGGAAGGCGACGCCGAAGCCGAACATGAAGCGCGTGGCGAAATCGAGATAGTTGCCGACGCCGGGCAGCGCGTCCTGCTGTATGCCGGGAGCGATCTCGCCCTGGTAGCTCAGCAGAAAATGGAGCGCGAGCGGCATCGCGACGTAGTAAGCGAGCGCCGCGCCGGTGGCGAACAGCACCGGCGTCGCCAGCAGGAAGGGCAGGAAGGCCCGCTTTTCCTTCGCGTAGAGGCCGGGCGCCACGAACTGCCACAGCTGGAGCGCGAGAATCGGGAAGGAGATCATGATCGCCGTGAACAAGGCGACTTTGATCTCCGTGAAGAAGGCTTCGAAGATGTTGGTGTAGACCAGCCGCCCCTGCCCCGCGCGGAGCAGGGGCTGGACGAGGAAGCCGAAGATCGTGCGGGCAAAATAGATCGAGCCGGCGAAGGTCAGCCCGAGCGCGAGCGCGCACCAGATCAGCCGCCGCCTGAGCTCGATCAAATGATCCATGAGCGGCGCCTTGGTCTCGTCCAGATCCTCTTCGACGTCGCTCACGGCAGTTCCCTGGGCGGCGCGGGCGGCGCGGCCCGCGGCGGCGCGGCCGGAGCGGGGCGGCGCGGCGGGGCAGTCGGCGCCGGGCGGCGCTCCGCTCCCTCAGATGCGGCGGATGTCAGGGCCACGGGCGGGGCGATCACGTCGGACTGCGGCGGCGGCTCGGGCGCGGCGCCCGAACGCGGCATCGGATGATCGCGCATGATCCGCTCGTTGTCCGCGGCCCATTTCTTCTGCATCTCCTCGAGTTCGGTCTCGCGGATCATCGTGTCGATGCCGGCGCGGAAATGGCTGGCCATGCCGCGGGCGCGGGCGATCCAGCCGCCGACGGTGCGCATCACGTTGGGCAGGTCCTTGGGGCCGATCACGACGAGAGCCACGAGCGCGATGATCAGCAGCTCTCCGCTGTCGATGCCGAACATTGTCTGCCCCCCGGCGGCGCCTCTAGCGCTGCGCGCCGTCGACCGGGGAGCCGGCCGGCGTGACGGAAGGGGTGGCCGAGGGCTCGGCCGGAATGTCGGTCGGCTGCGGCTGGATGACGGTCGGCTCGGCGGCGCGGGCGTCGATCTGGCGCTGGGCGGCGGCGGCGCGCGCGGCCTCCTGCTCCTCCTCCTCGGTCATGCCTTTCTTGAAATTCTTGATGCCCTTGGCGACGTCGCCCATCATCTCGGAAAAGCGCCCCTTGCCGAACAGCAGAAGGAGCACGATGCCGACGACGAGCCAATGCCAGATGCTGAAGCTACCCATTTGAAGATCTCCTTGGGCAGGAACCTAGTCCTCCTCGCCCGCACTTTCCAGTTCTAGCTCGCTGCCGTCGCCCAGGGGGCCGATGCCGAGCTGCTCCAGCGCCGCCTCGATCGGGTCCAGCAGCCCTGCCGCCCTGAGGTCGTCGATGCCCGGCAGGTCGCGGCGGCTTGTTAACCCGAAATGTTGAAGAAATGTCGCCGTGGTCGCGAACGTGAGCGGCCGGCCGGGCGCCTCCCGCCGTCCCGCCGGCCGCACCCAGCCCGCCTCCATCAGCACGTCGAGCGTGCCCTTCGAGATCTGCACGCCGCGGATCGCCTCGATCTCGGCGCGGGTGACCGGCTCGTGATAGGCGATGATCGCCAGCGTCTCCACGGCGGCGCGGCTGAGCTTGCGGCTCTCCTCGCGCTCCGGCCGCAGCAGCGACGCGAGGTCGGGCGCGGTCTGGAAGTGCCAGGCCCTGCCGCGCTCGACCAGCTCGATGCCGCGCCCCGCATAATGGTCCTGGAGCTCGGCCAGCGCCGCGGGAATGTCGACGTCGGCGCCGACATAGTCCGCGATCGCCGCCGTCGTCAGCGGCTCGGCGCTCGCGAACAGGGCCGCTTCGACCGCGCGCAGAGGGTCCGGGATGCGGCTCACGCCGCCCTCACATAGAGCGCCGCGAACGGCTCTTCCTGGGCGATGTCGATCTTGCCGAGCCGGGCGAGCTCGAGCGCGGCGACGAAGCTCGATGCCAGCGCCGAGCGGCGATATTCGGGGTCGGGCGTGGCGGGGAGGAAGGCCTCGATCCGGGTCCAGTCGAGCGTCGCGCCGATCATCTTCTCGACCCGGTGCAGCGCCTCGTCGAGGGTCATCACCGGCCGCCGGGCGACGACGTGGAAAGCGGGCTCGTTGCGCGCGCGCACGAAGCCGTAGGCGGTGATGAGGTCGTAGAGGTCGGCCTGCCACGCCGCCTTGCGGATCACCTTCAGCCCCTCCGGCGCGCCGCGCAGGAAGACGTCGCGGCCGATCCGGTCGCGCGCCAGCAGCCGCGCCCCGGCCTCGCGCATGGCACTCAATCGCTGCAGCCGGAGCTGCAGGCGCATCGCCAGCTCCTCGGGGCTCGGATCGGCCTCCGGGTCCTTGGGCAGCAGCAGGCAGGATTTGAGGTAGGCGAGCCAGGCGGCCATGACGAGATAATCGGCCGCGATCTCGAGCTTCAGCTTCTTCGCGTCGTGGATGAAGGCGAGATACTGCTCGACCAAGGCGAGGATCGAGATTTTGGCGAGATCGACCCGTTGCGTGCGCGCCAGGGTCAGCAGCAGGTCGAGCGGGCCTTCCCAGCCGTCGAGGTCGAGCGTCAGCCGGTCCGCCTCGCGCACCTCCGGCTGCTCTTCGAACGATTCGTCCCACTCCACGGCGCGAAGTCTAGGGGGCGCGTGTGCCGATGCGAAGCCTCAATCCGGTTTCATCCACGCCTTTCAGGCCCTCGCCGCGGAGAGGAAAACAGGGACAGTATACATTTAGCGAAGGCGCCGAGGTTCCCGCCCGCTCCGCGGCGAGGCTAAATGTATACTGTCCCTGTTTTCCGCGCCCGCTCCGCTTCAGCCGGTCACCTTGGCGCCGAGCGGCTGCGTCGCCGGGCCGTGGATGACCTCGCCGGAAAGCTCGAAGCGCGAGCCGTGGCAGGGGCAGTCCCAGGTCCGGTCGGTGGCGTTCCAGCCGACCAGGCAGCCCATATGGGTGCATACCGCCGAGACGGCGTGGACGACGCCCTTTTCGTCCTTGAACGCCGCGACATTGTCGCCGTCCACCTTCATGATCGCCGCCTGCCCCGGCTCCAGCGCGTCATAATCCTTGGGCTTCCGGGAGAGATAACCGCTGACGAGATGGGCCGCGACGCTCAGATTTTCCTTGGCGAACTCCTTGGCGCCGGCGACCGGCTTCACGCGGCTCGCGTCGAACACGGGCAGCCACGGATTCTCCCGCCCCGCGACGAGATCGGCGATGATCATCGCCGCGGCCGTGCCGTTAGAAATGCCCCAGCCCGCGAATCCGGTCGCGACCAGATAGCCGTCGCCGCCTTTCGACGACCAGCCCACATAAGGTGAGCTGTCCATCGCCTGGTAATCCTCGTTGACCCAGCGATATTCCGCCGGGCCGGCGCCGAACGCCCCGGCGAGCCAGCGCTCGATGTCCCTGACCGATTCCTGCTCGTCGTCCGGGTGGCCGGGCTTGAAATGATTGCCCGCGGCGATCGCATAGACCCGGCCGTCGTGGCGGTGGGTGCGGATCGAGCGGTCGGGCGTCTCCGCATTCTTGTAGACGCCGGGCAGCGCCCGCTCGACCGGCGCGGCGACCACCGCCTCGGCATGCGGGTAGGCGATCGAATAATACATCCCCACCTGGCCGAGCGGCAGGTGCGTCGCCATCACCACATGGCGCGCGGTGACGGTGCCCCCCTCGGTGACGACGCGCGTCGGCTCATAGTCGATCGCGCGGCTGTCTTCGAAGATATGGCTCCCCTCGCCCGGAATCGTCGCCGCGAGGCCGGCGACATATTTGACCGGATGGAACTGGGCCTGATCGTCCCAGCGCATCGCCGCCAGCACCTGGAACGGCAATCCGATATCGCCGCGCTGCATCGACGCGGGAAGCCCTAGCTTGCGGGCGAGTTCGACCTCCTTCTCCAGCTTCGAGACATAGCTCTCGTCGTCGGTCCAGACATAGGCCGGCAGCGGCTCGATGTCGGCGTCGATGCCATGTTGCGCGGCGAGCTCGGAGATGCGGCGGATGCCGGATTCCTGCGCTTCGGCATAGAGCCGGGCCTTGTCCTCCCCGAACTTGCTCTCGAGCGTCCGGTAGAGAATTCCGTGCTGAGAGGTCATCTTGGCGGTGGACTTGCCGGTCACCTGCTGCCCGACCCGCCGCGCCTCGATCACCGCGACGCGCAGGCCCTGGTCCTTCAGGAGCCGCGCCGTGGTGATGCCGACGATGCCGCCGCCGATGATCGCGACGTCGACGTCGATGTCGCCGCTCAGGCGAGGGAAAGAGGGGACCACCGCGGTCTCGTTCCAGTAGGTCCGGTTCTGAGGCAATCCCTTCGCGTCCGCCATAGCTCGCTCTCCTCTTGCTTGCGCCGGGAGAACCGCCCGCCGGTGAAGCTGTTCCGGCATGGCTAACCGGTGTAGCCTGCGTTTCCTTTCGGAGGGGAAGAGCAATGTTGCGCAATCTCGCCATCGGCACCGCACTCGCGGTTGCCGCAGTCGCACCGCAGGCCGCGGCGCAGGATCAGCCCGCGCCCGAGGACGCCGCGGCGGCGCGGCGGCAGGAGCGCTCCGAGCGTTTCTACGTCGCTTTGTGGTGGGTCCAGCCGAGCCGGGAGTCGCTCGGCCGCAAGACGGTCCGCGACGGCGACTATGTGCTCCGCAGCCGGCTGCTGCCGCCGAGCCTGATCCGTCTCACTGCCGACGCGGTCGCCGAGCGAGGCGGCCGCGTCCTGCTTCCCGCCGGCAGCCAGCTGTTCGGCCTCTCGACCAGCGGCCCGCCGATCTGGTGCGCGCTCGCCAGGCGCAGCGGCGGCGGCAGGGTGGCGGGGGGCGTGCTCGGCGGCCTGGTCGGCGGGGGCGCGCCGAGCCAGCTCTGCCTCATCGACCTCGACCGGGACGGGCGGCTCGACGCCCATTTCGCGGCGAACAGCCCGGTTCGCGGCGTCCCCAATTTCAGCGGCAACCGGCCGCGCAATCCGGCCCGTCTCGCTCCCGCCGCCTTCGAGCGGCTCGATCCCGAGCAGATGGAGACCGAATATTTCGTCGGCATCCGCTACGAAGGCGTCGCGACGCTCAGGTCCGGCCCCCATTTCTCGGTCAGCTACGGCGACGAGGACACGCGCGGCCATCTGAGTCGCGGCGTTTCCCCGCAGAGCAATGTCGTCACCGAGCTGGGCGCCGAGTTCGAGATCGTCCGCCGCGACGGCGAGACGCTCGAGGTGGAAATCCGCCGCAACATGCCGCGCCAGCCCTTCCACGTCTTCCGGACGGTAACCTACCGCTGAGCGCGCCTCAAAATCGGGCGCGGACCGAGCCGACGAGGCGGCCGCGATAGATTTCGCCGAGGCCGCTGCGGTCGGTGTCGTACCAGCGCAGGTCGAGGGTGAAATGCTCGGCCAGCGTGTAGGAGGCGCCGGCGTTGAAGGCGGTATAGTCCGGCCCGCCGTCTCGCTCGCGGCGGGCGGCGGCGGCGCTGACGGTCGCGCCCTCCGCGAGCCGGTAGGAGGCGCCGGCTTCCGCGAAGGTCGAGCGGCCGGTCGAGCCGAGCTCGTCCGGGCTCCAGGTGACGCTGACGCGCGGGGTCAGCGGTCCGATCCGGCGCGAGACCGCGGCGTTCAGCTCCAGCGCCTGGTCGTCGAGTCCCGCAGTCGGCGCCACGGCGATCTTCCAGGATGCGCTCGCCGAGAGGTCGAAGCCGCCGGCGCCGGTGCGAAGGCCGATCGTCGCCCCCGTCTCTCCATCCGAGGTCGGCGAGCTCACATTCTTTGCGTAGACGCCGACATAGACGGGACCGAACGCCACTTCCGGGCGCACCACCACCTGCGGCCCGTCGGTCTGGCGCAGACCCTTGGACATGCCCTGGCTGGCGATATTGATCTCGATGCCCGGATCGGGCGGCGGCAGGTCGAGCATCGGCGGAGCCTAGCCGGAAGGCGGCTCCGCGGTCGAGAGGATCAGAAAAGCGTGACCAGAAGATAGCACAAGGCGCTGACCGCGGCCGATGCCGGTATGGTGATGACCCAGGCCAGGACGACGTTCTGCGCCACCCCCCAGCGTACCGCCGAGGCTCGCCGGGCGACGCCCGCGCCGATCACCGCACCCGTGATGGTATGGGTCGTCGAGACTGGGATGCCGAGATAGCTCGCCCCGAACAGCAAGGCCGATCCGCCGGTTGAGGCGGCGAAGCCCTGATGCTGCGACAATTTGGTGATCCGGGTTCCCATCGTCTCGATGATCCTCCAGCCGCCGGAAAGCGTGCCGAGGCCGATCGCGATGTAGCAGCTGATCGCCACCCAGTGCGGGACGTGGAATTCGCCGTGGAGCCAGCCGGTGGAGAAAAGGAGGACGGTGATGATGCCCATCGTCTTCTGGGCGTCGTTGAGGCCGTGCCCGACCGAATAAGCGGCGGCGGAGACCAGGTGCAGGCCGCGAAAGGCGCGGTCGGCGCCGCGCGCGCTGGCCCTCACGGCGAGCCAGCTGCTGAGCAGCATCATTGCCATCGCCATCGCCATGCCGAGCAGCGGCGCCAGCGGGATGAAGAGCAGGGTCTTGGTGACGCCGTTCCACTGTATCGTGCCGAGACCGACGGCGGCGAGGCCGGCGCCGACGATCCCACCGACCAAAGCGTGGCTCGACGAGGAAGGGATGCCCTTGACCCAGGTGATGATGTTCCAGCTCATCGCGCCCACCAGGGCGGCGAAGACCAGCGACGGCGTCACGTCGCTCTGGCTGACCAGGCCCTTGCCGATCGTGTTGGCGACGGCGTGCAGGCTGGGAAATGCGAGCGTCAGGAAATAAGCGGCGAAGTTGAAGAAGGCGGCGAAAACGACCGCCTGCACCGGGCCGAGCAGCCGCGTCGCGACCACCGTCGCGATCGAATTGGCGGCGTCGTGGAGGCCGTTCAGGAAGTCGAACGCGAGCGCGACGACGATCAGGCCGATGAGCAGCGGCAGAGCCAGCTCGTGCATCCGTCTTCGCTCCTCAGGCGTGGTCGATGACGATGCCGTCGATCTCGTTCGCGACATCCTCGAACGAATCGGCGATGCGTTCGAGATGCTTGTAGATCTCCCTCGACACGCTAAAGCCCAGCAGGTTCGTCTGGGCGTCGCGCTGGAAGGCGGTCTTGAGGCCCCGCGTATAAACTCCGTCCGCCTCCCCCTCGATTTGGACGAGGCGCTCGGTAAGGGCGTGGAGCGGGGTCGCGTTGCGCGCGACATTGCGCAGAAGCGGCATCGCCTCCTGGGTGAGGCGCGCGGCCGAGACGATGAGCGCCACCATCTCCTTCATCTCGGGTTCGAACGCATCGACCTCGTAGAGATCGACGGCGGCCGCTGCCGCGTGCATCTCGTCGACCGCGTCGTCCATCGCTGCGATGAGGCCGGTGATCGCTCCGCGGTCGAATGGCGTCAGGAAGGTGCGGCGCACCGTCTGCAGCACCTCGCGGATGACGTCGTCGGCGTCGTGCTCGTGGTCGTGGATCGCTTCGATATGCGCCTTCGTGCCGGGCCCGCCATCGACCATCTTGGCCAGTGCGTCGGCGGCCGAAACGATGCTGGCGGCATGCGCCTCGAACAGCGTGAAGAAGTCGCCCTTCCGGGGCAGCAGGCGTTGGAACCAGGCGAACATCTGGGCTTACCTCGGCGTCGGGCAATGGCTGCGTGTGGCGTGCGGCGCGACCAGAGCGTGGTTGAAGATCCGGCGAATGTCCCAAGCTCCTGAGGCTTGCGGCGAGTCGGGCCGCTTCATGACAGACGTGTCACGATTCGCAAGGTCCCTGTCCCCCATCCTCGCTCCCTAGCCTAGGCTCGAAGACATTTCGATGACGGCAACGTTTCAGTCGCGTGACACCCTTGCCCGGCTGTCTTCGAACTGTCTTCACGCCGTCACGGGGCGATCACGGACTCGCTTTAGCCCTTGCCCGGTCAGCTGCTCCGAAAGCGCTGACGCGGACAAGGGGACATCACGATATGAGTACATTCCGTCTGCTTCTGGGCGGCACCTTCCTCGCAGCCGCTTCGCCGGGGCTTTCGCAAACGACCGATGGTCAGGTCGAAGCCGAGACGCAGCCGGCCGAAGCCGAAGCCGAAACCGCCAACGAAGAAGGCGAGGAGCTCGACGCGATCGTGGTCACCGCATTGAGGCGCGAGACCAACCTCCAGAGCACGCCGATCTCGATCTCGGTGATGAGCGCCGAGAATCTCGCCGACCGCCACGTCCAGAGCCTGCTCGACCTCGGCGACGGCTCCATACCCGGGCTGCGCATCGCCACCTACGAATCGCGGCAGTCGGCGCTGACCGTCGGCATCCGCGGCATCGTGCCCGGGGACGCCAACCAGCCCGCCCGCGAGCAGGGCGTCGGCGTCTATATCGACGGCGTCTATCTCGGCCGCCAGCATGGTCTCAACGCGGCCTTGTTCGACATCGAGCGGATCGAGGTGCTGCGAGGGCCCCAGGGAACCTTGTTCGGCCGCAATACGGAAGGCGGCGCGGTCAACATCGTCACGCGTGCCCCGACCGGCGAGTTTGGGGGCCGCGCGGTCGCGGGCATCGCCAATTTCGGCGGCTATAACGGCGCGCTGCACCTCGACCTGCCCGCATTCGCCAATATCGCGGTCAAGGTCGACGGCGTCATCCAGCATCAGGGTGCCACCGTGGACAACCCGCTGCCGGGTCAGCTCGGCTGGAACTCCTATCACCGCTACGGCGGCCGCATCGCGGCGCGCTGGCGGCCGAGCGACGCCTTCACGGCCGATCTCTCGTTCGACCTCGCCCGGGACGAGAGCTCGCCTTTCTACAGCCAGCTGATCAACTACAATCCCGAAGGCTACCCGATCGCGACGCTCGCCCAGATCGCGGCCAACGGCAACCGGCTGCCGGCGGGCACGATCGCGCCGCTGCCGCCGCTCGTGACCGTTTCGGACGAGCGCATGTCGACCGCCGACATCGGCGTGCCGCAGCAGCCGAGCATCGCCCGCACCGAGGGCGTCATGGGCCGCCTCTCCTGGAAGGTCGCCGACAATCTGGAGCTGCGGTCGATCACCGCGCGGCGGACGGTCGATGCCGAGCAATGGGACAATTCGGGCGGCGCGCACCGCACGCCGTCCTTCCTGCCCAACGGCAATTTCAGCCGCTACAGCCTCTCGCACCTCACCCAGCACCAGTTCAGCCAGGAATTCCAGGCGGTCGGCAGCTTCCCCCAGATCGATTACGTCGCCGGCCTCTATTATTTCAACGAGCGCGCCGCCGAGCGCGCCGCCACGCCGAACACCAACCGCTGGAACGCGACCGGCACCGCCTTCACGATCAACGACGCGCAGGCATGGAGCCCGGCCAACTGGTCGATCTCGCGGTCCAGCTATGCCCGTTCAACGAGCTACGCCCTGTTCGGCCAGTTCACCTGGACCCCGTCGGGTCTCGAGAATTTGCACGTCACCGCGGGCGGCCGCTTCACCCACGACCGCAAGCGGGGCGACCTCGTCCTGGTCAACAATGCGCCGACCAGCTTCCCGTTCGACATATCGACCGACCGCTTCGACCCGCTGGTGACGATCGCCTGGGACGCGACGCCGGACATCAACCTCTATGCGCGCTATGCGACGGGGTACCGCGCGGGCGGCGCCAGCTCGCGGTCGCTGACCTTCCGGACGTTCGGGCCGGAATCGGTCGCCGCTTACGAGGTCGGCGTCAAGATCGACTTCCTCGACCGCCGCGCCCGCTTCAACCTCGCCGCCTATCAGATGGACCGCAGCGACAGCCAGTTCGACTTCGACTTCTACGCCATCCAGCCGAACGGCACGATCCGCCACACGCTCGAGACGGTGAATGCTCCCGGGCGGACCCGCATCCGGGGCATCGAGGCCGATTTCGCGCTGCGGGCGACGGACCGGCTCACCCTCGGCGCGTCCTACGCCTACACGCACTGGAAGGTGCCGCCGACGCCCAACCCCCTCGTTGCCGGCAATCCGCTCCAACCCTTGTTCATCGTCTACACGCCCCGCCACGCGGCTTCGGGAGCGATCGACTATGCCATTCCGGTCGGCGGCGGCGAAACCCAGATCCGCCTCCATCTCGACGGCAATTATGCGAGCAGCGCCTATACGTTCGACAATGAGGACGTGCGCGCCGAGCCGAGCTTCATCGTCAATGCCCGCCTCTCCCTCGCCGGCATCGCGATGGGGGCGGGCGGCCAGAGGCTCACTCTTTCGGCCTGGGCCCGCAATCTTTTCGACGAAGCGCATATCTATCGCCGCTCGAACGCCAACCGTTTCCCGATCGACGGCAATTTCGGCACGGTCATCGGCGATTATGCGAACTTCAACGCCCCGCGCACCTTCGGCCTCGAAGCCAGCCTCGCTTTCTGAGCGGCTTCAGGCGCGCTCGGCGTCGAGCGAATAGCCCTCCGAGCGGACGGTGCGGATCAGGTCCGAGCGCCCGCCGTCGTTCAATGCGCTGCGCAGCCGCCGGACATGGACGTCGACCGTCCTCAGCTCGATCGCGCTGTCCGTCCCCCACACCCGGTCGAGCAGCTGCGCGCGCGAGAAGACCCGCTCGGGATTTTCGAGGAAGTGGCGGAGCAGCTTATACTCGGTCGGGCCGAGCGCGACCCGCTCGCCGCCGCGGGTGACGCGGTGCCGGACGAGGTCCATCGCGATGTCGCCATAGCCGATCTCGCTGGCCGCCAGCGCGGGCCGCACCCGCCGCAGCACCGCATGGACCCGCGCGACCAGCTCGGCCGGGCTGAACGGCTTGGTGACATAGTCGTCGGCGCCGGTCTCGAGGCCGCGGATCCGGTCCGCCTCCTCGCCGCGCGCGGTGAGCATGATGATCGGCAGGTTCGCGGTCGCCGGCCGCCGCCGCAGCCGGCGGCATACTTCGAGGCCCGAGACGCCCTCGATCATCCAGTCGAGCACGACCACGTCCGGCACCTCCTCCTCGGCGAGCAGCAAAGCCTCCTCGCCGTCGGCGGTCCGCCGCACGGCGAAGCCCTGGCGCTCGAAATGCCAGACCAGCACTTCCGCCAGCGCCTTGTCGTCCTCGACCAGCAGCAGCTTTCCCCCGCTCATCCCTTCCCTCCTTCGGCCGCCGGCAGCAGCACATGGACGTCGGTGCCGCGGCCGATCGCGCTCTCGATATGGAGCCGCCCGCGGTGGCGCTCGACGATATGCTTGACGATCGCCAGCCCGAGGCCGGTGCCGCCGAGCGAGCGGCTGCGGCTCGGATCGACCCGGTAGAAGCGCTCGGTGAGGCGCGGGATATGCTTGGCGGCGATGCCCTCGCCCTCGTCCGAGACGGTGAGCCGGACCATCTCCCCGTCGCGCCGCATCCGCACCCGGACCGGCGTTCCCGCCCGGCCGTAGCGCAGCGCGTTGGCGATCAGATTGTCCAGCAATTGCAGGATCTCGTTGCGGTCGCCGGTCACCGCCGGCAGCCCCGGCTCCGCCTCGGCGATGAGCTCGGAGCCGCGATCGCGGGTCATGCCGCGGCTCGACTCGCGCGCCTCTTCGACCAGGGCCTCGAGCGGCAGCGGATCGGTCGGCGTCGAGAAGCGCTCGGCCTCGATCCGGCTCAGCGAAATGAGGTCCTCGACCAGGCGCTGCATCCGCCGCGCCTCGTCGTGGACGATCGCGGTGAAGCGCTCGCGGGTCTCGCGGTCGATCTCGCCGCCATGCTCGCGCAGCGTCTCGGCATAGCCGACCAGGGTCGCCAGCGGGGTCCTGAGCTCGTGGCTGGCGTTGGCGACGAAATCGACCCGCATCTTTTCGGCGGCATGGGCCTCGCTGCGGTCGACCAGCCGCACGAACAGGGCGCCGTCCGAAAGCGGCGCCACCTGCATCATCCAGCGCCGCGCCGCTTCGCCGACGCCGGCGAGCTCGACCTCGTCGGCCGCGTCGGGCGCGGCGCCGAGCAGCCTCTCGACCGCGGCCGGGTGGCGGATGGCCGTCCGCACGCCCTCGCCTTCGATGGTCTCGCCGAACACCGACCGCGCGGCCCCGTTGGCGGTGCGGACGCGGCGGTCGAAGACGACCAGGGCCGGCTCGGCGAGGGCGTCGAGGAGGCTGCGCTCGGTCATCGCCTGCCCCTTAGCGGCGTCCATGCGATGCCGCTACCGCCGCGCTTGTCGATTCGCCTCCGAAAGCCTAAATCTCCGGCGATGGAGCACGTCCACCACAGCCATGCCGGGGCCGACCTCGCCGACGCCGCCCGGGCGACGATGGAGAAATCGGGCGAGCAGTGGACGCAGATGCGCGCCGCCGTGTTCAAGGCGCTCGCCAGCTTCGACAAGCCCGCCTCCGCCTACGACATCGCCGAAAAGGTGAGCGCGGACGAAGGCCGGCGCATTGCCGCCAACAGCGTCTACCGCATCCTCGACCTGTTCGTCGGCGCCAACCTCGCTCGCCGCGTCGAGAGCGCCAACGCCTATCTCGCCAACGACCATCCGGACTGCCTCCACGACTGCATCTTCCTCATCTGCGACCGCTGCGGCCAGACCACCCACATCGACGACGACCGGATCACCGGCGGCGTCCGGGCGGCAGCGAAAAATGCCGGGTTCGACCCGACCCGGCCTGTGATCGAGGTGCGGGGAAGATGCGGGGAGTGCGAGGAGGAGTAGTCCGGCCGCGCGAGCTTGCGAGCGCTGGACCGCGCCGCCATTCATCTGCGATGACGAGACGCTCTCTGAAAATCACGCGGTGGGTCCTGATGGCCCTGAGCTTCGGCTGCGTCCTTGGGATGTGGGCCTACCGGAACAGTCCCGCCGGGGGCCTGTTCTTTGTCCTGTGCGCGCTGACGGGCCTCCCCGCGGCGATGTTGACTCTTCACCTGCACCCGCCTGCCATGATCACAAACCTGGAGCGCAGGAGAGAGGCTGCAAAAAAGAGCGCCCGCCGAAGCGACCCCAGTGGTTAAGGAAGGCGCCCTGCAGGGCAACTCAGCCGTCGGATCGGGAGGGCGATATGCTCAGCGAAAGGGACACTGACGAAGCGTGGAAACAATATGAAAGCCTGAAGGACCTGTATAAGTTCTACGTCGGTCAGCTGGTCGATTTTCATCGATTTTACTTCGCAGTCGTCGGCGGTGTGGTCGTGTACGTATTGGCGAACCGAGATGGCGCTGTGCCATTTGCTTTGCTGATGCCCCTTGTCATCAGCGTCGGTGGTGTCGTCACATTTCTTTTCGGAATCCGCAAAAGCCGCGAGTTGACGATGTCCATCCGTGACGTGGCAGGCCGCCTCGAGATGCTTTCAGCGCATACGGAGGTGCTCGAGTTCCTCTGCTGGGCTTTCCTGACCGTGCATCTTCTGATCCTTGCAGGCTCGGGCTGGCTGCTCTTCCGCTTGGAACCGAGTCTGAACTTAGGCGGCTGAAACTTGCAATGTTGGGTTTCATTTGCTTCATCCTCATGAATGAAACATAACCAGAACCCCTTCACCCCCGAAGCGGCGACCGATGAGCCCGCTTCTCCTCTCAACTTCGGCTCGGCCCAGGAGGCGGACGCTTATTGGGCGGGCGTCGCCGATGGGCTGGCGCGGGCCGGCGGGCAGGTGCCGCGGCGGCTGCGCGAGCGCGCCTGCGAGGCGTTCCCCGAGCTGGTCGGGATCGTCCCCGAACCGCCGCCCGATCAAGGCCCGGGCGCCCCGGACTTCGATCCGGTCCCGGTCCGCGCGCGGCACGACGGCTTCACGCCGGAAAAGCAGCGCGCCTTCATCGAGGAGCTGGCCGATACCGGCTGCGTCGCCGCGGCGGCGGCGAAGGTCGGCATGACCGGGCAGAGCGCGACGCGCCTGCGCCGCCGCGCCGACGCCCGCTCGTTCGACCGCGCCTGGGACGCGGCGACGCTCGCCAACAAGAGGACGCTGAGCGCGATCGCCTGGGACCGCGCGGTCAACGGGACCGTGAAGCGCCATTATTATCATGGCGAGCTCAAGAGCGAGGAAATCGTCCACGACAACCGCCTGCTCATCTACCTGCTCGGCAAGGCCGACTCGATGGTCGAGCGTCCGGCGGCGGCGGCGCAGGTGCTGCGCAACTGGGAGCCCTGGATGGACGCGGTCGAGCAGGGCCTGCCGGAGCCGCCCCCGCGCTCGGACGACGAGGACGAATGGGACGGCACCGAGGTCATGCAGCTGGAGGGCGAGTGGTGGACCACCTTCCCGCCGCCGCCTGGTTTCGACGGCGTCGAGCGCGGCTGCTATGGCGACTTCCGCTACCTTCGTTCTCTTACCGAGGCCGAGCAGGCAGTGATCGACGCCGATCTGGCCGAACGACGGCGAAACGACGGCCGGCACGCCAGGCGCGACCGCTATTTCGGTTTCGAGGGAGACGAGGATTCTTCTTCCAGGGACCCGAACCTTTGAACCTTCCGCTCGCCCCTCGCCCGGCTTTCGCCGATGACTCCGCATCGCCCCGCCCCTATGAGGGGCCGGGATCAGGAGCCCGCAATGACCGATCGCCTCGACCGCCTCCCCCCCTGGACCCCCTACGCGCTCGCGGCGCTGAGGATCATCGCGGGGCTACTCTTCCTCGCCCACGGCCTGGTCAAGATGTTCGGCTTCCCGGAAGGCGCGCAGCCGGGGCAGCAGGCCTTGTTCACCTTCGTCGGCATCGGCGGTGCGATCGAGGTGGTCACCGGCATCCTGATCGTGCTCGGCCTGTTCACGCGCTTCGCCGCCTTCATCGCCTCTGGCGAGATGGCCGTCGCCTACTGGATGTTCCACGCGCCGTCCGGTTTCTATCCGATCCTCAACGGCGGCGAGCTGGCGATCCTCTATTGCTTCCTCTTCCTTTACTTCGTCTTCTCCGGGCCGGGGGCGTGGAGCCTCGACGGCGCGATGCGGCGAAGGGCGGCCGCTTAGCAATTGCTCAGCTTTCGCTCATGACTTCGCCGGGGCGCGCGCTTATGTGGGCGCCAGAGGATCCCCGATGACCGAGCCTTCCCAGACGCCCCTGCTCGACCAGGTCTCGACGCCCGACCAGCTTCGGCGCCTCGACAAAGGCGCGCTGCGCCAGCTCGCCGACGAGCTGCGCGCGGAGACCATCTCGGCCGTGTCGACCACCGGCGGGCATCTCGGCGCCGGGCTCGGCGTGGTCGAGCTGACGGTGGCGCTCCACTACGTGTTCGAAACGCCGCGCGACAAATTGATCTGGGACGTCGGCCACCAGGCCTATCCGCACAAGATCGTCACCGGCCGGCGCGACCGCATCCGCACGCTCCGCCAGGGCGGCGGCCTCTCCGGCTTCACCAGGCGGAGCGAGAGCGAATACGACCCGTTCGGCGCCGCCCACAGCTCGACCTCGATCTCCGCCGCTCTGGGTTTCGCGGTGTCCAACAAGCTCGCCGGCGCGCCCGGCAAGGCGATCGCCGTGATCGGCGACGGCGCCATGTCGGCCGGCATGGCCTATGAGGCAATGAACAATGCCCAGGCGGCCGGCAACAGGCTGGTCGTGATCCTGAACGACAACGACATGTCGATCGCCCCGCCGGTCGGGGGCCTCTCTTACTATCTCGCGCGCCTCGTCTCCTCGAACAAATATCTGAGCGTCCGCCACCTCGCCCAGCGCTTCGCCCGCAGGCTGCCGCGACGTCTCCACAATTTCGCGCGCAAGATCGAGGAGTTCGCCCGCGGCCTCGCCACCGGCGGCACCCTGTTCGAGGAACTGGGCTTCTATTATGTCGGCCCGGTCGACGGCCACAATGTCGATGCGCTGGTTGAAGTGCTGGAGAATGTCCGCGACGCCGGCGAGGGGCCCATGCTGGTCCACGTCGTGACCAAGAAGGGCAAGGGCTACGGCCCGGCCGAGGCGGCGGCGGACAAATATCACGGCGTCCAGAAGTTCGACCTCGTCTCGGGCGTGCAGGCCAAGGCCGAGCCCGGGCCGCCTTCCTACACCGGCGTCTTCGCCAAGGCGCTGGTCGCCGAGGCCGAGCGGGACCCGAGGGTCGTGGCGATCACGGCGGCGATGCCGGGCGGCACCGGCCTCGACAAGTTCGGCGAGAAATTCCCCGAGCGGATGTTCGACGTCGGCATCGCCGAGCAGCACGGAGTCACCTTCGCCGCCGGCCTCGCCGCCCAGGGACACCGGCCGTTCGTCGCCATCTATTCGACCTTCCTCCAGCGCGCCTACGACCAGGTCGTCCACGACGTCGCCATCCAGAATCTCCCCGTCCGCTTCGCCATGGACCGCGCCGGCCTGGTCGGCGCCGACGGCGCCACCCATGCGGGGAGCTTCGACCTCGCTTACCTCTGCACCCTGCCGAACTTCGTCGTCATGGCCGCCGCCGACGAGGCCGAATTGGTCCACATGGTCCATACTATGGCGATGCACGATACGGGGCCGATCGCGGTCCGCTATCCGCGCGGCAACGGCACCGGCGTCGCGATGCCGGAGATTCCCGAGCGGCTCGAGATCGGCAAGGGCCGGGTGGTGCGCGAGGGCAAGAAGGTCGCCATCCTGTCGCTCGGCACGCGGCTCGCGGAGGCGCTGAAGGCCGCCGACGCGCTCGACGGCAAGGGCCTCTCGACGAGCGTCGCCGATCTGCGCTTCGCCAAGCCGCTCGACGAGGCGCTGATCCGCCGGCTGCTGGCGACCCACGAAGTCTGCGTCACCGTCGAGGAGGCGGCGATCGGCGGCTTCGGCGCCCACGTCCTGACGCTGGCGAGCGACACGGGCCTGATCGACGCCGGCCTGAAGCTGCGCACGATGCGCCTCCCCGACCGCTTCCAGGACCAGGACAAGCCCGAAAAGCAATATGCCGACGCGGGCCTCGACGCCGACGCCATCGTCGACACCGTCCTCAAGGCGCTGCGCATCAACAGCGTCGGCGTCGAGGTCGACGTGGCGGAGGGCGCCCGGGCGTGAACGCCGCGGCCGCCTGCGCCCTGCTGCTGCTCGCGGCCGGGTGCGGCGGCGATCCCCGCGCGGACGAGCTCGCCTGCCAGCAGCGACTGGTCGCGGCGTTCGGAAGGCCGCAGCGGGAGGGCGCAATGGACCGCCCATTCGCCGATCTCGCCCGCCGCTTGGAGGCCGTCGACACGGCCGGTTGCAACGAAGGCCAGCGGGGCCGTGCCCGATCGTTGGCGGGACTCGCTGACAGGATCGACGAGGCGTGGCGGCGCGCGGATCGCCTCGCGCAGCATTCGCGCATTCCCGCGACGGTCGATGCCCACCCATTTCGGGAGCTTCAGGCGCTGATAGAGCAGTTCGGACACCGCCGTGACGCGTTGTTCGCAGACTTGCGCCGGATGGAAGCCGGCCCGAACGCAACGGACGCCGGCAACAGGCAGAGGAGCCGCTGATGTCCGACACGCTCGATCGCTCGGCCGCCACCCTCGTCCCCGCGGCCGAGCTCGCCCGCGCCGCCTCGCGGCCGTGGCCGAACGAGCCGCCGGGCTATCGCGCGGCCCGCGAGGCCCTGCTCGCCGAGGAGATCGAGCTGCGCCGCCACCTCGCCCGCGTCGCCGCCCGCCGCGCCGCCCTTCCCCTCGGCGGCGAAGTGCCCGAGGATTACGAATTCGAGGGCCCGGACGGCGCCCGCATCCGGCTCTCCGACATGTTCGGCCGGCACGACACCTTGATCACCTACTTCTGGATGTACGGCCCGCAGCGCGAGAGGCCCTGCCCGATGTGCACCAACCTGCTCGGGCCGCTCGACGCCAATGCGCCCGACATCGAGCAGAACGCCGCCTTGGCGGTGATCGCTTTGTCGCCGGTGGCGCGCCAGCTCCAGTTCGCCCGCGAGCGCGGCTGGCGCCACCTCAAGCTCCATTCGTCGGCCGGCAACCGCTTCGCCGACGATTATCGCGGCCTTATGCCGGACGGGGTCACTGACACCGCATCCCTCAACGTCTTCGTGAAGCGCGACGGGCGCGTGTTCCACTTCTGGGGCGGCGAGACCGGCTTCGACACCGCCGATCCCGGCCAGGACCCCCGCGGCGCGCCGGACATCGCCCCCCTCTGGAACATGCTCGACCTGACCCCGGCCGGCCGCCGCCCGGATTGGTATCCCAGGCTGGACTATTAGCGCGGAAGGCGCGCGCCCGGCCCCGCGCCCGATGTGCGAAATCGCACTGACAGCTACTGGCCGACCTGCCAGAAGGATCTGGGAGGCGCTGCGCTCAGCCCTTCTGCCGCAAGGCAAGAGAGTCGGGCCGCTGCGGCACCGGTTCCGCCAAAACAGGGGGAGAACGACATGAACGCTCTGGCACTTTCGATGCGACGGACCCTGCTGCTGCTGTTTCTCGTCATTCCGTTGTCCGCCTGCCAATTATTCTCGCCGCCTTTCGACCCGCAGGTCGGCAATCCGACCACCGAGGCCTATCAGGCGGCGATGCAGCTCGTCTCCGAGGCCGAATATGGCCGCTTCGAGCAGGCCTCGACCTTCGCCGACGCGGCCCAGCGTTATGCGGCGGTCGACGCCCAGCTCGCCGCCGCCAAGATCCGGGCCGAAAGCGGGGACGCAGGCTCGACCCGACTCAGCCGCCGCGCCCACGAGCTGCTTCCGCGCCAGATCCAGGGCTGCAGGGACCAACTGCAGCGGATGGCCGGCATCCACCGGCGGTCCGGGATCGCTCCCGACGCCGGATTGACCGGCAGCGTCGTTGTCGCCTGCGATCTCGCGGCGCGCTCGGCAAACGGCATGGCACCTGAATAAGAGGGGGACGAAATGACTGACCTTTCCAGCTTCAATCCGACCAATGCCAACGATCTGTTCCGCACCATCATCCGGGAAGGCGAGCAGGCGCTGGGCAGGCCGATCGACAACGTGCAGTCGCTCTCCGGCCATCTCCGCCAGCTCGCGAAGGACAGCCTCAAGACCGCCGAGGCGCTCGTCGCGGGCCGGATCGACGAGCAGACCGCCCGCGAGGCGTTCGAAGGGCGTAAGGAAGTCCTGCTCCAGATGCGCGAGTTCGTCGAGCTGACCGCCCTCCAGGCCGCGCAGCGGGCCGCCGACGCCATCTTCCGCGTCATCGGCTGGGCGATCTTCAACCGCACCGGCATCAACGTGGCGCCCGGCCTGGTCAATCCGGCCTGAGGCGCCCGCAGGGCGCCGGCGCAGCGGGGGCCGCCGGCGCCCTCTTTGACCGGCGGCGCCCCCCCGCCGCCGCTCCCGCCAATTTGATTTCGGGCTCCTTTTTGCTAGACCATTGCGAATCCACCCCTTCCGCAGCCGGGGATGGCGCCCCTGCCGGGCGCGTCCTCCACGCTGCAGCTTCCAGCCTCGCGCCACGGCGGGGCCAGAAAGGATGCCTTCGATGTCCGCCCAGCTCGATTTCTACCGCGCCCGCGCCGCCGAAGCGCGCGCCGAGGCCGAAGCCGCCAGCCTCGAGAATGTCCGCCAGCGCTGCCTGCGCGCAGCCGCCGCCTGGGAGGACATGGCCGACCGCGCCGCCCGCACCGACCGGATGCGCGCCCGCCAGGAGGCCGACCGTGCCGCGGCCGCCGCGCCAGTCGCGGCCGCCGGCTGATCCTTATTCCGCGGCCGCCGGAAACAGCTCGGCGACTGCGGCGGCGCTCTTCGCTTTGGGTGCCGCGGCCTGGGCCGCGCCTTCGCCGCCGCGATGGCCGAGCCGTCCCTCGATCCGGGCGCCGGCCGCGACCGCGAGGCTCTCGTAGCCGACGTCGCCGCTGACCCGCGCCGCCGCCTCCAGCGTCACCGACAGTGCCGAGATCCGGCCGCGCACGCTGCCCGAGAGCCGCACCTCGTCCGCCTCGACGTCGCCCTCGATCGCGCCGCCTTCGCCGAGCTCGAGGCCGGCGCAGCTGACGTCCCCCTCGATCCGCCCGTCGACGCGCAGATCCTCGCCGGTGCGGACGTCGCCGGTGATGGTCATGTCGGCGCCGATCACCGAGACGGTGCCCGCCCGCCGCGGCGCCCCGTCGCCCTTCGCAGTCTTGCCGAACATCCCGAATCCTCCCCCCGGCACTATCACCTATCGCCCGCGCCTCCGCAACGAGCGCCGGCTAAACCGCCGATGAACGGCGCGTAGTTTTGGGTTCATGCAACGGGGCGTAGGATCGGCTCGTTTCGCACGCGCGTCGCGCGTCCGGCGGGACGTCGTCAGATCCAGGAGTGAAGAGCATGCGTATCCTCGTTCTCGCCGCCGGCCTCGCCGCCGCGGTCGCCATCCCCTCCACCGCCTCCGCTCAGCGTTGGGGCCACGGCTACGGCCACGGTTACGGCCAGCGCTACAATAACAGCGAGACCAGCCGCGAGCTTCGCGAGTGCCGTCGCGAGCTGCGCCGCGCCGACAGCCGCCGCGAATATCGCGAGGAGCTGCGCGAGTGCCGCCGCGAGCTGCGCGACGCCCGCTACGACGATCGCCGCCGCGGCTATTATGGGCGCGGCTCGAACCGCGGCGGCTGGGGTTATCGGGACCGCCGCTGGTAAGCCTGCAACGGAGGGCCGGCGAGCGACCGCCGGCCTTCCGCTTCCGCCGCCGCTGCGCTAGCAGCGGGCCATGGCCATGCGCACCTTCGACGTCGCGGCGCTCGATGCCGCGGACTTTCGCGACTATTCCGGGCATCTGTTCGAGGGCGAGCGGATCGAAGCCGGTTTCCGCGGCGAGACGACGACCGTGCTGTTCACCGACCGCCGCATCGTCACCGTCCAGGTCCAGGTGGTGATCGCGGAGCGGATCGAGACCACCTCCATCTCCTACCGCGCCGTCCGCCAGTTCTCGCTGAACCGCGCCGCCGACGGCGCGGCGCGCAGCGAGTTCCGCATCCTGTTCGAGTCGGACGCCCATCCGCTCCACCTGCGCGCCAGCGCCGATACCGATTTCGGGCCGGTACAAGCCCTGCTGGCCGAGCGGATGGCCTAGCCGGCCCGAGACCGTCATCCCGGCGCAGGCCGGGTTCTCGTGGGGTGAAAGGCGGGACCGTTCGTGGAGCGCTCCCCTTGCGCCTCCAACTTCTCCTCCTGAGATCCCGGCCTTCGCCGGGATGACGGCCCGGACCTGCCGCCTTCCGCCTCCGCGCCGGAGAGTCTAGGGTCCGCGGCCGATGGACATCTATCTGCCGATCGCCGGCCTTTCCGTGAATGCGCTCGTCATCGTCGCTCTGGGCGGGGTGGTCGGGCTCCTGACCGGCATGATCGGCGTCGGCGGCGGTTTCCTCACCACGCCGATCCTGATTTTCTTCGGCATCCCGCCCGCGGTCGCCGTCGCCTCCTCGACGACGCAGATCACCGGCACCAGCATTTCGGGCGTGCTCGCCCACACCCGCCGCCGCGGCGTCGACTATCGGATGGGCGCGGTGATCATCGCCGGCGGGATGCTCGGCTCGCTCCTCGGCGGCTTCCTGTTCCGCCTGCTCCAGGAGTCCGGCCAGATCGATACCGTCATCGCCCTCCTCTACGTCGTGCTGCTGACCGGCATCGGCGTCCTGATGGCGAAGGAGGCGGCGACCGCGCTCGACATCATCAAGCCCAGAAAGGCGCCCAAGCCGCACCGCCGCCACAACCCGATGATCGCGGTGCTGCCGATGCGCTGGCGCTTCTACCGCTCGGGCCTCTACATCTCGCCGCTGGCGCCGCTGGCGCTCGGTTTCGTCACCGGCATGCTCACCGTCCTCCTCGGCGTCGGCGGCGGCTTCATCATGGTCCCGGCGATGATCTACCTGCTCGGCATGTCGGCGCAGGTCGTGGTCGGCACCTCGCTGCTGCAGATCCTGTTCGTCACCGCCGTCACCACCCTCGTCCACGCCACCACCACACGCTCGGTCGACATCGTCCTTGCCGTGCTGCTGCTGATCGGCTCCGTGATCGGTGCGCAATATGGCGCCCGCTTCGCCCAGAAGATGAAGCCGGAGCTGCTGCGCATGTTCCTCGCCATCGTCGTCCTCGGCGTGGCGCTGCGCATGGGGCTGCAGCTCACCTGGCGCCCCGCCGAAATCTACACGGTGCAGCTGCTGTGACGCGGCTGCGCGCGCTGGTCCTGCTGCTGCTGGCGCCAATCGCCCTGGCCCAGGCGCAGCCGCGGCTGGTGCCCGAAGTGTCGCAGCGCCAGGTCGAGATCCGCTACAGCTTCACCGGCGCGCAGCTGCTGCTGTTCGGAGCCATCCTCTATCCGCGCGGCCGCCTGCCGGACGAGCGGACCGACGTCGCCGTCGTGCTCAAGGGCCCGATGGAGCCGATCGTGGTCCGCGAGCGTCGGCGCGTCGCCGGCATCTGGGTGAACGTCGGGCGCGCCCGCTTCCGCTCGGCGCCGCAATTCTACGCCGTCGCCTCGTCACGGCCGCTGCGCGAGATCATCGACGAGCGCACCGCCGCCATCTACGAGCTCGGCCTCGGCAACCTCCAGCTGTCGCCCGGCGGCGGCATCGCGCCGGAGGAGCTGCGCCGCTTCGAGGCGGGCCTGATCGACCTGATGCGGCGCAACCGCCTGTTCCAGGAGAATCCCCGCGGCGTCGCGATCAGCGAGGGGGTGCTCTATCAGGCCCGGATCGGCATTCCCGCCAGCGTTCCGGTCGGCACCTATACGGCCGAGACCTTCCTGATCCAGCGCGGCCGGGTGATCGCCGGGGCGGTGCGCGAGATCCGGGTCGACAAACTGGGCTTCGAAGGCTTCGTCGCCCGCGCCGCGGAGCGCTGGTCCTTCGTTTACGGAGTGGTCGCGGTGGCGACGTCGCTGCTGCTGGGCTGGGCGGCGAGCGCCCTGTTCCGGCGCGGCTGAGCCCGGATCGCAGGCCGGCCCGCCCCTGCGGCAATCACTTCTTTACGTGTCCCGGCTAAGCGTCATCCCGTCACCGCAACAGCCGAAGACGATGCTTTATGACCGAGATGTACCATCAGCGCACGTTCAATCCTGCCGAAGAGCCGGCGCGTCCAGCGTCAGCCCCAGCGTCAGCGCCGGCGCCGGTGCAGGTGCCGATCGACGCTTATGGAGGACGGCAGGGGCCGATCGGCCGCGTCGTCGACATTTCCGGCGGCGGAGCCCGCCTCGAGATCGACCCTGCCCGGCTCAACAGCCTGGCCGAGGACCCGGATCCCAGCGTCGCTATGTCCGGCCAGGTCGGCAGCCAGGTGAAGCTCGAATGCGGCAAGAAGTGGCTGCTCGCCAACGTCCGCTCGCTCAAATCGGGCGACGGCTCGGGCGGCAGCGTGATCGCGGAGATCGACTTCCTCGGCGAAGGCGAGGAGGACAAGCAGACGGGCCGCATCGTCGACTTCCGCCGCGGCATCACCTCCTATCCGATCCCCGGCAACCGCGTCTTCCCGGTCACCGGCCGCGACCTCAAGCAGATGTTCTCCGCCGACGAGCGCGCCCATATCGAGATCGGCACCGTCTATCCGACCAAGGACGTGCGCGGCGCGCTCTACGTCGACGCCCTGCTTGGCAAGCATTTCGCCCTCCTCGGCTCGACCGGCACCGGCAAGTCCACGTCCGCGGCGCTGATCATGCACCGGATCTGCGATCTCTCGCCCGAGGGCCACATCGTCATGATCGACCCGCACGGCGAATATAGCGCCGCGTTCAAGGGCCATGGCGAGCTGTTCAACGTCGACAATCTGGCCATGCCCTACTGGCTGATGAACTTCGAAGAGCATTGCGAGGTCTTCATCACTACCTCGGGCTCCGACCGCCAGCGCGATTCGGACATCCTCGCCAAATGCCTGCTGATCGCCCGCGGCAAGAACCGCGCGGCCGAAGGTCTCACCAAGCTCACCGTCGATTCGCCGATCCCCTCCACCCTCTCCGATCTCACCACCGCGATCGGCAACGAGATGGGGCTGCTCAACAAAGCCGGCGACACCGCGCCCTACATGCGTCTCAAGACCAAGATCGAGGAGCTGAAGAGCGACCCGCGCTACCAGTTCATGTTCTCGGGCATGCTCGTCGCCGACACGATGGCGACCTTCCTTGCGAAGATTTTCCGGCTCCCGGCCAAGGGCAAGCCGATCTCGATCATCGACGTCTCCGGCGTGCCCTCCGACATCGTCTCGGTCGTCGTCGCGGTGCTGGCGCGGCTGGTGTTCGATTATGCGATCTGGTCGCGCAGCGAAGTCCAGCGCCCGGTCCTCCTCATCTGCGAGGAAGCGCACCGCTACGTCCCGGCCGATACGACCGGGGGCGGCCAGGCGGTGAGGAAGGTGCTCGAGCGGATCGCCAAGGAGGGCCGCAAATACGGCGTCGCCTTGGGCCTGATCACCCAGCGCCCGTCCGACCTCGCCGAAGGCGTGCTCTCGCAATGCGGGACGATCATCGCGATGCGCCTCAACAACGACCGCGACCAGCAGTTCGTCAAGAATGCGATGCCCGAGGGCTCGCGCGGCTTCCTCGACGTCATCCCGGCGCTCCGCAACCGCGAGTGCATCGTCTGCGGGGAGGGCGTCTCGATCCCGATCCGCGTTGCCTTCGACGAGCTCGAGCGCGACCGCCGTCCCGCCTCGTCCGACCCGATCTTCTCGGTGCTCTGGCGCCAGAGCGGCGAGGAGGACGCGATGGTCCAGCGCATCGTCAAGCGCTGGCGCGCGCAGGGGCGGTAGACGTCGTCCCGGCGAAGGCCGGGACCTCAGGACGAGAGGCCACCGTTGTAAGTGCAGCGCTCCCTGGAGGCCTGCGCCCATTCTCCCTGAGAACCCGGCCTTCGCCGGGATGACGGACACGGTCAGGCGTTCAAGTCTTCGAACAGATCGCGCCAGTCGGGGTTGTGCTCCTGGATCAGGCGCAGCTTCCACAGACGCGGCCAGTTCTTCATCGCCTTCTCCCGCGCGATCGCCTCCAGAATCCTGCCGTGCGGCTCGGCGTAGACGAGCCTCGCGCAGTTGAACTTCGGGCGAACTTGCTCCCTCCACGGCCGCGATGCTGGCCGATGCGCTCGGCCAAATTGGCGGTGACGCCGGTGTAGAGCACGCCATGCGGTTTGTTCGTGACGATGTAGACCCACCCGCCGGCCATCGCGCTAAGGTGCGACAGGAATCGGCCGATGGCCAGTCCTCGTCGTCCCGGCGAAGACCGGGACCTCAGGACGAGAAGTCGGAGGCGCCGATGGAGCGCTCCATTGATGGTAGCGCCTACTCTTCCTGAGATCCTGGCCTTCGCCGGGATGACGCCTTTGTCAGGGCGCGTTCCTGATTGGCCTCGCGCCGGGGATCGCCGGGGCCGCGGGCGCGCCTGCGGGCAGCGCCAGCAAGGTCCTCAGCCGGCTGCGGAAGCCCTCGAGGTCTGCGCCTGAGAGCTGGGAGCGGGTGACCCAGCGCACCGAGCGCGGGTCGACCAGCTGGCCGTTGCGGAACATCTCGTAATGGAGGTGCGGGCCGGTCGAGAGGCCGGTCGAGCCGACATAGCCGATCACCTGGCCCTGGCGCACCGTCTGGCCCGGGCTGACGGAAATCCGGCTCATATGGCCATAGCGGGTGGCGAGCCCGCCATTATGGCGGATCTCGACGACGTTGCCGTAGCCGCCGCCCCAGCCGGCCCGGGCGATCCGGCCGTCGGTCGCGGCGAGGATCGGGGTGCCGTGGGCAGCGCGGAAATCGATCCCGCGATGGAACCGGCGGTAGCCGAGGATCGGGTGCATGCGGTAGCCGAAGCCGGAGCTGAGGGCGCCAGGCACCGGCTGTTGCAGACCGCTGCTGGTGCGCCCGACGCCCGACGCCTCGAACCACTGGGTGGTGCCGTCGACCGTCCACTGCATCAGTCTGAGGTCGCGGCCCCCGGCGCGTTCGAGGCCGGCATAAAGCAGCCGTCCGGTCTCGCTTTCGCCGGTCTCCGCGCGCCGGTGCTCGATGACGATGTCGAAGCGGTCGTCCGCCCCGACCGCGCCGATATTGAGCTGGGTCGCAAGCGCGCGGATATAGGCTTCGACCGCGCGCGCCGGCGCGCCGGCGGCGCGGGCCGAACGGTAGAGGCTGGCGCCGACCCGGCCCTGGAGGCGCAGCGGCGTCTCGTCGATCGAGATGGCGCGCGGCTGCAGGACGAGCTGGCTCCCGGCGCGAACGACGGTGAGGCGCAGGTCGATGCGGGCGCGGAAGGTGAGCGCATCGAGCGGCCGCGCCACGTTCGGGTGCGGCCGCCGGCCGAGCGTGACGTTGATCGCCGTGCCCGGGCGTATCGCTTCGAGCGCGACATGCTCGGCGACCATGATCGTGATCTGGGCCGCTTCGCCTTCGGAGACTCCGGCGCGCTCCAGTGCGCGCTGGAAGCCGTCTCCCTGACCGATCGTGGCGACAAGGTCGAGGCGCGGCCGCTCGGGGGCGACCGCCAGCGCATCGACCGCCTCGGTCGGCGCCATCCTCTTGCCCGTCTCGGCGCCGAGCGCGAGCGGAGCGAAGGCGAGCGCACGGGCCTCGTCGCGATGCGCGTCCGGGATCGGCGCGGGCGACGCGCCGACCATGGCATTGGCTTCGGGCGCGAGCGACCAGGCGCCGTAGCAGAGCGCGGCGCAGGTCGCGATGCCGCGGAACCAGTCGCGCGTCCCGATGCGCACGCCGAGATCGACGACCAGGTCAAGGTCGGGAGCGAGGCCGCGCCGCGTCTCGTTCCTGCGGCCGAAGCCGCGCGCGATGGTCGGACGATGGAAGACGCTGTCGCGTGCGATGATTGCGGCGCCGCCGGCCTGGCCGATGTCCCGAAACTGATACAAGGTGGACGAGCCCCCGCGACCTGCAACCAACGCCCGCTGGTTCCCCCCAGCAGGCCGTCAGGGTTGTGAAGAAAAAGGGTTAAAGTCAAATTACTCAGCGGCTTGAAGCGGCCTGTCTGCGCCGGGTCGCCCGCGGCCCCGGCCAAGTGGAAAACTACCATAAGAACATTGCGATTTGCCCCACATGCTCCAATCTACCTGACGATGAGCGACTTCGCCCGCGCGCCTCTGACCGCCATCCTGGGGCCGACGAATACGGGCAAGACCCACCTCGCCGTCGAGCGCATGGCCGCACACTCTTCGGGGATGATCGGCTTCCCGCTGCGGCTGCTCGCCCGCGAGGTCTACGACCGCGTCGTGAAGATGAAGGGCCCCTCGCAGGTCGCCCTGCTGACCGGCGAGGAGAAAATCCTGCCGAAGGACGCGCGCTGGTTTCTCTGCACGGCGGAATCGATGCCGATTCACAAGGATGTTGCCTTCGTCGCGGTCGACGAGGCGCAGCTCGGTGCCGACCCGGAGCGCGGGCACGTCTTCACCGACCGGATGCTCCATGCCCGCGGGCGTGAGGAGACGATGATCCTCGGCTCGGAGAGTCTCGCGCCGATGGTGCGCGCCCTGCTCCCCAAGGCGGAGGTCATCGGCCGGCCCCGTTTCTCGACCCTCTCTTATGCCGGCTCCTCGAAGCTCTCGCGCCTGCCGCCGCGCTCGGCGATCGTCGCCTTCTCGGCCGAGCAGGTCTATGCCGTCGCCGAGATGCTGCGCCGGATGCGCGGCGGCGCCGCGGTCGTGATGGGCGCCCTCTCGCCGCGCACCCGCAATGCCCAGGTCGCCATGTATCAGGCCGGCGAGGTCGATTATCTGGTCGCGACCGACGCGATCGGCATGGGGCTAAACATGGACGTGAGCCACGTCGCCTTCGCCGGCCTCTCCAAGTTCGACGGCAGCCGCCGGCGCCGCCTCTCGCCGGCCGAGATGGCGCAGATCGCCGGGCGCGCCGGCCGCCACCACAAGGACGGCAGCTTCGGCGCCCTCACCGTCGAGGGCGAGCATACCGCCGAGTTCAGGCCGGAGGAGATCGAGGCGATCGAGGAGCACCGCTTCGCGCGGCTCGATCATCTCTACTGGCGCGAGGGCGACCCCGACATGCGCAGCCTCGACGCCCTGATCCGCGACCTCGAGCGCCGGCCCGACCGGCCGGAGCTGCGCGCCGCGCCCGAAGCCGTCGATCTCGCCGTCCTGAAGCGCCTCGCCGGCGACCCCGAGATAAGGGAGCGCGCGAACGGAGAAGAGCGCGTCCGCCGCCTCTGGGCTGCCTGCGGCCTTCCCGATTTCCGCAAGACCGGTCCGGATTTCCACGCCCGCCTGGTGTCGCGCATCTACCTCCACCTTTCGGAGGGCGACGGCCGCATCCCGCAGGGCTGGTATGCCGAGCAGGTCGCCCGCCTCGACAACGTCCAGGGCGACATCGACACGCTCGCCGACCGGATCGCGGGCGTACGCACCTGGGCCTATATCGCCCACCGCGCCGACTGGCTCAAAGATCCTCAGACGATGGCCGAGCGCACCCGCGAGGTCGAGGAGCGCCTCTCCGACGCCCTCCACGAACGCCTCACCCAGCGCTTCGTCGACCGGCGCACCTCGGTGCTGATGCGCCAGGTGGGCGGCAAGGGCGCGGCCGAATTTCCCGTGCTGGTCGACGACGAGGGCGAGGTTACCGTCGGCTCCTATCCGATCGGGCGGATGGAAGGCTTCGCGTTCGAGGTCGACCCCGCCGCGCGGCACGCCGACCGCAAGATGCTGCTCGCCACCGCGGAGCGGCGTCTCGGCGGCGAATATGAGAAGCGCGCCGGCGCTTTGGTCGCGGACAGCGACGACCATTTCAGCCTGCGCACCGATGCAGGGACGCCGGTCGCCATCCTCTGGCGCGGCCACGAGGTCGCGCGCCTCGGGCCGGGCAAGAACCTGCTCTCCCCGCGGGTCAATCTCGACCGCCGGATCGAGCGGGTGTCCGACCGCGGCCGGGAGGCGGTCGTCGAGCGGCTGAAAAACTGGGTCCGCGGCGAGGTCGAGCGCCGGCTCGCGCCGCTCCGCCGCGCCGGCGCCGCCGCCCAGGATCCCGCCACGCCCGCCGCCGTCCGCTCGATCCTCGCTCTGCTGGTCGACGAAGGCGGCATCGTCGCGCGCGATGCCGTCGCCAGGCCGCTCGCCTTGCTCGACCGCGAGCAGCGTCGCGCCGTCACCGGGCTGCGCGCCCGGATCGGCGCGCTCGACCTGTTCATGCCGGACGTGCTCAAGCCGGAGGCGATGCGCTGGCGCACCGCATTGCGGGCCGCCGCCGGCAACGAGGCGATGCCGCCGCTGCCGTCCCCGTCCAGCGTGCTCCTCGCCGCGCCCGCTGCGGACGACGAGCGTGCCCTGCTCGCCCGCCTCGGCTTCCGCCCGCTCGGGCCGCAGATGCTGCGCGTGGACATGGTCGAACGGCTCGCCCGTCACGCCCACCAGGTCCGCGCCGGCGCCGAAGGGACGCCCGTCGACGAGCCCTTGGTCACCTCGCTGGGCCTGCAGCCGGCGGCCCTTGGCAAGCTGATGCGCGATCTCGGCTTCCGCCAGGCCCAGGGCCAGTCTGCGTGGACCTGGCGCGGCCGCGGCCGGCGACGCCCGCAAGAGGCGCCGGAGGATGTTTCCCACGCCTTTGCCGCTTTGTCCGCGCTGCGCCGTGGCTGACACGCTCCGTCTCGACAAGTTCCTGTGGTTCGCCCGCATCGTGAAGACCCGCGCGCTCGCCCAGGCGCTCGCCGAAGGAGGCCGCATCCGCATCGCCGGACGCATCGTCGACCGCGCCCATGCCCCCGTCCGGATCGGCGACGTGCTCAGCTTCGCCCAGCGCGGCGCGGTGCGCGTGCTCCGGATCGAGGCCCTGCCCAGCCGGCGCGGCCCGCCGGCCGAGGCGCGTGCACTCTATTCGGACCTCGCGGACGGGGCCGCTGAGCCGTTGACGAGCGAAGGCGGCGGCGACTAGGGAATCAGCCGCGCCCTGGAGTAGCCCATGACCTACGTCGTCACCGATGCCTGCATCCGCTGCAAATATATGGACTGCGTCGAGGTCTGCCCGGTCGACTGCTTCTACGAGGGCGAGAACATGCTCGTCATCAACCCTTCCGAATGCATCGATTGCGGCGTCTGCGAGCCCGAATGCCCGGCCGAGGCGATCCTCCCCGATACCGAGAACGGCCTCGAAAAGTGGCTCGAGGTCAACGCAACCTACTCGTCCGAATGGCCGAACATCACCCGCAAGAAGGATTCGCCGGCCGATGCCGACGAGCATAAGGGCGAGGACGGCAAGTTCGACAAATATTTCACCGCCGCCCCCGGCGAAGGCGACTGACGCTAGCCGCCGGATGGCAGGCGACGCGTCATCCCGGCGAAGGGCGGGATCTCCGTGGGTGAAGAGCGCAGGCGTCCATTGCGCGCTCCACAACCGCTCGCGCCTTCTTGTCCTGGGATCCCGGCCTTCGCCGGGATGACGGTCCCGGACCGATCCGTCTCACTCTGCAACGGGACCCTCGCCGCCTTTCATCCAAAAGGGTAGCTTTTCCCGCCGTTTTGGATTATAAGCCTGTCCATCGCAGCGGGCGTCGCGTCCGCTCATGGTGGTCCAAGAGAGAATCGCCGCAATCACTGTCCAAGCGTTTCCGGGGGCGGATGCAGTCCGGCACGGTTTTGCGGTATCCAAAGGAAGGCAATTAAATGGCAGCGAAGGCGCTCAGCTTCGACGTTGGCGATTATGTTGTGTACCCCAAGCACGGCGTCGGCCGTGTCGTGGAGCTTCAAAGCACGGACATTGCGGGGATGCAGCTCGAGCTCTACGTGCTGCGCTTCGAGAAAGAGAAGATGACGCTGCGCGTTCCCACCAACAAGGCGGAGAGCGTCGGCATGCGCAAGCTCTCCTCCGACAAGACGATGCAGGAGGCGATGGCGACGCTGAAGGGCAAGCCCCGGATCAAGCGCACCATGTGGTCGCGCCGCGCCCAGGAATATGAGGCGAAGATCAATTCGGGCGACCTCGTGTCGATCGCCGAAGTGACCCGCGACCTGTTCCGCGCCGACGACCAGCCCGAGCAGAGCTATTCGGAGCGGCAGATTTTCGAGGCCGCCTCAAGCCGGCTCGCCCGCGAGCTCGCCGCCGTCGAGCAGGTCGACGAGCCCAAGGCGCTGGAGAAGATCCTCGAGATCCTCAACAAGGCCGCCGCGGTCTACAACAAGGAAAAGGCGCTGGCCTGAGGCCGGCGCTCGTCGGCTCGCCTCCCGAGCGGGAGGCTGGAAAGGCGGTCCGGAGACGGGCCGCCTTTTCCATTTGCACCCGTGGCCTTCTCTGTGTATTAATACAGCAACACAGTGGGAGGCGATGACATGCGTGGTGCAGCGATACTGGCGACCTCGATCCTTGCGATGGCGGCGGCGGCCTGCAGCGCCGGAGCGCATGAGGGAGAAGGCGGCCGCCCCACCGCGGAGCGCACCTTTCAGGTCGGCGCCTTCCAGTCGGTCTCGCTGACCGGCTCGCCCGACGTCATCGTCACCGTCGGCGGCGCGCCCTCGGTCCGCGCCGACGGCGATGCGCGAATGGTAGAGCGGCTCGATATCCGCGTCGAGGGCGGCGACCTCAGGATAGGCTATCGCGAGGGGTCGAGCTGGAGCTTCGGTTTCGGCCATCGCCGGGGCGTCACGATCCACGTCACCGTCCCCGCGCTCGCCGCCGCGACGATCACAGGCTCGGGCGACATGCGCATCGACCGCGTCCAGGGCGACCGCTTCGTCGCCACCGTCACCGGCTCCGGCGGCCTCGATCTCGGCCAGGTCCAGGCCGGGGAAGCGGTGTTCAGCGTGACCGGTTCCGGCGGCATCCGCGCCGCCGGCCGAGCCCAGCGTTCGCACGTCGAGCTGCAGGGTTCCGGCGACGTCGACCTCGGCGCTCTCGAGATCCGCGACGCGACCGTCTCGGTCCACGGCTCCGGCGACGTCACCGCCAAGGCGATGGAAGCGGCGCGCGTGACCCTGATGGGCTCGGGCGACGTCTCGATCACCGGCCCCGCCCGCTGCCAGGTCGACAAGCGCGGCTCCGGTGACGTCCGCTGCGGCGCGCAGGGCTGACCGGCTACCCGAAACTTATTGACCGTTAACCATTTCCGGCCATGCTTGCCGCCATGAAGAAGATCATGGCCGCGTTGGCGCTCGCCGCCGCATTTGCCGTCCCCGCCGCGGCTGCCGAGCGCACCTACAGCGTCACCGACTTCGACCGGGTGTCGATCGAGGGTCCCTTCACCGTCCGGCTCACCAGCGGCCGGCCCGCCGCGGCTTCGGCGACCGGCTCGCAGCACGCGCTCGACCGGATTTCGATCGCGGTCGAGAGCGGAGTGCTCCGCATCCGCCCGAACCGCTCCGCCTGGAGCGGCGATCCGGGCGCCGCTTCCGGGCCTGTCGCGATCGAGATATCGACCCGCGCCCTGCGCGCCGCCACCGTCCTCGGCGCCGGCAGCCTCGCCATCGACCGTGCCTCCGGCATGCGCGTCGACCTGACCGTCGAGGGATCCGGCCGGATCGCCGTCCCCACCGTCGCCGTCGACCGCCTCGTCGTCGGCATGATCGGCTCCGGCCGCATCCAGATTGCCGGCACCGCCGCCGATCTGCGCGCCAGCGTCCACGGCTGGGCCGATCTCGACGCCGGAGCCCTGCGCGCCCAGGCAGCCCAGATCGTCACCGACACGGCCGGCCGAATCGCCGTGGGCGTCGAGCGCCAGGCCACGGTCACCGCTTCCGGCATCGGCGAGGTCGACATAGTCGGCGCCCCCGCCTGCACCCTGCGCGGCCTCAGCGCGGCCCAGGTGCGTTGTGGCGGCGGCCCGCGGCGCTAGGCCTTAGCCCTCCCCCTTGATGGGGGAGGCTTGGGTGGGGGTGGACTCGTTCGTAGGGCGGTGGTTCTCCGGAGACTCCACGCCGCCCCAACCCCTCCCCATCAAGGGGAGGGGCTTTCAAATCAAAGCCAGCCCCGCCAGCTTCATCGACAGTCCCGGCGGAAGCGCCAGCAGCCCGTCCTCGTCGCCGTCGAGGTCCGGAGGCGCGTCGCCGGCGGCGAGATAGCGCCAGCCCTGGTGCGCGCGCTTCGGCCGCGCCCTGACCGGCACCAGCTCGGCATCGAGCCGGATGATCGTCCGCCGGTCCTCCTCGCGGGTCGCGAAGCCCAGGATGGTCTGCCGCGCGGTGATCCGGTGCTTGACGATCCAGTAGATCGAACCGCCGAGCAGCTCGTCCGCGCGCTTCGGCATGAAGCGGGTGACGATGGGTACGACGCCGTCGGCGGTGCGCAGCCGCTGCCGCGCGGCGAGCGCGTCCAGGCTGCCGCAGCCGACCGCGACCTTGCTCATGTTGAGGGGTGAGGGACAGTTACTTTTCCGCACGATCTCCGCAGCTTAGCACCGCCGAACGGAAAAGTAACTGTCCCCGGCGCACCGCAGCCCGGAAAAGTAACCGTCCCCATTCACCCGACCAGCCCGGACGCGCTGGCGAGCCCCAGGAAGACGAGGAATCCCATCGAATCGGTGACCATCGTCACGAACACCGAGGAGGCCACTGCGGGGTCCGCACCCGCCCGGTCGAGCGCGAGCGGCAGCATCACTCCGGCGAATCCAGCGATCATGATGTTGGTCATCATCGCCGCGGCGATGACGAGGCCGAGCAGGGCATTGGCGAAGAACAAGGAGACGCCGACGCCGATCAGCACGGCGACGGTGACCCCGTTCAGGCAGGCGACACGGATCTCCCGGGTGACGGCGCGCACGGTGTTCGATTTGGTGAGCTGGTTGGTCGCCAGCGCGCGGACGGTGACCGCCAGCGTCTGCGTCCCGGCATTGCCGCCGACGCCGGCGACGATCGGCATCAAGGCCGCCAGCGCGACCATCCGCGAGATCGTCCCTTCGAACAGGCCGATGATCGTCGCCGCGACCAAGGCGGTGCCGAGATTGGCGATCAGCCAGCGCACCCGCGCCTTGTAGCTGTCGATCACCGGCTCGTTGATGTCGCCCTCGCCGGCGCCCGAGAGGAGAAGCACGTCCTCGGACGCCTCCTCCTGGATGATGTGGACAATGTCGTCGACGGTGATCATGCCGACCAGCCGCCCCGACTGGTCGATCACGGCAGCCGAGATCAACGCGTATTTCTGGAAGCGCAGCGCCACTTCCTCCTGGTCCATGTCGACCGGGATCAGGGTCTGCTCGCGCTGCATGATCTCCGCGACGGGCGCGTTGCGCTGAGTCCTGAGGATGCGGCTCAGCGGCATCGTCCCGACCGGGTGGTGGCGCTCGTTGACGACGAACACTTCCCAGAAGCTGTGGGCGAGATCCTCCCCCGAGCGCAGCCAGTCGATCACCTGGCCCACCGTCCAGTGCTCGGGCACCGCGATCAGGTCGCGCTGCATCAGCCTTCCGGCCGATTCCTCGGGGAAGGACAGAGCCTCCTCGATGGCGGCCCGGTCGTCCGGATCGAGCGCGCGGAGGACGGCCTTCTGCTCGTCCTCCTCCAGATCCTCGATCATGGCTACCGCGTCGTCGGTCTCCATCTCGCCGGCGAACTCGGCGACCGCCGACGGGTCCAGCGTGTCGACGATCTCCTCGCGGACCCAGTCGTTCATCTCGGCCAGCACGTCGGCGTCGAGCTCGTCCGCGATCGCCGCGGCGAGCGCGCGCCGGTCGTCGGAATCGATCAGCTCGAACAGGTCGGCGAGATCGGCCGGATGGAGCGGCTGGATCAGCGCCCGCGCCGCCTCGTGGTCGCCGGCGTCGACCAGGTCCATCACCATCTCGACGAATTCCGGCTTCAGCCGGTCGTCGGCGTCGAGCCTGTCCTCGGGGGTCGGCCCAGGGGTCGTGGCGGCCCCTTCGCGGGTCTCGAATTCGCTGTCGCTCATCGCCTTTCCCCGCTGGAGCTTCGTGGTGCCCGCTTCCTAAGCGCGGGGGCCGACGCTGTCGATACGGGCTGGCGCGCGCGGGGCAGGGCTCCTAGAGCGGCCCCGATCGACAGCTCCCCCCGTTCGTCCTGAGTAGGGACCGAGTAGGCGAAGCCGTAGCGAGGGCCCGTATCGAAGGACCTGATCCCTCGATACGCCGTCTCGACTTCGCTCGACGGCTACTCGGGACGAACGGGGGCTAACCCGGGAGACCTTCCTACATGTCCAACGAGCTCAATACCCTCGTCCTCAATCTCGATTCGGGCGGCGACGTCGTCATCCGCCTGCGCCCCGATCTCGCCCCCGGGCATGTCGCCCGCATCAAGGAGCTGGTCGAGGAGGGCTTTTACGACGGCGTCGTCTTCCACCGCGTGATTCCCGGCTTCATGGCGCAGGGCGGCGATCCGAGCGGCACCGGCCGCGGCGGCTCCGACAAGCCGAACCTCAAGGCCGAGTTCTCGGCCGAACCGCACACGCGCGGCGCCGTCTCGATGGCGCGGACGAACGACCCGAACAGCGCCAACAGCCAGTTCTTCGTCGTCTTCGACGACGCCACCTTCCTCGATCGCCAGTATACGGTGTGGGGCAACGTCGTCGAAGGCATGGAGCATGTCGACGCGCTGCCCAAGGGCGAGCCGCCGCGCGCGCCCGGGAAGATCGTCAAGGCGAGCCTCAAGGCCTGACCTTGACCGCGCTCCGCCCCGCCACCCTCATCACCGGAGCCTCGGCGGGGCTCGGCGCGGAGTTCGCGCGGCAATGCACGGCGCGCGGCGACGAGGTGATCCTCGTCGCCCGCCGCCGCGACCGCCTCCAGGCGCTGGCGGTGGAGCTCGGGCCCAACGCCCACGTCATCGAGGCCGACCTCGCCCAGCCCGGCAGCGGCACCCGCGTCGTCACCGAGGCCGGCGCGCGCGGCCTCTGGGTCAGGACGCTGATCAACAATGCCGGCTTCGGCGTCTCCGGCGGGTTCGAGAAGCTGCCGGTCGCCCGCCAGCTCGAGACGATCGACGTCAACGTCCGGGCGCTGACCGAGCTCTGCGCCGCCGTCCTCCCCGACATGCGCCGCGACGGCGGCGGCGCCGTCCTCAACGTCGCCTCGACCGCCGCCTTCCAGGCCGGCCCATATATGGCGGTCTATTATGCCTCGAAAGCCTATGTCCTTTCGTTCACCGAGGCCCTCCACCAGGAGCTCAAGGGCAGCGGCATCGCGGTCACCGCCCTTTGCCCGGGGCCGACCGCCACTGAGTTCTTCGAAGTCGCCGGCGCTCCCGACGGCCGCCTCGCGAAGATGGCGACGGAACCGATCGCAGTCGTCCGCGCCGGGCTCGACGGCCTCGCGAAGAACAAGGCGATCGTCGTCCCCGGTGCAATGAACAAGCTGGGAGCCCAGGCGAACCGCCTGCTGCCGCGCGCGGCCATGCGGCGCATCGTAGAGCGGCTGAAGACCTAGTTCGCATCTTTACGCAGAGCGAAACGAATGGCAGTCTCCCGTTGGGAGGCATTCGTGGCGAACAGATGGGCCGCTTCAGCGGCACTCTTCTTGCTCCTGGCAGCATGCAGCACGTCGCGTTCAGTAACGCTGACCGGGTTGAACCATCCGTCTGGTTGGGCCGATCAAATCAGGACCGCGGCTGTCGAAGCTTTCCCCTACGCACAGATGTCGACAAATTCCTACGCCGATGACGACCGCTTCGATCTTGGACCCGACTATGAGACGATCGTCGACGAGCCGAACGACAGCAAGGGCTTTGCGTATTCCATCTTCGAGAGGCGCCAGCGAGGCACACCGGCAGAACTCATAATCGCGTTCAGGGGGACGGAGTTCACACACCTCAATGACTGGATATTTGGGAATTTCCTCGCCACCCAAAACCGCCGCGGCCTTCGACTCTACGATGAGGTGGACGGCAAGACAGACTTGCCGATATCGGTAACCGGCCACTCGCTCGGGGGCGCCATCGCCACCTATATATCGCTGCGCCGCGAGAATGTTCGCACGTACGTGTTCAACTCATCTCCGCGGTTCAGCCGGTCCGGTAGAGCGCCAGCGAACCGACGGCTTTCGATCGTCGAATATGGCGAGCTCCTGAAGGCCGCCCGTGTATTCGGCGGTGAGCCGACGCAGACCTATATCTCAATAAACTGCACGCCGGGTATCGACGTGCTCAAGGGCCATGGCATTCGGCGCCTCGCCGCTTGCCTCACTCGCATAGCTGCGTGGCACAGTCCCGCCGCCCGCCGGTCTTTGGCCCTCAACGGCCTGAGATGGCCTGTAGGTCTGCCGCGCGATTGAAGCTGCCCTCGCGCCGGCTTGCGCGTGGCTTTCACCCTTCGAGCAGTTCCTCGAACAGCCAATCGTGGAATATCCGGACAGGGCGCCGCGCCAGGGCGGAGCGGCGGCAGGCGAACCAGTAGCTGTAGGGGGTCTCCGCCTTCGTCTCGAACAGCTGGACCAGGCGCTCGTCCTTGCTCCCCGCGAGGTGGCTTTCGAGCATGATCGCGACGCCGAGACCCTGCGCGGCCGCATCGAGGATCAGTTGCCCCGAATCGAACATGTCGATCGCGGCGGGCTCGAGGTCCGGGACGCCGGCGGCCTCGCGCCAATAGTCGAAGGCGCGGTCGAGGTCGCGGTGGACCAGCACGGTGGCGCCGGCGAGGTCCTCCGGCCGTTTCAGCCCCCGGGGCCCATCCCGCAGCTGTCTGGCCACGATCGCGATCACGCAATTGCTGTCGATCCGGCGCGAATAAAGCGACGAGTCGACACCGGTCGTAATCGCGATTGCGGCGTCGAGCCCCTCGTCCAGCCGCGCGAGCCGGTTCGCGCCGGTGTCGAGATCGATGTGAAATTCGGGATGCAGCTCACGCAGCTGGGGCAGCGCCGGCATCAGCCGCTGGGCGGCGAAGAGGGAGGGAACCGCGAGGCGGAGCCGCATCATCTCACGATTGCCGGACACGCGCTCCATCGCCGCCGCCAGCGCGTCGATCGACGGCCCGATCTCGGCCAGCAGCCGTTCGCCGTCCGGATTGAGCGCGATATGCTGGTGGCCGCGGTCGAACAAAGGCTTGCCGACAGCCCGCTCGAGCGCCTGGATGCGCCGGGTGAGCGCGGGCGAGGACAAAGCGAGCGACTCGGCCGCGGCCTTGACCGAGCCCAGGCGAGCGGCCTGAACGAAGGCCTCGATCCCGGTCAGCGGCGGCAGTCTCTTCATCGGAGTCGGCCTTTCTTGTGCGCTGCAAAAACTGTGCTGCGGCGCAGAAACGAGGCCAGACAGGAGCTGGCCGCGTGCAAGCACTGCACTTGTACCGCATTTCTTCGCACTTGCAACATGAGCGGCCGGGAGCGAAAACGATCCTGCCTTTCAGGCATCCTCTCCTAAGACTTAAGGGCCGGTCTCCCCCAGGACCGGCCCTTTTTTTGGCCCCAGCGGACCCTCTGCGCTGGACCCGCCGTTACGGGTTCCTATCTCAGTCGCGAGAGCGAGGAAGCGGAATGGCGGACGAGGAACGGCAGGAGCAAAGGCGGCTCCAGGTGGCGACGATGCGCCCCGAGGACAGCGGCCGCGGCCTCGCCAGGCTGCCGCGCGCCTTGATGACCGTGATGGCGCTCAAGGACGGCGACGTCATCGAGCTCAGCGGCAAGCGCGCCACCGCCGCCCGCGCCGTCGGGCCCTATCCGGAGGATGAGGGGCTCAACATCATCCGCCTCGACGGCCTCCAGCGCGCCAATGCCGAGATCGGCTCGGGCGATTTCGTGGAGGTGCGCAAGGCCGAATCGAAGGCCGCGCAGCGCGTCGTCTTCGCGCCGGCGCAGAAGAACCTCCGCCTCCAGGGCTCGGCCCAGGCGCTGAAGCGCAGCTTCGGGATGAAGCCGATCGTCGCCGGCGACGTCGTCTCGACCACCGGTCAGCAGCAGGTCCAGCGCGGCGACATTCCGCCCGAGCTGCGCCAGATGCTCGCCGCCCCGGCCTACGCCCTCCAGGAGATCCGCCTCACCGTCGTCTCGACCGTGCCCAAGGGCATCGTCCACATCGACGCCAATACCGAGGTCGAGCTCCTCCCCGAATATACCGAGCCGCGCGAGAGCCGCCGCGCCGACGTCACCTATGACGATCTCGGCGGCATGGGCACGACCATCGACCAGCTGCGCGAGATGGTCGAGCTGCCCTTGCGCTATCCCGAGATTTTCGACCGGCTCGGCGTCGATCCGCCCAAGGGCGTGCTTCTCCACGGCCCGCCCGGCACCGGCAAGACCCGGCTCGCGCGCGCCGTCGCCAACGAGAGCGACGCGACCTTCTTCCACATCGCCGGCCCCGAAGTGATGGGCTCCGCTTATGGCGAGAGCGAGCGCAAGCTGCGCGAGATCTTCGAGGAGGCGACCAAGGCGGCGCCGTCGATCATCTTCATCGACGAGATCGATTCGATCGCGCCCAAGCGCGGCCAGGTCCAGGGCGAGACCGAGAAGCGCCTCGTCGCCCAGCTGCTGACTCTGCTCGACGGCCTCGAACCCCGCGCGAACCTGGTCGTCATCGCCGCCACCAACCGCCCGGAGGCGCTCGACGAGGCGCTGCGCCGCCCCGGCCGGTTCGACCGCGAGATCGTGATCGGCGTCCCCGACGAGAATGGTCGGCGCGAGATTCTCGGCATCCACACCCGCGGCATGCCCCTCGACGGCGGCGTCGACCTGCCCGCGCTCGCCCGCCGGACCTACGGCTTCGTTGGCGCCGACCTCGCCGCTCTGGTCCGCGAAGCGGCGATCGAGGCCGTCCGCCGCATCATGCCGCGGATCAACCTCGAGGAAGGCACGATCCCGCCCGACGTGCTCGAAACCCTTTCGGTCACCGGCAGCGATTTCGAGGAGGCGCTGAAGCGCGTCCAGCCCTCGGCGATGCGCGAGGTGATGGTCCAGGCGCCCAATGTCAGCTGGGACGATGTCGGCGGAGTCGACGAGGCCCGGGAGCGCCTTCGCGAAGGGATCGAGCTTCCGCTCAAATTCCCCGAGGCCTTCCGCCGGCTCGGCATCCGCCCTGCCAAGGGCTTCCTGCTCTACGGCCCGCCCGGCACCGGCAAGACCCTGCTCGCCAAGGCCACCGCCCGCGAGGCCGAGGCCAATTTCATCGCCACCAAATCGTCGGACCTGCTCTCCAAATGGTACGGCGAGAGCGAGCAGCAGATCGCGCGCCTGTTCGCCCGCGCCCGCCAGGTCGCGCCGACCGTCATCTTCATCGACGAGCTCGACAGCCTCGTGCCCGCGCGCGGCGGCGGCCTCGGCGAGCCGCAGGTGACCGAGCGCGTCGTCAACACCATCCTCGCCGAGATGGACGGGCTGGAGGAACTGGGCTCGGTCGTCGTCATCGGCGCCACCAACCGGCCGAACCTGATCGATCCGGCCTTGCTCCGCCCCGGCCGATTCGACGAGCTGATCTACGTCTCGGTCCCGGACCGCGACGGGCGCCGTCACATCCTCGGCATCCACACCGAAGGCATGCCGCTCGCGAAAGACGTCGATCTCGACACCCTCGCCGACCGTACCGAGCGTTTCACCGGCGCCGACCTCGAGGATTTGGTGCGCCGCGCCGGCCTGTTCGCGCTCCGCGCTTCGATCGAGGCGACGCAGGTGACGATGGCCGAGTTCGAGCGCGCCCTCCTCGAGACCCGCGCCTCGGTCACCGCCGAGATGGAGCGCGAATACGAGCAGATCCAGGACAAGCTCAAGCAGGACGCGATGTCCGCCACCTCCGGCGGCATCGGCTTCATCGCGCCCGGGATGCTGACTCCGCGGGGGCCGAAGGGTTGAAGGCGAGCCAGGTCCACAGCGCCAGCGCCAGCATGAAGGCGGCGGTGATCAGGAACGGCAGCGGCATCGACAAGGTGTAGAGCCAGACGCCGATCGCCGGCGCGGCGATGAAGGCGACGCCGTTGACCGACGTCACCATCCCCGCGACGGCATTCTGCTCCTCTTCGGGCACCGCGAGCGAAGCGCCGCTGGTGAAGCCCGGCCGGAACAGCGAATAGCCGAGCGAGGCCAGCGCGAACGCCATGGTGAGCCCATATGTCTCCTGGGCCACCCCGGTCAGCCCCGTCCCCACCGCCGCGATCAGCGCGCCCCAGGCGACGAGCTGGCGCGGCGGCAGTGCGAGCAGGGGTATCAGCCACCATTGGGCGAGCAGGCTCGCCGCCGCGCCCGCCATCAGCACGATCGCGATCGCGTGCTGCGCCGCCTCGGCCGGCAAATCGAGTCGGTCGATGATCAGGAATCCGATCACGCCGAGCAAAACCGCCTGGCCGTGGCCGCCGACGATGCCGATCATGTGCCAGGCGAACACGCGCGGGTCGCGCCAGCTGAGCCGCGTCCCCCCGCTCTCGGCGCGCGGCGCGCTCGCCCCCGCCCCGCCGATCGCGGCATAATCGACCACCTCTCCCTTCGCCTCGGCGCGGGGGGTGTCGTCGGGAAGACGCAGGACCAAAGCGACGAGCACGGCGATGCCGATCACCGCGAACGCGAAGAGCGGCCCGGCGAGTCCCAGCGGCGGGAAGATGAACAAGGGCGCGATCGCCGGGCCGATGATCGTGCCGAGGCCGAAGGAGGAAGCGAGCGCCGCCATCGCATTGGTGCGCTGCTCCCCGTCCGTCCGCGCCGCGATATAGGCCTGCACCGCGGGCGGGGAGGCCGACCCCCAACCCCCGTAGAGCGTGCGCCCGACCGTGAAGAGGAGGAAGGCGACCCCCGCCGGCACCAGCCCCGCCAGGCCCGCCCCGAGCGCGGCGCCGCAGATCACCATGGAGAGGATGAAGCCGTAGAGGCCGAGCCGCATCAGCGCCCGCCGTCCGCGCCGGTCCGCCCGCCGCGCCCAATAAGGCGCCGTCGCCACCCACAAAGCCGCCGAAAGGCTGAACGCGACCGCCACCCAGATGTCGGGCACGCCGAGCCGGCGCCCGATCGCCGGCAGCAGCGACTGCATCGCCGTGTTGCCCGAGGCCGCGACCAGCATCACCGCGAACAGCAGCAGGAACCGTCCCCTCGGGAGCCCGTAATCCGCCAACCGCCGAGCCGCCTCTTTCCGTCCCCGCCGCGCGGGAGCCTTTTGCGCGCGCCGTCCGTTCTATGTCCCGAACCGAGCAATCGAGGCGACCGCGCCGCAAACCCGCCCTTGCCATTGCGGCGGCGATTTGCCAACGCACCGGCTGCCTCCAGACATTGACGAGACCGGCCATGTCAGCATCCAATCAGGCGCGCAGCGATCGCGGCGCGAAGCGCGGACCGGGCGGCGGGCCGTTCATGATGTTCCTGCGCGGGTTCATCAAGCATCCGGTCATGGTCGGCTCGGTGATCCCGTCGTCGAAGGCGCTGATCGACAAGATGCTGGGCAGGGTCGATTGGGACGAGTGCCGGCTGTTCGTCGAATACGGCCCGGGCGTCGGCACCTTCACCGAGCATATCCTGGAGCGGATGGCCCCGGATGCGACCCTGATCGCGATCGATACCAACCCGGAATTCACCGAATATCTCAATCGCAAGTTCCGCGACAGCCGGCTGATTGCGGTCACCGGATCGGCCGCCGACACCCGCAAGATCATGGCCGAGGCCGGCTTCGAGGAGGCCGACTACATCCTCTCCGGCCTGCCCTTCTCGACCCTGCCTCCCGGCATCGGCCCGAAGATCGCGGCCGAGACCCATGCGGCCCTGCGCAAGGGCGGCTGCTTCCTCGTCTACCAATTCTCGCCCAAGGTCCGCGACTTCATCGCCCCGCATTTCAAGCGGATCGACCGCGGCATGGAATGGATCAACGTCCCCCCCGCCCAGCTCTTCTG
>DASVVP010000020.1:0-7663 GCA_036386495.1 Allosphingosinicella sp.
CTCAAGCTGGTGCCGGAGGGAATTGAGGGGCAGGTGCCGTACAAGGGCCATGCCCGCGACGTGATCCACCAGCTCGTCGGCGGCGTGAAGGCGGCGATGGGCTATACCGGATCGGCCACGATCGACGAGCTGCAGCGCCGAGCAAGGTTCGTGCGCATCACCAACGCGGGCCTTCGCGAAAGCCACGTCCACGACGTGTCGATCACCCGCGAGGCGCCCAACTATCCGACGGGCGGCTGACGTGGTCAGTAGGCGCAGGCTGAAGCCCTCCCCCTTGAGGGGGGAGGGTTTGGGTGGGGGTGGCGTCAATGAAGCGCAGTGACTTTCCGAAGAGTCCACCCCACCCCAAACCCCTCCCCCGCGAGGGGAGGGGCTTCAGGCCAGTGCCCCACACATCACCGCGTCGGGTAATTGGGCGCCTCGCGGGTGATGGCGACGTCGTGGACGTGGCTCTCCTGGAGGCCGGCATTGGTGATGCGCACGAACTTCGCGCGCCGTTGCAGCTCCTCGACCGTCGCCGAACCGGTATAGCCCATCGCCGCCTTCACGCCGCCGACGAGCTGGTGGATCACGTCGCGGGCATGGCCCTTATACGGGACCTGGCCCTCTATCCCCTCGGGAACGAGCTTGAGCTGGTCGGTGATGTCCTGCTGGAAATAGCGGTCGGCCGAGCCGCGCGCCATCGCGCCGACCGAGCCCATGCCGCGATAGGATTTGTAGGAGCGGCCCTGGTAGAGGAAGGTCTCGCCGGGCGCTTCCTCGGTGCCGGCGAGCAGCGAGCCGATCATCACGCATGACGCCCCGGCGGCGATCGCCTTGGCGACGTCGCCGCTGGTCCGGATGCCGCCGTCCGCGATCACGGGCACCCCGGATTTCGCGGCCTCGGCGGCGGCGTCCATCACCGCGGTGAGCTGCGGCACTCCCACCCCGGCGACCACCCGCGTCGTGCAGATCGAGCCGGGTCCGATCCCGACCTTGACCCCGTCGGCGCCGGCATCGACCAGCGCGCGGGTCGCCTCGGCGGTGGCGACGTTGCCGGCGACGATCTGGACCTCGTTCGACAGGCGCTTGATCCGCTCGACGCTCGCGGCGACGTCGCGATTGTGGCCGTGGGCGGTGTCGATCACGATGAGGTCGCAGCCGGCATCGATCAGCGCCTCGGTCCGCGCCATGCCCTTGTCCCCGACCGTCGTCGCCGCGGCGACCCGCAATCGGCCGGACGAATCCTTGGTCGCGTTCGGATAGGTGACCGCTTTCTCGATGTCCTTGACGGTGATCAGCCCGGCGCAGCGGCCGTCGCCGTCGACCACGAGCAGCTTCTCGATCCGCCTCTGGTGGAGCAGGCGCCGCGCCTCGTCCTGGCCGACGCCGGGGCGGACGGTGACGAGGTCGTCGCTGGTCATCAGCTCGGAGACCGGCTGGCGTGGATTCTCGGCGAAGCGGACGTCGCGGTTGGTGAGGATGCCGACCAGGCGGCCGCCGGCCTCGGTCACCGGGATGCCCGAGATCCTGTGCTTGGCCATCAGCTCGAGCGCTTCGGCGAGCGTCTGCTGCGGCCGGATGGTGATCGGATCGACCACCATGCCGCTCTCGAAGCGCTTGACCGCGCGCACCGCCGCCGCCTGCTCGTCGGGCTCCATGTTCCGGTGGAGGACGCCGAGGCCGCCCAATTGCGCCATCACGATCGCCATGTCCGCCTCGGTCACCGTGTCCATCGCCGAGGACAGGATCGGGATGTTGAGCGATATCTTGGGCGTAACCCAGGTGCGCACATCCGCCTGGCTCGGCAGCACGCTCGATTCGCCGGGCTGCAGCAGCACGTCGTCGAAGGTGAGGCCGAGGCGGATGTCCATGTGGGTCTCGTCAGGATTCGGTGGGGTTCTATAGGAAGGCGGCTGGCAGGGCGCTAGGGCAGGACTCGACGCGAGCCGGTCACTCCTCGCCCGCCCGATCCGCCAGATCCATGAAGTTGCGGGCCGCCTCGCGCTCGGCTTCGTCCTCGAAGGCGACGTCGAGGTCGGGCGCAGCGCCGAGCATGTGGAGCAGGACCCAAAGGGCGAAACGGGCGCGCCGATCGGTCTCCAGGCCGAGATCGACCCGCATCCGCTCGATGCCGGCCTCGAGTGCCGCCGGTGGGACCGACGACAGGTCCCCTGTGCCGAAATATCGGCGCAGCTGGTCGTCGAAATTCATCTACCGAGTCCGCGGCGGCTGATAGCGCGCCGGGTCGGCGAGGCGGCGGGCGAGAGCGACGAGAAGGTCCGCATCCTCTGCCGCGCCCTCCAGCGGAAGGTCCGGTCCCGCCTCGTCGTCGGGGGCGTGATAGGCGCCGGCGAGGAAGGCGTTGAGCAGCGCCATGTTGGCGAACGAGCCGCCGACCATGACCGAGGGGACGCCCGCGCGGGCGAGCGCATAGCCGTCCTGGCGGCGCAGGAAGGTGTCGGCGGCGTGGGTCTCGTCGATCCGCCGGCCGAGCGACGCGGCGGCGTCGGCGATCGCCTGGTCGAGCGGCGCGATGCCGCGGCCGACGACGGCGACCGGCTCGCCGCGGCCGTGGATCGCGACGGTGTCCATGTTGATCGCGGCGACGATCGAGGCGATCGGCACAACTGGATGGGCCGCGAAATGCTCGGCGCCGAGCAGGCCGTCCTCCTCCGAAGTGGTGGCGAGGATCAGGACGTCGCGCGCGGGCCGGCGCGCGGCGAGGCGGCCGGCGGCCTCGATCAGCATCGCGATCCCGCTCGCATTGTCGACAGCGCCGTTGCAGATCCGGTCGGCCTCGCCCTCCGGACGGCACAGGCCGAGATGGTCCCAATGTCCGAGCAGCAACACGCTCTCCTGCCCGCCGCCGGTGCCGCGGATCCGGCCGACGACATTGTTGGAGCTGTAGCGCCGCACATCGCTGGTGACCTCGAAGCTGGCGCGCAGGTTGAGCGGGACGGCGCGAAAGGACGGGCCGGGCCGCTCGTCGAGCAGGGCCGCGAAATCGCCCCCCGCCTCCGCGAGCAGGCGCGCCACTTCGCCGGCGCCGATCGTGCCGGAGATTGCCGGGATGCCGTCCTCGCGCTCGACCCTGCCGTTTGCACCGGCTTCGAGAAGCAGCCGCCAGGGTACGTCGTCCGCGACGATCCCAATCACGGCCGCCGCGCCGGCCTGCGCGACCGCCCGGACACGGTCTTCGTAAGGCGGGAAGCCCGCCACATCCGGCGGCTCGACCAGGATCAGCGCTACCGCGCCCGCGAGGTCCGCGCCGGCGAGCTGGTCGATGCCGCGGGCGCGGTCGACGAAGCCGTGGCCCACGAACACCACCGAAGCGTCGGAGATCCGCTGCTCCGCCCGGCTCCCGATCAGCGTGATGCGCGTGTCGTCGAATCCGAGCTGCCGCCCGTTCGTGGTCCAGCGCGCATGATGGCGCTCCGCGCGCCGCTGCATCAAAGCCACCTGCTGATACCAGCTGCCGTCCGCCCCCGCCGGCTCCAGCCCCCGCCGCGCCAGCTCGGCGGCGATATAGGCGGTGGTGCGGCGCTCGCCCTCGGTAGCCGGCGCCCGGCCCTCGAAAGCGTCGCTAGCCAGGATATCGATGTGGCGCATCATATCGGTGGGCGTCACCGGCGCGTCGCGCTCCGCCGCGGCAGGTGCGGCGGCGAGCAGGACGAGCAGCAGGATCGGGCGAATCGGCATCCCGCGGCCTACTAGGAGCGCCGGGCCTTGGCGAGGACCGCTTCGGCCTGGCTCACATGCATGGCCTCGATCATCCGCCCCTCGAAGCGCTCGGCGCCGCCGGTCGCGGCATCGATCAGCCGCCGCGCCTCCTCGATCTCCTCCTCGCTGGGGCCGAACAGGCGGTTGGCCATGGCGATCTGGCCCGGATGGATGACCGACTTGCCGTCGAAGCCGAATGCGCGGCCCTGGCGGCATTCCTCGGCGAGCCCTTCCTCGTCGTCGAGCCCGTTATGAACTCCGTCGAAGGCGGCGACGCCGGCGGCGCGCGCGGCGAGCACGATCCGCTGCAGCGCGTAGGTGAGGCCGGCCCGGCCGCCGCCCGGCGCGATACCGAGCTCGGCGCACAGATCGTTGGTGCCGGCGATCAGGCCGCGCGTTGCCGGCGCGATCGCCGCCGCGTCGATCACGCCCCGCGCAGTCTCGATCATGGCGAGGATCGGCTTGCCGGTCAGCCAGGCCGCGTCCGCCGCCTGGCGCGGCCCCTCGACCTTGGCGAGCACGACATAGTCCGCGCCGCTCCTGCGCAGCGCGACGACGTCCTCGCCGTAATGAGGGGTGCCCGCCGCGTTCACCCGCACCGCCACGATCCGGTCGCCGAACCCCTCGCGCGAAGCTTCCACCGCCGCCGCCCGCGCCGCGGCCTTGTCCTCGCCGCGCACCGAATCCTCGAGATCGAGCACGACCAGGTCCGCCTCCAGCTCCCGTGCCTTTTCGATCGCGCGCGGGTTCGAGGCGGGGAGGAACAGGATGCTCCGGCAGAGGCGCAGGTCGGTCGGTTTCATGCTCGTTCCGATTCCGCTTGGAAGAGGCGGAGCTTCCCTACATGATGCGCGTCCGTACCGGGAGGGGAGAAGCCGCATGATCGAGACCGTTATCACCATCCTCGTCGTGGTGGTGCTCCTGTTCCTGTTCGCGAGCATCAAGATCGTCCGCCAAGGCTATCAATATACGATCGAATATTTCGGCCGCTTCACCGTCGTCGCGCGCCCGGGCCTCAATTTCTTTCCGGCCTTTTTCTATCGCGTCGGCCGCAAGGTGAACATGATGGAGCAGGTGCTCGACATCCCCGGCCAGGAGATCATCACCAAGGACAATGCCATGGTCTCGACCGACGGCGTCGTCTTCTTCCAGGTGCTCGACGCCGCCAAGGCGGCCTATGAGGTCAGCGACCTCTACCTCGCGATCATGCAGCTCACGACGACCAACCTCAGGACGGTGATGGGCTCGATGGACCTCGACGAGACCCTCTCCAAGCGCGACGAGATCAACGCCCGTTTGCTCTCCGTGGTCGACCAGGCGACCGAGAGCTGGGGCGTCAAGATCACCCGCGTGGAGATCAAGGACATCCGCCCGCCCGCCGACATCGTCAACGCCATGGGCCGCCAGATGAAGGCGGAGCGCGAGAAGCGTGCGGTGATCCTCGAAGCCGAGGGCAGCCGGGCCTCCGCCATCCTGCGCGCCGAAGGCGAGAAGCAGGGCCAGATCCTCGAGGCCGAAGGCCGCCGCGAGGCCGCCTTTCGCGACGCCGAGGCGCGCGAGCGCGCCGCCGAGGCCGAAGCCAAGGCCACCCAGGTCGTCTCCGAGGCGATCAAGGACGGCAACACCCAGGCGATCAACTATTTCGTCGCCCAGAAATATGTCGACGCGATCGGCCTCTTCGCCTCCTCGCCCAACAGCAAGACGATCCTCTTCCCGGTCGAGGCGACGGCGCTGATCGGAACCCTCGGCGGCATCGGCGAGCTCGCCCGCGACGCGCTCGGCCGCGGTGACGGGGACGGCGCTGCACCGGCGCGCCGCGGCCCGTTCGAGGGCGGCAGCCAGTGAATTTCACCGACCTCGACGCCCAATGGTGGTGGCTGCTCGCCGCGGCCCTGCTCGCCCTCGTCGAATTGGCCGCGCCCGGCATCTTTTCGATCTGGATCGCCGGCGCGGCGGCGGCAACCGGCCTCGCCGTGCTCGCTTTCGACCTCCCCTTCGCCTTCCAGCTCGCTCTGTTCGCCTTGCTGTCGATCGGCGCCGTCTATGCCGGCCGCCACTGGTACGAGCGCAACCCGGTCGACAGCGACGATCCGATGCTCAACGACCGCACCGCCCGCATGATCGGCCAGACGGTGACGGTGGTCGCCCCGTTCCGCAACGGCGAGGGCCGGGTGAAGATCGGCGACAGCGTCTGGTCCGCCCGGGGCGCCGACGCCGAGGAGGGCGCCCAGGTCCGCGTAACCGGTGCCGACGGCTCCTGCCTGCGGGTCGAGCCGCTCCCCTTGCTCCGCGATTCCCCTGAAGCCCGATAGAGGAAGTCCCCCGATGCGTTTCACCCGCCGCGAGCTGCTGCACGGCGCCGGCGCTGCCGCCGCCGCCTCGCTTCTCCCCACCGCCGCTTTTGCGCTCCAGACGCCATCCGGCCCCGACGCCGAGGCGGAGCGGCTGTTCGCGCAGCTGGTCGAGGAATATCTCTGGATCTCGCCCGAGACCGCCTCGGGCCTCGGCATCGACACCGAGGGCCGCGCCCGCCTGCGCGGGCTGCTCTCGGAGCGCGGCCTCGAGCGGCGCGTGCACGACATCGGATGGCTCCAGTCCGCCGCATACCGTCTCGGCAGCCTGCCGCTCGCCCGCCTCGGCCAGGGCAATCGCGCCGAGGCCGAGATTGCGCTCACCGTCGCGCGCACCGCCCTCGACGGCCTCGCTTTCCCCTATGGCGACGTCGCCATCGGCGGCTGGCGCAACGGGCCCTATGTCGTCGCCCAGAATATGGGCTCCTATCTCGACGTCCCGCGCTTCCTCGATTCGAGCCACAAGGTCGAGAATGCGCGGGACGCCGAAGCCTATCTCTCGCGCCTGCGCCAGCATGCCCGCCAGCTCGACGCCGAGACCGAGCAGATGCGCGACGCCCGCGGCCGCGGCGTCGTCGCCTCGGACGTGGTCCTCGACAGGACGCTGGCGGCTTTGCGCCGCACCCGCGCCGGCGAGCCGCGCGAATGGCTGGTCGTGACCTCCCTCGCCCGCCGCGCCGAAGCGATCCCCGGCGATTGGGCCGCGCGCGCCGAGCGCATCGCCGTGGCCGAGATCGCCCCCGCCCTCGGCCGCCAGATCGCCGAGATCGAGGAGCATCGCCGTGTCGCCGGCTCCGAGCCCAGCGTGCTCCGCCTCCCCGACGGCGAAGCCTATTACGCCTGGGCCCTGCGCGCCGCGACGACGACGACGCGCACCCCGGACGAGGTCCACCGCCAGGGGCTGGAGGAGCTCGCGCATTACCAGGGCGAGATGGATACTCTGCTGCGCCGCCTCGGCTTCGCCCAGGGCAGCCTCGCCGACCGGATGCGCGCCATCGAGGCGGATCCGCGCTACGTCTTCGCCGAAGGAGACGCCGGCCGCGCCGAGATCATGGCCTTCATCGAAGGCCGTATCGCAGACGTCCGCCCCCGTTTGCCGCGCGCCTTCGGCACGTTGGTGCGCGGCATCGTCGAGGTCCGCCGCATCCCGCCGGCCGAGGAGATGGGCGCGCCCGGCGCTTATGGCGGCGCCGGCTCGATCGACGGCAGCATCCCCGGCCGCTTCTGGATCAACCTGCACGATCCGCGCTCGCACAGCCGGGTGAGCCTGCCCAGCCTCACCTATCACGAGACGCTGCCCGGCCATGTCTGGCAGGGCGAATATACGTTCCGCCTGCCTTTGATCCGCTCGCTGATGGGCGACGGCTTCAGCGCCTATAGCGAAGGCTGGGGCCTCTATGCCGAGCAGCTCGTCGGCGAGCTCGGGGTCTACGACACGGAGCCCGCCGGGCGCCTCGGCTTCCTCTCGTCCATGGCGTTCCGCTCGGCGCGGCTGGTGGTCGACACCGGCCTCCACGCCAAGCGCTGGTCCCGCGCCCGGGCGCTGGCCTGGTTCTCCGAAGCGACCGGCGACCCCGACGTCTCGAGCGAGGTCGACCGCTATTCGGTTT
>DASVVP010000021.1:0-46507 GCA_036386495.1 Allosphingosinicella sp.
CCAGTCGCACGCGGTGAAGATCGACCTTCCCGTCAACGACCCGAATGCGACGCCGCCGCCGGTCGATCCGATCAAGAACAAGATCGTGATCATGCCGGACCGGACGGTGACCTGGAACGATGCGCCGGTCGATCTGGTCACGCTGCGCCAGTATCTGGAGCTCAGCACCCAGATGCAGCCGACTCCCGAGTTGCACCTCCAGCCGCATCCGGAGGCGCAGTACGAGCTCGTCGACGAGGTGCTTGCCGTGACCAAGCGGGCGCAGGTGACGGCGATGGGCTTCGTCGGCAACGAGGCTTACGCAAACGCCTTCTGAGCCGGGCGCTCAGCTGAAAAGGGGGGAAAGGGCGGTCTGCGGGCCGCCCTTTTTCTCGCTCAGGCCGCCAGGCCTTCGAACTGCATCCGGGCGAGGCGCGCGTAGAGGCCGCCGTGGGCGCTCAGGACCTCGTGGCTGCCCTCCTCCACGATCCGTCCCTGGTCGAGGACGATTATCCGGTCCGCGGCGCGGACGGTGGCGAGCCGGTGGGCGATGACGAGAGTGGTGCGACCTTCGAACAGCCGTTCGAGCGAGCCCTGGACCAGGCGCTCGGATTCGGCATCGAGCGCCGAGGTCGCCTCGTCGAGCAGCAGCAGCGGCGCGTCGCGGAGCAAGGCGCGGGCGATGGCGATGCGCTGGCGCTGGCCGCCGGAGAGGCGCGCCCCGCCCTCGCCGAGGAAGGTGTCCAGCCCCTGCGGAAGGCGGCGCAGGAATTCGGACGCATTGGCCGCCTCTGCGACCTCCCAGAGCCGCTCGTCCGACGCGTCCCAGAGGCCGTAGCGCAGATTGTCCCGCGCCGAGGCCGCGAAGATCACCGTCTCCTGCGGGACGAGGGCGATGCGGGCCCGGATGGCGGCCGGATCCGCGGCGCGCAGGTCGACCCCGTCGAGCCGCACCGTGCCCTCGGCGGGGTCGTAGAAGCGCTGGGCGAGGTTGAACAAGGTCGATTTGCCGGCGCCTGAGGGGCCCACCACCGCCAGCGTCTCGCCGGGCTTCACTTCCAGGGTAAAACGGTCGAGCGCGCTGACCTCGGGCCGGGTCGGATAGCGGAAGGTCACCTGTTCGAAGGCGAGCGTGCCGAGCGGGGGCTCGGGCAGCTTTACGGGATTGGCGGGCGCCTTGATCTGGGGCACCTCGGCGAGCAGCTCGGCGAGCCGGCCGGCGGCGCCCGCCCCGCGAAGCAGCTCGCCATAGACTTCGCTCAGGGCGCCGAACGCGCCCGCGACGATGCCGCCGGTGAGCACGAAGGCGGCGACGGTCCCGCCGCTGACCTGGCCCTGGCTGACTCCGACCGCCGCCTGCCACATGACCAGGGTGATCGATCCGAAGACGAGCGCGATCACGATGCAGGTCATCGCCGCGCGCACCAGGATGCGCCGCCGCGCGGTGCCATAGGCCCTGGCGACGGCCGCGCGGAAGCGGCCCGCCTCGCGCGCTTCCTGGCCGAAAGCCTGGACGATCTTCATCGCCCCCAGCGTCTCCGAGGCGACCGCGCCGACATCGGCGATGCGATCCTGGGTCGAGCGCGACATGCCGCGCACGCGGCGGCCGAGCAGGGTGATCGGCACGACGACGACCGGGATGACGAGGAGCAGCTGCGCGGTCAGCGCCGGCGAAAGGGTGAACAGATAGGCGATCCCGCCGATGCCCATCACCAGGTTGCGCAGCGCCGTCGAGACCGCGCTCGCGACCACGGTCTCGATCAAGGTCGTGTCGGCGGTGAGGCGCGAGGCGATCTCCGACGGCCGGTTCTCCTCGAAGAAGCGCGGTTCCAGGCGCAGCAGATTCTCCTGCACGTCGGTACGGATCGCCGCGACGACGCGCTCGCCGAGCAGCGAGATCAGGCTGAACCGGGTGGCGGTGGCGAGCGCGAGCAGGACGACGATTCCCAGCAGGTACCGGAAATGGGCCGATATATCGCCGCCTCCGCCCGAGAAGCCGCGATCGATGACGCGGCGGAAGCCGTCCGGTATCGCCAGCGTGGCGCCCGCCGCGACGAGGAGCGCGACGATCGCGCCGGCGACCATCGCCTTGTGGCGGATGGCATAGCGCCAGACCATCCTCAGACTGCCGATGCCCTTCGCCGGCGGCAGTTCGCTCTTCTCGTTCATGGCCGCGGCCTAGCAGCCGCACCGGGGGCGCTCAATGCCGCCGCCGCCCGCGGGGTCGCCACAGCTTATCCACAGCCCGTTCGCCGCGGCGTTGACCGGCACGCCGTTAGCGCCCACATGAGGTTCGGATGCTTTATGACGCCTACGAGATGCAGCGGTCGCTGCTCGCCGGGGCCAGCACCCTCGCCAATATCGGCGCCGGCTGGCTCCAGAACCCCGCAAACCCGCTCTCTTACGCAGGCATGGGGCCCATCGTCGCGTCCGCGCTCGACGTCTTCGCCCACGCCTCGGCGCCGCGCGGCAAGCCCGATTTCGGCCTCGAGACGACGATCGTCGACGGCAGGACCGTAGCCGTGCGCGAGGAGATCGTGCTGAGGAAGCCGTTCGGACAGCTCAAGCGCTTCCGCCGCCAGGGCGTCGAGGGCGGCCCGAAGCTGCTGATCGTCGCGCCGATGTCGGGCCATTATGCGACTTTGCTGCGCGGGACGGTCGAGCGCATGCTGCCGCGGCACGACGTCTACATCACCGACTGGCGCGATGCGAAGCTGGTGCCGTTCGACGCGGGCCGCTTCGATCTCGACGATTATATCGACTATCTGGTCGCGTTCCTGGAAGCGATCGGCCCCGGCGCGCACATGCTTGCCGTTTGCCAGCCTTCTGTTCCCTGCTACGCCGCGGCGGCGCTGATGAGCGCCGACCGGCATCCGGCCAGGCCGCGCAGCCTGACCATGATGGGCGGCCCGGTCGACACGCGGGAGGCGCCCACCGCCGTCAACGTCCTCGCCACCCAGCGCCCGCATTCCTGGTTCCAGCAGAACGTGATCGCCACCGTCCCCTATCTCTATCCGGGCGGCGGCCGAAAGGTCTATCCGGGCTTCCTCCAGCTCGCCGGCTTCATGGCGATGAACCTCGGCGATCACCTCACCAGCCACTGGGAGATGTTCAAGCATCTCGTCCAGGGCGACGGCGAGAGCGCGGACGCGACCAAGGAATTCTACGACGAATATCGCGCCGTGTGCGACATGACCGCCGAATTCTATCTGCAGACGGTCGACGTGGTCTTCCAGCGCCATCTGCTTCCCAAGGGCGAGCTTACCCATCGCGGCCGGCGGGTCGATCCCGGCGCGATCAGGGACGTCGCCCTCCTCGCGATCGAGGGCGAGCGGGACGACATATCGGGCGTCGGCCAGACCAGGGCCGGGCTGCGCATCGCCCGCAACCTGCCGGCGGAGCTGAAGCGGTACCACCTCGCCAAGGGCGTCGGCCATTACGGCATCTTCAACGGCAGCAAGTGGCGCGATCGCATCGCCCCTGTCGTCGAGGAATGGATCGCCCGCCACGACGGTTGAGGGCCGAAGGGCTGCTTTCGCGCGGCTTGCGATGGTTACCGCTTCATTCACGCATTTTACTTGGGCGCTTCCGAATTGAGACGAGATCTCGTTCGGACGGCAGCGGCGAGGTTTTTCTTCCCGCAGCTTTAACTAAGCATCAAACGTCTGCCGGTACGGATCGGGGAGCAACGACCAGCCGGCATTGGATAAAAATGTACCACGCCCCGGTTCCCCTGGATGTCGACGAGCAGGAATTCGAGTCTCCCGAGCTCGCGCCCGAGCCCGTCGGGGCCGAAACCGGCAGCGACCGTCTTCGCGAGGCCCATCTCCTCCACGGCCAGGTCGAGGCGCGGGCCTTGTTCGCCCCCTATTTCGCGATCGTCGGAGTCGGCGCCGCCTTGCTCACCGCCTGGGCGATGTTCGGCGCGGTGCGGCTCGAGCTGATCGTCGGCTGGGTCGCCTTCGTCTCGTTCCTCAACTGGGCGGTGTGCCGCCGGGCGCTGGAGGCGGCCGCCTGGGGCGGCAAGGGCCACCGGCGCTACCGCACCTGGATCTCGGTCGCCGAGGCCCTCGGCCTGGCGGTGGTCTGGGCATCGCTGCCCACTTATGCCTTTGCCACCCAGGCGCCCGACGTCCAGATCGTGATCGGCGGCGCGATGGCGGCGATGGTCACTGCGGCGATCGCGCTCGCCGCGGTGCCGGCCGCGTCGATCGCCTGGATCAGCACTCTCACCGCCGCCTTCTGCCTCACTTATTATTTCGGGTCGCGCGCGCTCGACCCGAAGCTCGGCCTCACCTTTCTCGGCGTCGCCGCGGTCGGCATCTTCGGCATCGCCCGGCTGACCCGCTGGACCTTCGAGCAGCTCCAGACCATCGCCCGCACCCGCACCCAGGCAGAATCGATCCGTCTGCTGCTCAAGGAATATGAGCATCGCGGCGTCGGCTGGCTGTGGCAGGTCGATTGCGAGAACCGCGTCGTCTACATCTCCTCGCGCATGACCGCTTTGCTGGGCCGCTCGACCTCGCAGCTGATCGGCCACTCGCTGCCGGCGGCCTTGGGCGGCAACAGCGCGCTCGGCCGCACTTTGCTCGCGCGCCAGCCCTTCTCGAGCCTCGAGATGGAGCTGAAGACCCGCCGCGGCACCCGCTGGATCAGCCTTGCCGGCGACCCGATCATCGACATGGCCGGCGTCTTCCAGGGATTTCGCGGCGTCGGCATGGACATTACCGAGGTGAGGAAGACGCAGGAGCGCCTGACCAACCTCGCCAACATGGACGTGCTTTCGGGCCTGCCGAATCGCGGCCGGGTAAGGCAGCTGCTCGGCGAGGCGCTGTCCGGCGCGACCACCAGCAATGTGCCCTGCGCGATCATGTTCCTCGATCTCGACGGCTTCAAGCCGGTCAACGACACGTTCGGCCATCCCAAGGGCGACGCGGTGCTGAAGAGCGTTTCGCAGCGGCTGGTCAAGGAAGTCGGCCAGAACGGCCATGTCGGCCGCATGGGCGGCGACGAGTTCGCCATCGTGATCAAGGACGCGCAGAGCCGCCGCATGGTCGAGGGCATGGCCCAGCGCCTGATCGCCTCGGTCGCCGAGCCCTATCATATCGACAAGGCGGAGATCCGGATCGGCGTCTCGATCGGCTGCGCCTTCGGCCCGATCGACGGCCAGAGCGTCGACGACCTGATCCAGAAGGCCGACCTCGCTCTGTACCAGGCGAAGGACCAGGGCCGCGGCACCTGCTGCTTCTTCAACTCGGACATGCAGAATGCCGCCGAGGACCGGCTGCGGCTCGAGCAGGATCTGCGTACGGGCCTCCAGCTAGGCCAGTTCCGCTTGCTCTACCAGCCGCTGATCAGCGCGGTGGACCAGACGCTGGTCGGCTTCGAAGCCCTGATTCGCTGGCACCACCCGACCCGGGGCATCGTGCCGCCGAACGACTTCATCCCGCTCGCCGAGGAATCCGGCCTGATCATGGATCTCGGCGACTGGGTGATCGAGGAAGCCTGCCGCGCTGCCTCGGCATGGCCCGAGAATATCAGCGTCGCCGTCAACCTTTCGGCACGGCAGCTGATCTTCCCGGCGCTGCCAAATACCGTCAACGAGGCGCTCGGCCGGTTCCGGCTGCAGGCCAACCGCCTCGAGCTCGAAGTGACCGAGAGCGTGTTCCTCGGCGATTCGGACGGGGCGCTCGACGTCCTGAAGCGCCTGCGCGCCATCGGCGTCGGCATCGCGCTGGACGATTTCGGCACCGGCTATTCGTCGCTCGGCTATCTGAACAAGGCCGTCTTCCACAAATTGAAGATCGATGGCTCGTTCGTGCGCGACGCGGCCCAGAATCGCGAGACGGTTGCGATCATCCAGTCGATCGTCAGCCTCGCCAAGAGCTTCCGGATGACCGTCACGGCGGAAGGCGTCGAGACCGCCGACGATTTCACCCGCATGCGCGATCTCGGCGTTCACCAGATCCAGGGCTATCTCTTCGGCAAGCCGATGACCTTCGAACGGGCGAGCGAGCTGGTCCACGGCAGCCGCCAGCGCCTCACCGCCTGAGGCTGTCCGCGGGACCGGCGATGGTGTAGGCTTCCCCGCAAGGGGAGAGCGATCATGAAAAGCTTTGGAATTGCCATCGCGCTGGGGGCGCTGGCGGCCACGTCGGCCGCCGCGCAGCCCGGGCGCGTCGCCAGCGTCTATACCGCGCTCGACGTCGCACGCTGCTCCCAGACGGCGCATGAGGAAGAAGGCAGCAGCACGACCTGGCGCTGCCGCGGCCATGCGGGCGTGCCGCTGATCGTGATGAACGGCGACGACCGCTACGATATCGACGCCGGCGAGGACAATGGCGAGTGGGAATCGCCTGGCCGCTTCAGCACGCCGGGCCCTCGGGTCGAGTGGCGGCTGCGCGGCGGCCGGCCGTTCGCGATCATCTATCGGCTGCTCCTGTCCGGTAACGAGATGCCGAATTCCAGCGTCCTCGCCGTCGAGTCGATCGGCCGTCCGGGGCGTGCCGGGTGCCTCGTCGCGATGATCGACGGGCGCCTGGCGAACGCGAACGCGCTCGCACGGGCCCGCGCCGACGCGCGCGCCGCTTCCTTCCGCTGCGGCGAAGACGAGCACGAGCAGCACGGCCGCGCGCAATAGCCGCTATTTGCGGGCCGCGCCTTTCTTCGTCCTCAGCGTCGGATCGGCCGCGGCGGGATCGTCGGGCCACGGGTGCCTGGGGTAGCGGCCGCGCATCTCCTTCGCCACCGCGGCCCAGCTGCCGCGCCAGAAGCCGGGCAGGTCGCGAGTGGTCTGGATCGGGCGTCCGGCCGGGGAGGTGAGGCTGAGCACCAGCGGCTCGCCGGCGACCGTCGGATGCTCGGCAAGGCCGAACAGCGCCTGCACCCGCACCGTCACGGTCGGGCCCGCTTCGGCCTCGTAATCGATCGCATGCGCGCTCCCCGCGGGAGTCGCGAATTGCGCAGGCGCCAGCCGCTCCACCCGCTGCCGTCCCTCCCAGCCGAGCAAGGCGTCGAGCGTGCCCGAGAGCGCGCCCGGGTCGATCTCGGCGAGCCGCCTCTTCCCGGCCAGGAGCGGCGGCAGCCATTCGTCCAGCGTGGCGAGGAGCGCCTGATCCGAGACGTCCGCCAGCGCGGCATCCCGCCGCCGGGCGAAGGCGGCGCGACGGCGCAGGCCCAGCGCCGCCTCGCTCCAGGGGAGCCGATCGAGGCCGTGGCTGCGGACCCCCTCGAGCAATGCGGACGTAATCGCATCCGGGTCCGGCCGCGCATCTTGCCCGCCCGAGAGTGCGATTGCGCCCAGCCTGCGCCCACGTTCGGCGCGGACGCCTCCGGTGGCGGGGTCGAACGTCACTCTCGTGCCTGAGGAAATGCGGTCGGCGAACAACGCTTCGACGGTCGCCTGGTCGATCGCTGCCGCCGAGAGGATGCGCGCGCCCGCCGCGGTCCCGCTGACCTCGGCCACCGCAAGCCACTCCCCCCGCGCGAGCGGCGAGGCAGGGTCGAGCCGGAAGCCGCGTCCGCCGGCCGAGATCCAGTTCTCGCCCGAGGCGTCGCGGCGGCGGGAGACGCGGTCGGGGAAGGCGAGGGCGACGCAGCCGCCCACTTCGTCGTCCGCGCGCGTCGGGGAATGGCCGGCAAGTTCCAGCCATCGCCTGGCCAGCCCACGGGCGGCGTCCGCCCGCTTGCCGCGCTCGCTCCGCCAGCGCCTCAGTCTCAGCTCCAGGTCCGCGTCGCCGCCGCCGAGGCCGCGCTCGGAGAGCAGCACCGCCACCTTAGCCGCCGTCTCGCCCCAGCCGCGCTCCGCGGCGACGAGCATCATGTGCGCCAGCCTCGGCGGGAGCGGCCGCGCGGCGACCGCCTTGCCGTGCGCGGTCGGCCGCCCGCCGGCGTCGATCGCGCCGAGCGAGGCCAGCCGCTTCGACGCCTCGTCGACCGCGGCGGCTGGCGGCGGGTCGAGCCATTTGAGGTCGCGCGGATCGCGGACGCCCCAGAGAGCGCAGTCGAGCAGCAGGGAGGAGAGGTCGGCTTCGAGGATCTCCGCCGGGTCGAAGCGCGGCAAGGCGGCCGTCGCGGCCTCGTCCCAGAGGCGGTAGACCGTCCCCGGCGCCTGGCGCCCGGCGCGGCCGGCACGCTGGGCGACCGCAGCCTGGCTGGCGCGCTCCGTCACCAGCCGCGTGATCCCGGCGGCGCGGTCGTAGCGCGGCCGGCGGGCGAGACCGCTGTCGACGACGATGCGGACTCCGTCGAGGGTGAGGCTGGTCTCGGCGATCGAGGTGGCGAGCACGATTTTGCGCCGACCCGGCGGCGGAGCGGCGATGGCGGCGCGCTGGGCAGCCGGATCGAGGCCGCCGTGAAGGCGATGGAGGTCGACATCCGGCGGCAGCCCGTCGAGTCGCTCGGCGGTGCGCTCGATCTCGGCCATGCCGGGAAGGAAGGCGAGCAGGCTCCCCTCCGCGTCGCCGAGCGCGCGGCGGATCGCCGCCGCCATTTCGTCTTCGATCCTTCTTTCCGCCGCCCGCCCCAAATGAACGAAATGGACGCGATGCGCGCGGCCCGCGCTCTCGATCACCGGCGCGCCGCCCATCAGCGCCGCGAACCGCCCGCCGTCCAGCGTCGCGGACATTGCCAGCAGTCTGAGATCCGGCCGCAGCGCCGCCTGCGCATCGAGCGCGAGGGCGAGGCCGAAATCGGAATCGAGGCTGCGCTCGTGGACCTCGTCGAACAGTACGGCCGAGACCCCCGCGAGCTCGGGATCGGCCTGAATGCGGCGGAGGAAAATGCCCTCGGTCAGGACGAGGATGCGCGTCCGCGCGGATCGCCTGGTGTCGAGCCGCGTCGCATAGCCGACCGTCTCGCCCACCCGCTCGCCGGCGAGCTCGGCCATCCGCTCGGCGGCGGCGCGGGCGGCGAGCCGGCGCGGCGAGAGCAGCAGGATCTCGCCGGTGCACCAAGGTTCGGCCAGGAGGGCTGGAGCGACTGTCGTCGTCTTGCCGGCACCCGGAGGCGCGACGAGAACGGCATTCGACGCTGCGCAAAAGGCGGCGAGCAGATCGGGGACGACGGCCTGGACGGGAAGATCGCTCACCCTCGCTCCCTAACGGAAGCATGGCCGGTTTCAGTAGCAGTTTCGCACATTCGCCCCCGCCGATGCCGGCCGCGCCTACGCCCCTGGGGCGGGCGCGGCCGGGCAACGAAGCCTTACTACGGGAGTTGAACGCCGCCGCGATGCACCTCGTTGCTGCTGAGGGCGATCGGGGGGCCGGCCAGCTGCGAGATCGTCACCCGCGCCCGGATTTCGTCGCGTTTCGGGAACGGGAAGGGGAAGGGCGAGAGGCCCTGATCCTCATCGATCGCGCTCGAAGGCAGCTCCATCGCGCGGGAGCGGTTGACCGGGTTCGTGCTGGAAAAGGTCGTCGTGCCGCTGAACATCGAGCCGCCGACGATCAGCTCGTTGACGCCGTCTTCGCCCAGGCCGATGTCATCGCCAATCAGCTCGACGACCTCGCGGTAGCGGTGCTGGTGCTGCACGTCGGGCGTGCTGCCGCGCAGCGCGTACGTCACGTTGAACCGGGCTCTCCCGCCAGTCTCATTGAGAGTCAGGAGAACATTTTCGATCGTAGCCATAACATTTCCTTCCTGTGTCCCGCGATCGCTGCGCATTTTGCGAAGGGCCGCGAAGGTTGAAGACCTCTTGAAAAGGTCTGCGGAGGCAGGGCTATGGTAAAAAGGACGACGCATCGGTGCGAATTAGCACAGGCGTAGGATATTTTCTTGAACCAGCCGTTGAGGACGAATCAATAAGTTCGCGCGATGGCGAATTCGACTGCTTCGACTAAGGCGGACTTGGCGCGGCCGTTCGGAAACGGTCCGAGCGCGTCGATCGCGCGCTGGCCGTAGGTGCGGGCGCGCGCCAGAGTGTCGTCGAGCGCAGAGGTCGAGCGCAGGATGCGCGTCGCGCGGCCCAGGTCATCGTCCGAATTCCGGGCCCCCTCGATCGCCTCCTTGAGGAAGCGGCGGTCCTCCTCGCCGGCGCGGGCGTGAGCGAGGATCACGGGTAGCGTCACCTTGCCGTCGCGGAAGTCGTCGCCGACGCCCTTGCCCATGGTCGCCGCGTCCGAGGCATAGTCGATCGCGTCGTCGACCAGCTGGAAGGCGATGCCGAGGTTGCGGCCGTAGCAGTCGAGCGCCATCTCCGCCGCCTCCTCGCGCTCGGCGACGACCGCGGCGATCCGGCAGGCGGCGGCGAACAAGGCCGCGGTCTTGGCCGATATGATCGCGAGATAATGGTCCTCGCCGGTCTCGACGCGGCGCTGGGCGGTCAATTGGTCGACCTCGCCCTCGGCGATCACGGCGGAGGCGCGCGAGAGGATCTTCAGCACCTTCAGGCTGCCGTCCTCGACCATCAGCTCGAAGCTGCGCGAGAACAGGAAGTCGCCGACCAGCACGCTCGCCGGATTGCCCCAGATGATGTTGGCCGTCCGCCGCCCGCGCCTGAGGCCCGAGCCGTCGACGACGTCGTCGTGGAGCAGGGTGGCGGTGTGGATGAACTCGACCGCGGCGGCGAGCTTGTGGTGCCGCGTCCCCGGATAATCGAGCAGCCGCGCTGAGGCGAGCGTCAGCATCGGCCGCATCCGCTTGCCGCCGCCCGCGATGAGATGGCCTGCCAGCTCCGGAATCAGCGCCACCTCGCTCTGCATGCGCTCGAGGATGACGGCGTTCACATGGTTGAGATCGCCGGCGACCAGCTGGATCATCGGCTCGAGGGACGGCGCGCGCGAAGCGCCGATCGGGTGGATGGTGGCGGTCATGTGCGGCGGCGATGTGCGCTGTGGAGGGCCGAAAGGCAAGGGCGAGAGGGTTCCTCCCCATCTCGCGATGGGGAGGAACCTGGAGGCTCAACCGGACGGGCTGACCGCCAGGGGCAGCTTGAGCCTGGTGAGGAGGCCGCCCAGATCCTCGCTCTCCTCAAGGTCGATCGAGCCGCCGTAAATCTCGGCGACGTCGCGGACGATGGCGAGGCCGAGGCCGGTGCCCGGCTTGTTGCTGTCGAGCCGGGCGCCGCGGTCGAAGATCGACGCGCGCAGGCCCGCCGGAATGCCCTTGCCGTCGTCCTCGATCTCGATCTCCACGCATTCCGGCGTGTTCTTCACCGTCACGAAGACGCGGCCGCCGCCATATTTGGCCGCATTCTCGATCAGATTGCCGACCATTTCGTCGAGATCCTGCCGTTCGACCCGCACCGAAGCGTCCTTGTCGCCGGCGAGGTCGACGGTGACGTTCTCGTACAAGCGGCACACCGCCCGTTCCACCGCCTCCAGCGACGGCCAGACCTCCGACCGCGCCTGGGCGGAGGAGCGGCGGCCGATGGCGCGGGCGCGGGCCAGATGGTGGTCGACCTGGCGGCGCATCGTCGTCGCCTCGCGGCAGACGGTGTCGGCGAGGTCGGGCGCCTTCGCCGTGGCGGCGTTGGTGACGACGGTGAGCGGCGTCTTCAGCGCGTGGGCGAGGTTGCCGGCGTGGCGCCGCGCCTCCTCGGCCTGCTTCTCATTGTGGGCGAGGAGCGCGTTCAGCTCCTCGATCAGGGGCTGGATCTCGAGCGGGAAGCGCTCCTCGATGCGCGACTTGGCGCCCGAGCGGATCGAGGCGATCGCCTTGCGTACCCGCCGCAGCGGCCACAGCCCGTAAAGCGCCTGGAGACCGGCAAGGACGAGCAGGCCGACGCCGAGGATCGCGAACGAGCGCAGCATGGTGCGCCTCAGCACGCTGATCTGGGCGTTGATCGGCTCGCGCGTCGACGCGACCTGGAAGCGCCACCGCCGCGGCGAGCCGGGCAGGCGGGCGTCGCGCTCGACGACCCGCAGCTGCTCGCTTGGAAACTGGGGGCTGTCGTAGACGTGGAGGTCGAAATCGCGATGCTGTCCCTCGACGGCGAGGCGCCGGTCCCAGAGCGAGCGCGACGGAAAGGCGAAGGCGGCGGGCGCGTCGGCCGGGTTGAAGCCTTCGGCGGTGATCTGGAAATAGAGGCCGGAATAGGGCTCGAGGAAGCGCTGGTCGGCGGGCGGCCGGTTGAGCAGCACCTCGCCGTCCGGGCCGATCTCGGACGCCGCGATCAGCGAGGTCAGCACATATTCGAGACTGTCGTCGAAATTGTCGGTGATCGCCGAGGTCAGCACCCGGTCGAGCGTGAAGCCGCCGACGCTCAGGAGCACCAGGATCCAGATCGCGGCGACGCCGATGATCCGCCGGGTGAGCGAACCGGTCGACCCGCTTGGCCTGGTGCCGCCCTTGCCGATCAGCCGCGCGCGCCGGAATCTCGGCAGCTTCATCCTGTCACCTCGACCAGATCCGGGAGGCCAATTGCGATGCGCTTCCCAAACCTGTGCTGAACCGTGCGGCCCCCGGGCGGGGCCGGCGCGGCTTCACCCCCGCGGCTCTTCGAGCGAGTAACCGAGGCCGCGGATGGTGGTGATCACGTCCTGGCCGAGCTTCTTCCGGATGCGGGTGACGAACACTTCGATGGTGTTCGAATCGCGGTCGAAATCCTGGTCGTAAATATGCTCGATCAGCTCGGTGCGGCTGACGACCTTGCCTTTGTGGTGCATGAGGTAGGAGAGCAATTTATACTCCTGGGCGGTGAGCTTCACCGGCTCGCCGTCGAGCGTCACCTTGCCCGAGCGGGTGTCGAGGCGGACCGGCCCGGCGGTGAGCTCGGACGAGGCGTTGCCCGACGCGCGGCGGATCAGCGCGCGCAGCCGGGCAATCAGCTCCTCCGTCTGGAACGGCTTGGCGAGATAATCGTCGGCGCCGGCGTCGAGGCCGGCGACCTTGTCCGACCAGCTGTCGCGCGCGGTCAGCACCAGGACGGGGACCGCGATCCCCTCCTTGCGCCAGCGGTCGAGGACGGTGAGGCCGTCGATCTCGGGCAGGCCGAGGTCGAGCACGATCGCGTCGTAGCTTTCCGTGGACCCCAGATAATGGCCGTCTTCGCCGTCGGTGGCGAGATCGACGGCATAGCCGGCGCCCTCCAAAGTGGCGCGCAGCTGGCGGCCCAGATTCGGTTCGTCCTCGACGATCAGGACCCGCATTTCGTCTTCCCTCCCTCTTGGGATCGGCCTCATCAGCCGAAACCAGCGCGCGTGGCAAATTGTTTCACGCCGCCAACAATGCCGGATAGCAGGTCGCGCGGCTCAAGGGGAGCCGGCGCGAGGGAGAGGCGGTCAGCGGGAGAAGCCGAGCGGACGGCCCGTGCGCGCGTCGACGTGGAGGCGAACGACGTTGCCGCCCGCACCCATGAAGGTCAGCCGGTAGATCGAGCCCGACGGATCGAGGTCGGCGCCGATATAGCGCGCGTTGCGGACCCGGACGCGCGACAGGATCACATTCAGGGGCAGAATGTCGCCCTGCTGCATCGCGCGATAGGCGGCGTCCTGGTCGCGGCCGCCATGGCCGCGCCGCCCCTGCGCATCGGCGGGGGCGACGAAGACGAGCGACGCCAATAAGGCGATGGGGGCGAGGAAACGCATGGACATATTCTCTTGGTTGAGGAGTGGCATAGGTCTTGCGTATTGAATAGGCCATGAATGTCCCGGAAGGGGGCGCGGGGGAGGGCCGTAGATGCGAAAGTGGATGTTCGGGGCAGTGGCGGCGTCGCTCGCGTCGGGCCTCGCCCTGCTGGCTCCGGCCGGCGCGCAGGAGGCGGCCGAAGCGCGAATGGAGCGGGTGCCGGATCGGCAGGCCGGCGAGGGCGTCGGCCCGTTCCGCCGGCTGGTGATCCGCGGCGCGATCCTGATCGACGGCACCGGCGCGCCGCCGCGCGGTCCCGTGGACATCGTCATCGCGGGCAACCGGATCGAGAGCATCCGCGGCGCGGGCACGCCCGGCCTGCCGCTCGCCGCCGGCCGCGAGCCGCGCGACGCGGATCACGAGATCGACGCGACCGGCATGTACGTGCTGCCGGGCTTTATCGACGTCCACGGCCATAATGGCGACCCCGGCAAGGCGCCGAACGCGACCTACGGCTACCGCCTCTGGCTCGCCCATGGCGTCACCACCGTGCGCGGAGTCTCGCTCTATTTCGGCGACGAGGCGATGTCGCGCAGCGACCGCGCGCGCAGCGCCGCCAATACGATCGTGGCGCCGCGGCTCTACGATTATGTCGCATTGGGCGACTGGCCGAACGGCCACGTCTCGACGCCCGAGCGCGCCCGCGCCTTCGTCCAATATGCGGCGCAGCGCGGCTATCACGGCATCAAGCTGTTCAACTCGGAGCCCGCCGCCATCACCGAGGCCGCGATCGACGAGGCGCGGCGCCTCCGTCTCGGGACGGTCGCGCATCTCGGCCAAAGCGGCGTTGCCGAAGTGAACGCCGATCGCGCGACCGCAATGGGCCTCGGCGGCATCACCCATTTCTACGGCCATTTCGAGAGCCTGCTGCGCGACCGCCGCCTGCCCTCCTACCCCAGCGACTACAATATGTTCGACGAGCAATGGCGGTTCAGCCAGGTCGCGCGCCTCGCCGACCAGATCGTCGAACCGGGCGGATCGGAATGGCAGGCCTATCTCGAGCGCCTGATCGAGCGGCGCGTATTCCTGAGCCCGACGTTCAACATCTATTCGGCCGGCCGCGATGTGATGCGCGCCCGCAACGCCGACTGGCACGCACGCTACACATTGCCGTCGCTGCAGCGCTTCTTTCAGCCGAGCCGGGTCAATCACGGTTCCTATTTCTGGGACTGGACGACCGGCGACGAGATCGCCTGGCGGCGGTTCTACGGCCCGTTCATGCGCCTCATCAACGACTACAAGAATATGGGCGGCCGGATCACCGTGGGCTCGGACCCGGGCTATATCTACCAGACCTGGGGCTTCTCCTACATCCAGGAGTTGGAGATGCTGCAGGAAGCGGGGCTGGCGCCGCTCGAGGTGATCCAGGCGGCGACGATCAACGGCGCCCGCGAGATCTTCGAGCCGATGGGCCAGGAGCCGCCGATGGGCATGGTCCGCCCCGGCATGCTCGCCGACCTGGTGATCGTGCCGCAGAACCCGCTCGCAAACCTGAAGGTGCTCTACGGCACCGGCCACATGCGCCTCAATCCGCGCACCCAGCAGGTGGAGCGCGTCGGAGGCGTCAGGTGGACGATCAAGGACGGCATCGTTTACGACGCCCCGGCTCTGCTCGAGAGCGTGGCCCGGATGGTCGAGGAGGCAAGGGCGCGGGAAACGGGGCACCACTCCCCCTCCCCTTGAGGGGGAGGGCCCATCCCCTCTCGAGCCAGTGCGGCTAGCGCGTGGCCGGGAGCACCCGTGGGTTGCGCAGCAGCAGCGCGGAGCCGAGAGCCACGACGAACCCGACGGGGAAAAGCTCGATGAAGACGAACGCGGCACGGATGAGCGGGTTGTGCAGCATCCACTCCATCTGGGCCCGGTCGGCTTGACCCGCGGCGTCAACCATCTGGTCGAGCATCCGATAGTCGGTGAGCGCCAGGTAGATTTCGAAGATGATGGCATATGCCACCGCCGCAAAGGCGGCCATGCCGAGGCCGAGGGCGAAGGCGCGGCCGAAACGGATGACGCCGCCGCATTCGACGTCGCGATAGCGTTTGATGCCGACGAACATGATCGTCAGCACGGCGAGCATGAGAAGGTACCCATACCAGAGCGTGCGGACGAAGCTGTCCGGGGCGGTCAGCTCGAAGCCGGCGACCATGATGAGGATGATGATGCTGCCCGAGATCAGGCCGTAGACGAGGGCGTATCTCATTGCCCGTCCGCTGTCTGGCCCGCCTCGGATTCCGGCTCCCAAAGTTCGATCGCATTGCCTTCGGGATCGTGGACGCGGGCGAAGCGTCCGAGCCCCTCCATCGTCTCCTCGCGCGTCACCTCCACGCCCGCGCCGCGCAGATCGGCCAGCAGGCCTTCGAGATCGGTCACCCGCAGATTGATCATCGCCTGCTTCTCGGCCGCGAAATAATCGCTGTCCGCCTTGAAGGGCTCGAATACCATCGGCCCGCCCTGGACGAACCAGACCCACTCATTCGATTCGCCCTTCTCGTCCGTGCCGCAGCCGCCGCCGACGTCGAGCCGCTCGCGATACCAGGTCTTGAGTGCTTGCGGGTCCTGCGCCCGGAAGAAATAGCCCCCCATTCCGATCACCGGCATGGTCGCTCCCCTCTTTGTTGCGGGGCCGATCCTATGTGCAATCGGAGGCGCGGGCTATCGCCCATCGGGGTGATTTGGCCGAATTCGGGCCCTGACTAAGGAATGAGGGCGAGACTTCGCGCCTTCTCGATCGCCTGCACGCGCCGCTGGACCTGGAGCTTGTCGTAGACGCGGGCGATATGGGTCTTCACCGTGTTCGGCGAGATGCCGAGCCGCCGCGCCATCCCCTTGTTCGAATCGCCGCCCGCCAGCGCCTCGAGAACCTCGACCTCGCGCGGGCTGAGCCCGAGCGAACGGATCGCCGCCTCGTTGCGCGCGAACGGCTCGGCCCGCGCCCGCCGCGGCGTGAGCCTGCTCCCCGCCCAGATGCCGAGCGCGATCGAGCAGGCCGCGATCGAGGCCACATAGACCTCGCCGGAAAAAGCGTGCGTCAGGTAGCGATATTCGAGCCAGTCGAGAGCCGCCGCCGCCACCGCCAGCCCCACCGCATAGAGGAGGATCGTGCGCGCCATGAGGGGAAGCTGCCAGAAAATGGGCCCTCCGCAAAGCGCACAAAGCCCAATTGCTCGCGATTCAAATCTGTCATTGATGGACGGCTGTCATCCTGATGAGAGGCAGCCATGGTGAAGCCATCCAAGCTCTACGCTCACTTGCTGGAGTCTACGCACCGGACCATCTCGTTCCGCGATTTCGAGCGCTTGTTGGAGGCGTTCGGCTTCATTCATGATCGGACTGTCGGAAGCCACCGCCAATACGTGCATGCGAGAGTGCCCTTCGCGCTCCCTGTGCAGCCGGATCGCAAGGACGCGAAACGCTATCAGGTGAGGCAGTTTCTTGGTATCGTGCGCGAATACGAGTTGAGCATCGAAGAATGACCGAGCCGCGCTATCATATGAACGTCTTCTGGTCGCAAGAGGACGATTGCTGGATCGCCGACGTTCCGGACCTGCGTTATTGCTCCGGCCATGGTGACACTCCGGAGGCGGCGGTGGCCAATGCACGCGACGCGGTCGCCGGCTGGCTCGCGGTGGCACGCGAGCGCGGATTCCCGATACCGGAGCCGCGTTACCGGCCCCGCGCCGCCTGAGCCTTATTCAAGCCGGTTGAGCGCACGGCGCGCTACCCCTATCTCGCCGCCACCATGGCTGCGCCCGTCCTCGCTTATGAAAATCTCGGCCTGATCCAGGGCTCGGGCTGGCTGTTTCGCGGCATCGACCTGTTCGTCGGGGCGCGGGACCGGCTGGCGCTGATCGGGCGCAACGGGGCGGGCAAGACCACGTTGTTCAAATGTCTCGCCGGGCTGATCGAAACGGACGAGGGGCGGCGGACGATCCAGCCGGGGACGAAGGTGGTGCTGCTCGAGCAGGACCCGCCGGTGGAGCGCTTCGCGACCTTGCGGGAATTCACCGCCGCGGGCCCCGACGCCCCGCCGACGCATGAGGTCGACGCGATCGCGACGCAGATCGGCATCGATCTCGACCGTCCCGCCGCGACCGCGAGCGGCGGCGAGCGGCGGCGGGCGGCGATCGCACGGGCGCTGGCGCAGCAGCCCGACGTGCTGCTGCTCGACGAGCCGACCAACCATCTCGATCTCGGCGCGATCCAGTGGCTGGAGGACTGGCTCGGCCGCTATGCCGGCGCGTTCATCGCGATCAGCCACGACCGCACCTTCCTCAGGCGCCTCACCCGCTCGTCATTGTGGCTCGACCGCGGCGGCCTGCGCCGCGCCGAGATCGGCTTCGGCGGCTTCGAGGCGTGGACCGAGCGCGTCTATGAGGAGGAAGCGCGCGCCGCCGAGAAGCTCGACGCCAAGCTCAAGCTCGAGCTCCACTGGCTGCAGCGCGGCGTGACGGCACGGCGCAAGCGCAACCAGGGGCGGCTGGCCAAGCTCCATTTGATGCGCGCGCAACGGGCGGCGATGCTGGGGCCGGCGGGCACGGCGAAGCTCGGGCTGGAGAGCGACGAGGTCAAGACCAAGACGGTGATCGACGCCGAGGCCGTCACCAAGCGCTTCGGCGAGCGCGCCATCGTCCGCGACTTCTCGCTGAGGATCCAGCGCGGCGACCGGATCGGCGTGGTCGGCGCCAACGGCACGGGCAAGACCACCTTGCTGAAGCTGCTCACCGGCGAGGTTGCGCCCGACGAGGGCAAGGTGACGCGGGCGAAGACGCTGAGCGGCGTCGTCATCGACCAGCAGCGGAAGCTGCTCGAGCCCGACAAGGACGTGCGCCAGGTGCTCGCCGACGGCAGCGACTGGATCGACGTGCGCGGGGTGCGCAAGCACGTCATGGGCTATTTGAAGGACTTCCTGTTCGATCCCGCCCTGATCGACGCCAAGATCGGCGCGCTTTCGGGCGGCGAGCGGTCGCGGCTGCTGCTCGCCCGCGAGTTCGCCCGCCGCTCGAACCTGCTGGTGCTCGACGAGCCGACCAACGATCTCGACCTCGAGACGCTCGACCTGCTCCAGGAGGTGATCGCCGATTACGAGGGAACGGTGCTGATCGTCAGCCACGATCGCGACTTCCTCGACCGCACCGTCACCATCACGCTCGGCCTCGACGGCTCCGGCAAGGTCGACATCGTCGCCGGCGGCTATGAGGATTGGGAGCGCAAGAGGGCGCGGCCGGCGGGCGCTGCGGCACCGGCCAAGGCGGCGCCCAGGCCGGTCCCCGCCGCGCCGAAGCCGCAGACCAAGCTCAGCTACAAGGACCAGCGCGACTACGACCTGCTGCCCGACCGGATCCACGCGATCGAGGCCGAGATCGCGCGCGACGAAGCGGCGCTCCACGATCCGGACCTCTACACGCGCGATCCCCCCCGCTTTGCCGCGCTCACCGAAGCGATCGAACGGGCGCGCGCCGAGCGCGACGCCGCCGAGCATCGCTGGCTGGAGCTGGCCGAGAGGATCGAGGCGCTGGCGGGCTAGCGCCACGTACGTCGTCCCGGCGGAGGCCGGGACCTCAGGACAAGAAAGCGCCGGCGCCCGAGCAAGGCTCCCCCAAGGTGCCCTGCACTAGCGCCGGCGCCTTTCACCCGCTGAGGTCCCGGCCTTCAGCCTCCGGCTGAAGTTTACCCTGAGCGCCTGCCTTGGCAGGCAGGCGAAGGGCCGGGACGACGTGAGCTGCTCAATACCCCTGCTGCGCCCTTCCCGACTGGATCAGGCGCTGGCGCGCCGTGTTGCCGGGGACGGCGATGTGCGCTGCAGGGTCGTACTCCTTGCCGACCGCCGGCGAGCCCTGCGGCACCCAGATCTCGACCCGGGTCGAGCTGTATCCCGAGGGGATGTAGCGCACATAATAGCCGTCCGGATGGAGGCTCCAGCGGCCGGACGGGATGTCCTGGCTGCCCGGGCCCCGCGGCGCCGCTCCGGAGAGCACCGCGACCCGCTCCATCTCCGCGAAGCTCGCGCCGGGCGTCGTCAGCATCTGGCGGAGCTGGGCCTCGGCCTGCGCGATCTGGCGCAACGGCGCGGGCACGCCGCCGAGCGCGTCGGTGAGCGCGTTGCCCTGCAGCACGTCGAGGGCGCTGCGATTGAGCGAGGCGAGCTGGCGTGGGGTCAGCAGCTGGCTCGCCGTCGCCCTGATCTCGCCGGTCAAATCCTCGAACTTGGCGCGGGCGATGATCGCCCAAAGCAATTGCTGGATGCGCGACTGCGGGATTTCCGGCCGGTTCACCGAGTTGCGGAGGATGGTCATCACCGCGTCCTCGGCGGGGCCCTTGGGCGGCGCGTAGAGATAGCCGTCGCCGCCGCCTGGCCCGTGGGTGCCGGCTTTGAGGCAGTAGCTCTGCGTCTGCATCGAATAATAGCCGGCCTGGAGAACGAAGCCGCCGTTCGGGGTCCGCTGCAGCGTCATCAGCGAGCGCTGCGCCTCGCGGGGCGTGAAGCCGTCCTTCGAAGCGTCGCCCCAGCGGGCGTCGGACAGGCTGGTGGTGATCGGCGCGCGGTCGCCGAGGATGTTCGGAGTCTTACGGCGCAGCTTGTCGCCGAGGCCGCCGAGGCCGCCGAGCTGGGCCGCGCCGGCGGTGGAGACGGCGACGAACATCATGATCGCGAGCAGGCGGAAGAAGGAACGGAAACTCATATCACCCCCCAATAAAGCGTGGGAGCGCCGGACGGACCCCCCGCCGCGACTCCTGAGCCCCCTTGCTATCGTGGGCCAAGCCGCTGCGCCAGATGGAAAAACCCCCGCGCTTGACCCGGCGGTGTCGCCGCGCGCAATGCTGGCCTGCGGCTTGGGGAGAATGATCATGCGGGCGTCGATGTGGACCACGGCCTTGCTCGGTCTGGCGCTGGCCGGCTGCGCCCGGACGGAGCGGCCCGGCTCCGCCCCGGCGCCGGCGGCGCCTGCCGAGGCCGCCGCGCCCGCGTCCTCACTGGAGGTGCCGCCGATCCGCTATTCCACCCGCACGCTGCCGAACGGCCTTCGCGTCTACGCCCTTCGCGACGAGGCCAGCCCGAACGTCTCGGTCCAGGTCTGGTACGAGGTCGGCTCGCGCGACGATCCGCGCGGGCGCTCGGGCTTCGCCCACCTGTTCGAGCATCTGATGTTCAAGGCCACCCGCAACCTCGTCCCCGAGCAACTCGACCGGCTGACCGAGGATGTCGGCGGCTACAACAACGCGTCGACCGACGACGACTACACCAATTATTACGAGGTCGTTCCCGCCAACCATCTCGAGCGGCTGCTCTGGGCGGAGGCCGAGCGGATGGGTTCGCTGGTCGTCGAGCCCGGCTATTTCGCCTCGGAGCGGGACGTGGTGAAGGAGGAATATCGCACGCGCGTGCTCGCCCAGCCCTATGGCCGGCTGTTCCACTACCTTCCGCAAATCTCCTACGATGTTGACCCCTATGCGCGGCCGGGCATCGGCAGCATCGAAGATCTCGACGCCGCGACGATCGAGGACGTCCGCGCCTTCCACGCCACTTACTACCGGCCGGACAATGCGGTCCTGTTCGTCTCCGGCAATTTCGATCCGCAGCAGCTCGACGCCTGGATCGATCGCTATTTCGGTCCCATCGAAAGGCCCGCCGGGTCGATCCCGCGCGTGACCGCCGAAGAGCCGGAGCGCACCCAGCCCCGCCGCTTCACCGTCTACGAGCCGAACACGCCGCTTCCGGCGGTGCTGCTGAGCTACCGGCTCCCGCCGGCTTCGCATAACGACGCGGCCGCGCTGCAGGTGCTCGACGGCATCCTTTCGACCGGCGAGAGCTCGCGCCTCCACCAGTCGCTCGTCTACCGGCAGCGTATCGCGGCCCAGTCGGGCTCTTCCCCTGGCTTCCGTCGCGGACCCGGCGTGCTGGCGGCTTTTGCGATCCTCGCCAGCGGCCAGACCGCCGAGGCCGGCGAGGCGGCGCTGCGGGCCGAGATCGCCCGGCTGCGCGACGAGCGGGTGACGCCCGCCGAGCTGGCAGAAGCGAAGAACGAGCTGCTGACCGGCGCGCTGCGCGAGCGCGAGACGGTCGACGGCCGCGCCTCCGCGCTTGCCGAGGCGGTGATCGTCGAGGGCGATCCCGCCGCCGCCGACCGCCGCCTCGCCGAGATCGCCGCGGTCACGGCGGAGGACGTTCAGCGCGTCGCGCGGCGCTGGCTTCGCGACGAGGGCGCCGCAACCCTCCTCTACCTTCCCGAGGAATCGCGCGCCGGCGCCCGCGAGGACGAGATCCGGACCGCCGCAACCGTGCGGACGGCGCCCCTGGTCGCGCCTCCCAACGTCCGCATCGTCCAGGCGGCGAGCGAGGCGGAACGGGTCGCCCCGCCGCCGCCGGGTCCCGCCATCGTCGCCGAGATGCCGCGGCCGGTCTCGCAACGCCTCGCGAACGGGCTGGCCGTCGTCACGGCGCGCCGCGCCGGCCTGCCGCTGGTCAGCGCCTACCTCGTCGTCGGCGGCGGCTCGGCCCTCGATCCGGAGGGCCGCGCCGGCCGGGCCGCGCTCACTGCCGCCTTGATGTCCGAAGGCACCGCCACCCGCTCGGCCACCGAGATCGATCAGGCCGTCGAAGCCCTTGGGACGTCGATCGGCAGCGGTGCGGACTGGGACGGCGCCTCGATCGGCCTCACCGTCCGTTCCGACAATATCGACGCTGCCTTCGTGCTGCTCGCCGACGTCGCCCGAAATCCCGCCTTCGCCGCCGAAGAGCTGGAACGGCAGCGCGCGCAGACGATCGACGCCGTGCGCGTGGGCATGAGCGACCCCGCGACGGTGGCGGGGATGGCGTCGATGCGCGCCCTTTACGGAGATGCTCCCTACGGGCATCCGCCTTCGGGCACCGAGCGATCGCTGCGGGCGCTCACGCGCGACGACGTGCTCGCCGCCTATCGTGGGGTCTGGGGACCCGCCAACGCGACCCTGGTCCTGGCCGGCGACATCGAGCCGGCGGCGGCGCTGGCGCTCGCCGAGCGGCATTTCGGCTCGTGGAACGCACCCGTCACGGTCGTCGCGGGGCCTCCGCCGCGTCGCGCTGCAGACGGACGCGCAGGCGAGGTCATCGTCATCGACATGCCCGATGCCGGCCAGGCGGCGGTTGCGGTCACCCGCGGGACGCTCGGCCGCGGAGACCCCCGTTACTATCGCGCGCTGGTGGCGAACTCCGTGCTCGGCGGCGGCTATAGCGCCCGGCTCAATCAGGAGATCCGGATCCGCCGCGGCCTCGCTTACGGTGCGCGCAGCGGCATCGACGCGCGGCGGCTGCCTGGCCCGTTCTCGGCGACGACCCAGACCGCCAACGAAACCGCGCCCCAGGTGCTTGGCCTGATCCTCGCCGAGATGCGGCGCCTGGGCGCGGAGCCCATCCCGACAAGCGAGCTCGACATCAGGCGCACGGTGATCCTCGGAAGCTATGGCCGCAGCGCCGAGACCACGACGGGAATTGCCGGCCTCGTTGCCGATTACGTCCTGCTCGGCGTCGGCCCGGAAGAGATTGCCCGCTTCCAGCGCTCGGTGCTCGCGGTCACGCCTGCCGACGCGCAAGGCGCCGCGGCCGAGTTGCTGTCCGCGGAGGGCGCGACCATGGTCATCGTCGGCGACGCCCGCCGCTTCCTCCCGCAGCTCCGCCGCGACCGGGCGAACGTGACCGTCATCCCGATCGCCGAGCTCAACCTCGACAGCCCGACGCTGCGCTAGGTTCCTCCCCATCGCGAGATGGGGAGGGGGACCACCCGAAGGGTGGTGGAGGGGTAAAGACGCAGGCCGAGCCAGTTACCCCTCCACCATGCTCCGCATGGTCCCCCTCCCCATGATTTCATCATGGGGAGGAACTAGCCTCTCCGCGCGGCCTCCAGGTGGCGCCGGATCTCGGCGTCGGTCGGCGCGCCGCGTTGCGCGCGCTGGAGGAGGGCCAGGCCCTCGGCCCGTGCGCCACTCCGGAATAGCACCCAGCCGTAGCTGTCGGCCGTCCCCGGGTTGCCGGGGTCGAGCTCCCAGGCGCGGCGGGCGAGAGGGACCGCGCGCTCGTGGTCGCCCTGCTCGGAATAAGCGAGCGCGAGGTTGTTGAGGATGGTCGCGTCGCCGTCGCCGAGGCGGCGGCGCAGGCCTTCGTAGAGGCGCGCCGCCTCGGCCCAGTCGCGCGCCTGCATGTAGCGGGCCGCGAGCAGCACCAGCGCCGGCACGTTGCGCGGATTCTGCTGGAGAAAGAGCTGGAGAACGCGGTCGGCTGCGGCCTGCTCGCCGGAGCGCTGCAGCGCCTCGATCAGGCGCAGGGCGACGGGCTCGGTGAAGGCGAGGTTGGCGGCCTTGCGATATTCGTCGGCGGCCCGGGTGAAGTCGCCGGCCATCCCCCGCGCGTCGCCGACAAGGACGTGCGCATCGGGCGCGCCCGGATGGCCGCGCTGCAGGGCCAGCGCCCGGTCGAGCGCCTCTGCGCCGAAACCGCGGGCGAGCAGCGCCGCGACCAGGGCGACTTCGGTCGGCGCGTCGCCGCGGTCGGCAGCCGCCTGGCGAAGTGCCCCGAGCTGCCCGTCGCTGACGGCGTCCATGTCCAGGGCCGCCAAGGTGCGGCTCTGCGGCAAAGCGGCGCGGACCAGGAACGCCGCGGCCGCGTTGGTGTCGCCCTGTCGCGCCAGTGCCCGGCCGATCAGCGCCAGGCTGTAGCTGTCGGCGTCGGCCCGCGCGGCGATCGGGCGGAGCGTGGCGATCGTGGCGGCGACGTCCCCGAGGCGCCACTGGGCCGCGGCGAGCAGCCGCCGCGCCTTGCGGTTGGCAGGCTGCAGCTCGACGAGCCGTCCCAGCCGGCGCGCCGCCTGCGCGGCATTGCCGGTCTCATAATCGATCGCGCCGCCGAGCAGCATCCCCGCCGGCCTGTCGTCGAAGCGGCCTTCGGTCCGCTGCCAGAGCGTCTGGGCGAGCTCGAATTCACCGGCGCGCGCGGCGAGCATCGCCTGGAGATAGAAAGCCATGGCGTTGCCGCCCTGGAGCGACAGCACCCGCCGTGTGTCGACGAGCATCTCCTGCATCCGGCCGAGATCGGCCAGGGTCGCCGCCCGTTCGAGCAAGGTGACGACGTCGTCGGGGTCGATCTCCAGCGCCCGGTCGAACCAGGGGAGGGCCCCCGAAAGGCCGTATTGGCTTCGCGTCAGCTCGCCCCGCAGGCGCAGCGCCTCGGTGTTGCGCGGGTCGAGCGCGACCGCGCGGTCGGCCGCCTCGATCGCGGCGGCGACGTTGCCGGTGGCCCGGCGGAAGCCGGCAATGTCCGTCCAGACCCGGCTGTCCTGCGGACCGGTTTGGGCCGCGCGCGCGAACTCGGCGGCGGCATTCTCTTCCTCGCCCAGGGCGAACAAGGCGCGGGCGCGGACCCGCGCCGCATAAGCCGCCTCGGCGCCGGCGACTCCCTCCGTTTCCGCGATCGCGCGGCGCGGCTCGTCTTGCAGCAGCAATGCGTGGGCGAGGAGCGCGCGGGTCGTATTTTCAGGGGCGCCGCCGGCGCGGGCGCGGCGGATCTCCGATTCCGCCGCCACCCCGTCCCCAAGCAGCAAAGCGGCGCGAGCCTGGGCGAGGCGGGCGCGGACGTCGTTGGGATTGCCGTGAAGCGCCCTGAACAGCTCGGCGCGGGCCGTGCGCGGGCGGCCCTGCTCGAGCGCGGCGAGGCCGCGGCGGTAGGATTGCTCGGGAGTGGGCGCCGCCGACGCGCCGGAGCAGGCGGCGGTCGCCGCGAGCAGCAGGGCTGCGAGGGCCTGCCGCGGCCCCGTCACGGCTGCAGCCCATATTGCTTCAGGAGGTCGTAGAGCGTCGGCCGGCTGATGCCGAGCAGCCGCGCCGCGCTCGAAATGTTGCTTTCGGTCCGCGCCAGCGCCTGGCGGATGACCCTCCGGTCGGCCTCCTCGCGCGCGGCCTTTAGGTTGATCGGCAGCTGATCGCCCTCCTTCGAGGCAAGGTCGAGATCCTCGGCGGAGATCAGCTTGCCGTCGGCCATGATCACCGCCCGCTTCATCCGGTTCTCCAGCTCGCGGACGTTGCCGGGCCAGGGCCAGTCGTTGATCGCCTGCAGCGCGCCGGCCGAAAAGCCGCGGACATTGGGGTTCATCTCGCGCGAGAAGAGGTGGAGGAAATGCTTGGCGAGCAAGGTCGCGTCGCCGTGCCGCTCGGCCAGCGTCGGGATGCGGACGACGATCTCCGCCAGCCGGTAATAGAGATCTTCGCGGAAGCTCGTCGCCTGGATCATCGCCGGCAGGTCCTGGTGGGTCGCGCAGACGATGCGTGTATCGACCGCGATCCCCTTCCTTCCGCCGATCCGCTCGATCACCCGCTCCTGGAGAAAGCGCAGCAGCTTGACCTGCAGCGGCAGCGGGATGTCTCCGACCTCGTCTAGGAACAGGGTGCCGCCATGGGCCTGCTCGATCTTGCCCTCGATGGTCTTGATCGCGCCGGTGAACGCGCCCTTCTCGTAGCCGAACAGCTCCGCCTCGAGCAGGTTCTCCGGGATGGCGGCGCAGTTGATCGGTACGAAGGCGCCGTCGGCGCGCCGGCTGGCGCGGTGGAGGCCGCGGGCGAGCAGCTCCTTGCCGGTGCCGCTGGCGCCGAGCAGCATCACCGAGACGTCCGTGTTCGCGACCCGCTCGATGGTGCGCGCGACCTTCATCATCTCCGGCGCCGCCGTGATCATGGTGCCGAGCACGGTGCGGTCGGCGCCGACATGGTCCTCGAGGCGGCGGTTCTCGGTCTCGATGCCGTGGAGCTGGAAGGCGCGGCGGACGATCAGCCCCAATTGGTCGATGTCGACGGGCTTCTGGTAGAAATCATAGGCGCCCGACGCGATCGCCCGCAGCGCGCTTTCGCGGGCGCCGTGGCCCGAGGCGACGATCACCTTGGTCTCGGGCTTCAGCGAGAGGATCGTCTCCAGCGTCGCGAAGCCCTCGCTGACCCCGTCGGGGTCGGGCGGGAGGCCGAGGTCGAGGGTGACGACCGGCGGCTCCTCCGAACGCACCAGGTCGATCGCGGCGTTCCGGTCCGAGGCGCAGAGCACCTCGTAATCGTCATAGGCCCAGCGGAGCTGGCGCTGCAGCCCCTCGTCGTCCTCGACGATCAGCAATTTGGGCTTCGCTTCGGACGTCATGCGCATTTCCGTTCGAGCTGAGGGGCGAGGCTTTGCTCACCCAGCGGTAAAAAGACGGTGAAGCGGGAGCCTTCGCCCTCGCGGCTCTCGACCTCGATCCGCCCGCCCATCGCGGCGACGAGCGACCGCGCCTCGTAGGCGCCGACGCCGAAGCCGTTGTCCTTGGTCGAGGCGAAGGCCTGGAAGAGGCGGGTACGGACGAACTCGGCGGACATGCCCGGCCCGCGGTCGGCGACCTCGATCGCTGCCTCGTTGCCGTGTCGTTCGATCGAAATGCGGACCGCCGCGCCGGCCGGGCTGGCGTCGATGGCATTCTGGACGAGATGGCCGAGCGCCTGCTCGAGCCGGCCGGGATCCGCCATGGCGACGATACGGGCGTCGCCGCGAAGGTCGACCGGGTGCGCCCGCCTCTTGGCCTCGGCGACCGCGGCCGCGACCGTCTGCACGGCCAGCGGGCGCGGCGGCTCGGCGTCCCGGCGGCTGCCGTTGGAGAGCCGCGCGAGCAGCTCGTGCATCTTCCTGACCGAGCTCTGCAGCGTCGCGATCATGTCGGCGCGAAACGCGGGATTGTCCGCATGCCGCTCGGCATTGCGGGCGACGAGGGTGAGCTGGGAGACGAGGTTCTTGATGTCGTGCATGATGAAGGCGAAGCGGCGGTTGAACTCGTCGAAGCGCTGGGCATCGGCCAGAGCGAGGTGGGACTGGGCTTCCGCGAGATAGCTCGCCGCCTGGATGCCGGCGGTGCGGAACAGGTCGAAATCCTCCCAGTCGAGCGGCCGCCGCACGGGCGGATGGTCGAGCAGCACCAGCCCGACCAGCCGCTCGCCGTGGATCAGGGGTACGCCCGCCCACAGCTCCGGAAGCGACGCGATCCAGCCCGGCGCCGGCACCGCGATCGGCGCGCGCGCCGGCTCGCCGGGCAAAGGCGCCGAAAAGTCGACGACATGCCCGGTCTGGGCGAGAAAGCGGGCGAAGCCGCCGTCGTCGTCGCGGCCCGGCTCGGCCGCATGGCGCCAGTTCCAGCGCGCGGCGGGCGCGAGCCGGCCCTGCTCGTCGGCAAGCAGCAGCAGCCCGCCCGGCGAGCCGGCAATGTCGGCAAGCGCCTTCACCACCCGTTCCTCGAGCCGCCCGCCCTCCTCGCCGGCCCGCCCGACCGTGTGGGTGAAGCGCAGCCACTCGCTGCGATAATCGTAGCGATGCTGGAAGAAATGCTTGGAGACCATCACCCGCACCCAGGCGCGCGCGCGGCCGGAGGGCAGCAGGATCAAAGCCGCCACCGTCATCGCGAAAATGAGGGCGATCTGGCCGAAGCGCGCCCAGTCGCCGCCGGCGAACTCCATCGCCCGCGTCGCCGACATCATCACGATCAGATAAGCCAGGATTGCCAGCATCGACAGCGACTGGAAGGTCGCCGCGCGCGACAGCTGCATCTTCCAGCTGGCGTTGCGCCGGCTGGCGAGCGCGAACAGAGGCACGATCATCGACAGCATCGCGCCGCGCATCGCGAACAGCTCCGCAGCGGGCGAGCGGGTCAGATAGGCGGTGGTGTAGAGGTGGAGGTCGTAGGCCCACATCGCCGCCAGCGCGATCGCCGGCAGCTTCATCCCCCAGCGGGAGTCGGGCGACGCCTGGCCGTAGAGATTGTGGACGAGGACGAGCGCGCCGGCGGCGATGGTGAGCCCGATGATGTGCTGGGTGGCCGTCAGCGCGGCGAGGACCGGCGGCACCTCGGCGAACTCGGCGGAGACGCCGGCGATGACGATCTGGAGGCCGACGACGCCCGCCACCGCGGCATAGACCGACTTGACCGCGCGCTGGCGGCGGTCGTCGTCTGCGCCCTGCATGATGCCGTACATGAAGGCGAGGAAAGCGAGGTTGCGGCCGCTCTCGGAGAAGCTGGCGAGGACGTAATGGGGGCCTTCGATCGCGACGAAGATCGACCAGACCGAGACGACGGCGAAGGCGGTGACCAAAGGCCGGTTGCGCGGGTCGCCGTTCCAGTGGCGCAGCTGCCAGATGGCGAGGGCGCCGTAGAGCGCGGCGGCGAGCGCGTGGCTCCAGAGCTGGAGGAAGCCGGCCATCAGCGCGCCCCCTCTGGCCACAGCACGACCCTGAGCGTCTGGAGCAGGATCAGCACGTCGAGCATCGGCGAGTAATTCTTGGCGTAATAGAGGTCGAGCTCGAGCTTCTGGCGGGCGTCCTCGACCGAGGCGCCGTAGGGATAGTTGATCTGCGCCCAGCCGGTGATGCCGGGCTTCACCATGTGGCGCTCGGCATAATAAGGGAGGCGCGCCTCGAGATCGGCGACGAATTGCGGCCGCTCCGGGCGCGGGCCGACGAAGCTCATGTCGCCCTTCAGCACGCTCCACGCCTGCGGCAGCTCGTCGATCCGGAGCTTCCTGATCACCGATCCGACGCGGGTGACGCGGGGATCGTCCTTCTGCGCCCAGACCGCCTTGCCGCCAACCTCGGCGTCCTCGCGCATCGAGCGCAACTTCAATATCTCGAACGGCACGCCGTAATGGCCCACGCGGCGCTGGCGGAAGAAGGCCGGCCCCTTGCTCTCCAGCTTCACCGCGATCGCGGTGAGCGCGATCAAGGGCGCGGTCAGGATCAGGATCGCGGTGCTGACGGCGACGTCGAACAGCCGCTTGGCGATCGAGGACAGCCGCCGCGCCGCCGAGAAGCCGTCGGAGAAGATCAGCCAGCTCGGATTGAGGCTGTCGAGGTCGACCCGCCCCGTCTCGCGCTCGAGGAAGGTGGAAAGGTCGATCACCTCGACCCCGGTGGTCTTGGCGCGCAGCAGGTCCGAGAGCGGCAGCGCGTTGCGCCTTTCCTCGACCGCGAGCACCACCTCGGAAGCCCGCAGGCGCAGGAGATGGGCGGCGAAGTTGCCGATCGCGTCCCGGTTGACGGCGCGCGCCACCGCGACCTGGCCGTCGTTCATGGCGATGAAGCCGGCGATCGTGAAGCTCGCGCCGTCGCGCTGCGCCAGCGCCTCGATCCGCGCCGCCTTGGCGCCGGCGCCGAGCACCAGCACCCGCCGCTTGAAGGTCTCGCTGCCGACCGCGCGGCCGAGCAGCAGCCGCGCGCCGGCGAGCAGCATGATCGCGAAACCGCTCGCATAGAGCAGGTTCGACCGCCAGAAGCCGATCGACGGGAACAGGAAGAAGACGAGGCTGAGGAACAGGATGCCGAGCGCGAGCGCGACCAGCAGCCGCGCGGTGGCGATGCGCAGCGAGAGCAGGGCCTCCGAGCGGTAGATGCCGACAGCGACCATCGCCAGCTGCACCGACGCGGCGAAGGCGGCGAGGCTCGGCAGCCGCGCCGCCTCGGGATCGACCTCCCCGCCCAATTGCCAGATCCGCATCAGCCAGCCCGCCTCGGCCGCGCCGAGCAGCAGCAGGAAATCGAGCCAGCCGAGCATCAGCACCCAGTGCGGCACATAATGTTTGAACAGCCGGATCATGGGCGCGCGCCCTCGTGGGGCGGCGCCGCGCAGGCGCGCTTCAGACGCTCCGCTGTAAGCTTCTCCGACACGCTGCAGGCTGTCGCAGAATTTGACAAACAAAGCGTGAAAGCGGGCGGCAGCGGCCGCGGCGCCGGGTTAGCGCAAGTTCAATATTGGGGGCGCAGCGCGACATGGAAACGACGGTCCCGCTCCATCCGGGCCGCGATATCGAGACGCCGTCAACGCACTTGTCGACATTGGCCCGACAAGCGAGCGGACCGCCGCCCTCGTGAGGCTTATGACTCGTACGCGGAGTCAACGACTTGCCTTCTTCAAGAAATTGGACATACTTGCCCCAAGAGACGGGGGTATTATGCGACACATCCGGCTATCTATCGCGATGATTGTCGGCATGTCCTCATCCGCAGCCTTGGCAGCCGATTGGGTCGAGGTGTCGAGGGCCGAAAACGGCATGATTACCTATTACGATGCGGAGAGCGTGCGCGTCACCGGAAATACATTACGGGTGTGGCTTCGCCGTGACCTTTCGCGGGTTCGCACGGAAAGAGCACGCGAGTCGCGGCAACAATGGGAAGTGGATTGCGTAGATCGGACGGAAAGCCTTTTGACGTTCGTCGATTATGGACCAGACGGACGCGTAATTGCTTCGCAGACCATCCCAGCCTACAGCAGGCGGGTTAACGCGATCGTGCCGGATACAGTGGGCGAAACAATCGCGAATGCAGTTTGTGCTGCAAGCGGCCTAAGCTAGGCTTTTCGGGTGGCGGGGACAGTTACGTAACCGTCCCCTCTTTCAAACGGAACGGCCGGTCCCCCGTTCCTCGTCCGGCAGTCGCGCCAGAGCGCGGGCGGCGCAGGCGCGGACTTCCGCCCAGCGGGGATCGTCGAAGAGCGCCTCGCGCCGCCAGAAGCCGGCGTTCCCCGGAGCGCTCCATTTCGCCAGCAGCGCGTCCAGCGGCCGGATCGCCTCTTTCTCGGCCACTGTCAGTTCGCCGTGATCGATCATGTCGCCGGCACCCTGGAAAATGTCGTCGAACTCCAATGCCAGCTCGTCATTGCCGTAGCCGGCGGCGCTCCTTCCGCCGGTCATCGGTGTGAAGATCCGATCGAGATGGCGGACCTGCTCCTCTGCCGGGGCCGCGAGATTGGCGACGGTCTCTCTCAGACGCTGATAGCGGGTCGGCACGGGCCCAAGCCTAGCGCGGTCGAGAACTTCCGCAATCGGGAGACGGTGGGGGTGGGGACAGTTACGTAACTGTCCCCAGGCTGTCTTGACGGCCTCTCACCCGCGCGAGACAAGGTGGTGCAAAGGAGGAGCCTGCCGATGCCCGTCCGCCGCCTCTCGCTTCGCCTCGTTTTGGCGGGGGCCGCCCTCGCCGCGCTCGCCGCGTGCAGCAGCACGTCAGACCGCTATCAGGGCATATCGCTCTCCGCCGACTCCACCGACACTGTCGACGAAGAGCTGCGCGCGCTCGCGCGCCGCGCCGCCGCCGGCGACAAGCGCGCCCAGCTCGCGCTCGGCATCCGCTTCGAGACCGGCGACGGCGTTCCCGTCGACCTGCGGCGCGCCGCGCGGCTCTACCGGCTGGCCGCCACCACCACCGACGGCCGCGCCGCCTATTTTCCGTCCGTCCACATGAGGACTCCGGGCAAGCTCCTCCGGTCATACGAGCCTCCGCGGTCCGGCCTTCCCGAGGCCCAGGCACGGCTCGAAGCCCTGCTGGCGCGCCGCCGTGCCGCGCGCGCGGCGGGGGAGCCGGGGCGCGATTGAACGAAGCTCAGTCGGGGACGGTTACGAGTAACTGCCCCGGGTCAGGAGGCGATGACGATCGCCAGTCCGATCAGGGCGAGGACCGCGCCGCCGACGGCGCAGACCAGCATGTTCGACGTGACATGGTTCGGATCGAGCACGCTTTCCTGCGGATCATGCGGGTCGTAGCGGAGCATGGCGGTCGAGCCGGGCGCATAGCCGGCGATCATCCTTTCCGCCGCGGCGCGGGTCTGCGTGCCGATGAAGCCGAAGCGAAGGCGCTGGCCTTCATACTGCCGGGCGCCGACCGCAAAGCGATAGTGGACCAGCGGGACCCAATAGGCCGCGCCCCCGCGTCTGACCACGCGCACGTCGGTGGCGAGGATCGTCGCGGGAGCGATCGCCCAGCGGCCGGCGGCCTGCTTGAGAGCCAGGGCTTTCGAATGGCCGAGCCACCCATAGACGGCGGTCGCGACGCCAAGGAGCAGAACAAAGATACCAAGGCCGGCCATGCGTCGCTCCCGTCGTGATACGGGCAGCAAGGCACGGGATCATCGGGGAAGTCAAAGCGATCCGGCCCCCTTCCCCGGGTGCGCGAAAGCTTTAAGAGATCGGCCTCGACGCGGAGGCGCGGAATGGGCGATCTGATCCTTACCACCTTCGATTGGGTCCCCGACATGCCGCGCGGCTATGTGCGTGACCTCCGCATCCGCTGGGCGCTCGAGGAGGCGGGCCTTCCCTATCGGGTCGAGAGCGTGCCGTTCGGCGATCGCAAGGCCGGGCATTTCGCGCACCAGCCGTTCGGCCAGGTGCCGTGGCTGACCGACGGCGACCTGTCGATCTTCGAGAGCGGCGCCATCCTGCTTCATCTGGGCGAACGCAGCGCGGCGCTGATGCCGGCCGATCCGCGCGCGCGCAGCGCGGCGACCATGTGGCTGTTCGCGGCGCTCAACTCGGTCGAGATGGCGAGCCTGCCCTGGTCGCTGCTGCAATTTTCGGGCGAGACCGACACGCCCGCCTGGGCCTTCTTCGACGGATGGGTGAAGGCGCGGCTCGGGCATCTCGAGCCGGTGCTGGCGGCACGCGAATGGCTGGCGAGGGCCTTCTCGATCGCCGACATCGCGATGGCGGACGTGCTGCGCCTCGTCGACCGGTTCGACGGGCTTGCCGGATCGCCCGCCTGCCGGGATTATGTCGCCCGAGCGGTGGCCCGGCCCGCCTTCGCCAGGGCGCACCGGGACCAGATGGCCCATTTCGCGGCGGCAGACGCAAGGAGAGAGGGATGAGAAGGGTGACCGGCGCTGCGTTCGTTTCGCTGGACGGCGTGATCCAGGCGCCGGGCGGTCCGGACGAGGATCCGACCGGCGGCTTCGCGCTCGGCGGCTGGCTGTTCGATTATTTCGACGACGCCGTGGGCAGCAGGATCGACGCCTTGTTCGGCGGTGCGTTCGACCTTCTGCTCGGCCGGCGCACCTACGACATCTTCGCGGCCTATTGGCCGTTCGCCCAAGGCGAGGAGAAGGCGCTCGGCGAGCGGTTCGACCGCGCCGCGAAATATGTCGTGACGCGCAGCGACCAGCCGCTCCAGTGGCGGAACAGCCACCGCCTGTCGGGGCTCGACGCGCTCGCCGAAGTGAAGAAAGGCGAGGGCCCGGACCTCGTCATCCAGGGCAGCTCGACGCTCTATCCGCAGTTGCTCGCGGCCGGCCTGATCGACCGCCTCGTGCTGATGACCTTTCCGCTGGTGCTCGGCTCGGGAAAGCGCTTGTTCGGCGAGGGGACGCCGCCGGGGTCGATGCGGATGACCGGCCACGAGGTCACGCCGCGCGGCAATATCATCGCCACCTACGAGCCGGACGGCGAGATCGAGCCGGGCAGCTTCGTGACGACCGCGCCCGGCGCGGCCGAGCTCGAGCGTCGCCGCAGGATGGCCGAAGGCAGCTGGTGAACGGATGCGGCGGCGTCAGGCCGGCTGCGCCGCCGCTCTGAGCGGGACCGCGGGGCGCTTGCCCGCATTCCATCCGGCCCAGCTGGTCAGCGCCCCGGCCGCGAAGCCCGCAGCGACCACCAGGGCGCTGGGCAAATGGCCGATGAAGGCGAGCGTCGAGCGGACCAGGGCGAGGTCGCCGAGCTGGCCCATCGCCACCATCTGGGCGACGATGAACAGGCCGGCGACCAGGAATGGCTGCGCCCGCTCGCCGACCCGCCAGCGCACGATCAGGCAGAAAGCGAGCCCGGTCGCCATCGCCCAGACGATCGAATGGATGACATGCGGAAAATCCTGCGGCCCGGCGATGCCGAGCCCCGGGACGAACTCGATCAGCAGGCGGCTGAACGGCGATTCCCAGAGGATCAGCGGCGTCGCCAGCATATAACCCGAATGCAGCCACACCTTCCGCCGGTATCTGAGCGCGCGGTAGAAGAGCGTGAGGTAGGCGGCGACCGCGAGCAGCAGGCCGAGCAGGAAGGCGCCGCCGAACAGGGCCCGGGTCGCGCCGTCGCCGGCGACATAGCCCTTGGCGGTGAGGTCGATGATCGCGCACAGGCCGCCGATCAGGAAGGGGAAGAGCAGCAGGCTCGCCTTGCCGGCGGCCGCGTGCCAGGCGACGTGGCGGCGGTGCGCGGTCCAGCTCTGCGTCGCTACCAGCATGACCCAGATGCTCGCGGCGATGCCGTGGGCGTGGAACTGCCACGGGCCCTGGGTGAAGGTCGAGAAATAGCTGTCCCAGAAGCCGGCGACGGTGACCGCCATGACCAGCATCACGTAATAATGCGCTCGTGGATAAGGCATAGGCAAACCCCCGTTTCCCGCTGGAGGCAGCCCTGACACGAAACACGCGCCGAAGATAGCGCGGCCGCCTTCCAAGTGCAGCAACGGGAGCGTAGGAACCTTGGCGGAGGGGGAGCAGCCATGAGATATGCGGCCGCGCTTGCGATCGTCTTTGGCTTGATGGGCGCGGCATCCGCGACGCAGACCGCGCCCGGCGCGCGCATCTTCCCGGTCCGGCCCATCGCCGAGCGCGGGGCCGGGGGCGAAAGCCTGAACTTCGACATCATCCTTCGCAACGCCCACGCCTATCCGATCGAGCTCACCGAGCTGGACGTCGCGTATCTGGATGCCGAAGGCGCCGTGCTGATCAGCCGCCGCGTCGACGGCAATGGCGGCGTCCCCTCGATCGCCACCCTCGGTGCGCGGGTGATCGCGCCCGGGGCTGAAGCGCTGTTCTTCAATCCCTTCCCGAGGCCGCCGCCGGACATCCGGGCGCATCGCGTGCGCGTGCGGGCCGCCTTCGGTCGCGTCGAGGGACAGGAGCGGGTGCCCGACGTCACGGCCGAGGCGCAGGTCGACCGGCAGGGGCGACCTCGCCTCTTCACCTTCCCGCTCGCGGGGCGCGTGCTGGTCTGGGACGGGCACGATGCGTTGTCGCATCACCGGCGCTGGAACTACGTCCACCCGTTCCTGCGCGGCCTCGGCTTCGCCTCCAACGCGATGCGCTATTCCTACGATTTCGTCCCCGTCGACGAGAATGGGAGCATGACGCGCGGCCAGCATCGGACGGTCGAGGACTATATCGGCTTCGGCGCGCCGATCCGGGCCACCGCGTCGGGGCGCATCGTCGCCGCCGTTTCCGACAGGCCCGACGACGGCAGCTTCGATCCCGCCGAGAGCAATGCGAACCCGAACGCCCTGCTCGGCAACCATGTGGTCATCGACCATGGCGACGGCTCGTTCAGCATCTTCGCCCATGTCCGGCAGAACAGCGTGAGCGTGCAGGTCGGAAGCCGGGTGGAAGCGGGCGACGTGATCGCCGCGATCGGCTCGTCCGGGAGCTCGCTCTTTCCCCATCTCCACTACCAATTGGTCGATGCGCCGACGATGCGCGGCGAGGGGTTGCCGAGCTATTTTCGCGGCATCTCGCTGCGGCGGGGCCAGGCCACGCGGCCTGCCCCTTATGGCCGGGTGGACAGCGGAGACGTGGTCCTCAGCCGCTGAGAGGGGACAGTTACCGGTAACTGTCCCCACGCCCACAGGGTGAACCTCGCCTGTCACATCGGTTCAGCCCCGGTGCGGTGAGCCGCCGCTAAGAGGCCCTCAGCCAACTCCGGCCGGTGCTGCGTTGGCGATGTAAGCCATGCACATGCCCTTTTGGCCCCTCGCGTCGCGTATCGAGGGCGGGGCCGGCCGCGTGAAAACGCGGCCGGCCCCGAACTCGGGGCAGTTATTCGCACTTGGCGACTATCCCCCTTTGGCGACCGCGCCTCATTATCGATCAGCATTTGATTTAGGTTACATTTGCTGCGGCTAACCTGTATGTGTTCGACATCATCGCTTCAGCATCGGCGCGGCGGTGGCTGAGAGATGCGACGTGCTCCCGCCCGCTGGAGCAATCATGCAGCAATTGGACAATCTCGCGGACGCCCGCACTTTGGCGCTGGCGATCGTCGATACCTTTCCGGAACCCTTTCTGGTCCTGGATGAGCGGCTCAATGTGCTCGCCGCCAGCCGCTGCTTCTGCGAAATCTTCGAGGAAGATCCCGCCTGCACGCACGGCCGCTCTTTCTTCGAACTCGGCGGCGGGAAGTGGGACGTACCGCACCTGCGCCCACGGCTCGAAGCGGTGGTTCGCGACCACAAGGCTATGGTCGAGTTCGAGATGGAGCAGGATTCGCCTCAGACGGGCAGGCGGACGATGCTGCTCGGCGCCCGTCTGGTGCGCTACGAACAATGCCCGAGCCCGACCCTGCTGCTCGCCTTCAAGGACGTTACCGAGCGCCGCGTGATCGAGCGCGAGAAGCAGGCGCTGCTCGAACATACCGAGGCGCTGCTCGCCCAGCACCAGACGCTGCTTCGGGAAATGGAGCATCGTATCGCCAACAGCCTCCAGATCATCGCCAGCATCCTGCTCCTCAAGGCGGGCGCGGTGGCGTCGGAGGAAACGCGAGACGAGCTGCGCGACGCGCACCAAAGAGTGATGTCGGTGGCGGCGGTCCAGAGCCACCTCCACGCCTCGCACGGCATCGACCATATCGACATCGGCGCATACCTGACCAAGCTTTGCGCCGGGCTCGCTTCGTCGATGATCGGCCCGCACCAGGGAATCCGGATCGAGGTGCGCGCGGACGGTGGGACGCTGCAGACCAGCCATGCCGTCAGCCTCGGGCTGATCGTCACCGAGCTCGTCATCAACGCGATCAAATACGCCTTCCCGACCGCCCGCGCCGGCGCCTGCATCCTGGTCGGGTTCGAGACGGACGAAGCCGACTGGAAGCTGAGCGTCTCGGACAATGGCTGCGGCCGTGCGCCGGCCGCAGCCACCGGGCGAAGCGGGCTTGGGACGGCGATCGTCGGCGCGCTGGCGAAGCAGCTCCAGGCGCGGATCGAGCAGGTTTCCAACGAAGCGGGCCTGAGAGTCGAGATCACCCGCGCGACCTTCTCCCCGCGCCTGCCGATCGCGGCGTGAGCCATGCTCGCCGAACTGACGGTTGCGACGGCAATGGTGGTCCTGACCGTGGTCATCCACGCTGTGGGGCTCTACGCGGTCGCGCGCTTCCTCCGGCTCGAAGAGCGGGAGGAGGCGGCCGCGCACATCCATCCTTTGTCGCTACGGGGATTTGCGACGACGCTCACCGTCATCCTCGCCCTCATCGCGCTGCACGGCACCGAGATCTGGCTCTACGCCTTTCTCTACGACGCGATCGGCGCGGTCGATGGTCTTCGCAACGCGGTCTATTTCTCGACCGTGACATATGGGGCGATCGGCTATGACGACGCCGCCATGGCCGAGGCGTGGCGGCTGGTCTCCGCGATCGAGGGGATCAACGGAGTCATCCTGATCGGCTGGTCGACCGCCTTCTTCGTCATGGTCGTCCTGCGCATGCGGCGGCTCTGACCATTTCCGACACAAATCCGACCTCCAGCCGAAGGACCTCGACCATCTCCCATATGAAAGCCGCAATCTTCATCGAGCCGGGCCGCATCGTCCTCGGCGAAAAGCCGATCCCCGACGTCGGAGCCACCGATGCGCTGCTGCGCATCACCACGACGACGATCTGCGGCACCGACGTCCACATCCTCAAGGGCGAGTATCCGGTCGCGAAGGGCCTGACGATCGGCCACGAGCCGGTCGGGGTGATCGAAAAGCTCGGCTCGGCGGTGACCGGCTACAGGGAGGGCCAGCGCGCCATCGCCGGCGCGATAACGCCGAGCGGCCAAAGCTATGCCTCGCTCTGCGGTTGCCACTCGCAGGACGGGCCGGGCCTTCCCCACGGCTTCAAGGCGATGGGCGGCTGGAGGTTCGGCAACACGATCGACGGCTGCCAGGCCGACTATGTGCTGGTGCCCGACGCGATGGCGAACCTCAGCCCGATACCCGATCACCTGTCCGACGAGCAGGTGCTGATGTGCCCCGACATCATGTCCACGGGCTTCGCGGGCGCCGAAAACGGAGGGGTCAGGATCGGCGACGCCGTCGCGGTCTTCGCGCTCGGCCCTATCGGGCTCTGTGCGGTTGCCGGCGCAAAGCTGATGGGCGCGACGAAGATCATCGGCGTCGACACGGTGCCGGCGCGCATCGCCGCGGCGAAAAAGCTCGGCGCGGATCATGTGGTGGACTTTTCGAACGCCGATCCCGTCGCCGAGATCATGCGCCTCACGGACGGGCGGGGCGTGGACGTCGCCATCGAGGCGCTCGGCACCCAGGCCACCTTCCAGTCAGCCCTCAGGGTCTTGCGGCCAGGCGGCACGCTTTCGAGCCTCGGCGTCTATTCGGGCGACCTGGTCATCCCCGCGGACGCCTTCTCCGCGGGGCTCGGCGACAACCGCATCGTCACCTCGCTCTGCCCCGGCGGCAAGGAACGCATGCGCCGCCTGATGGGCGTGATCGATTCGGGCCGGGTCGACCTCGGCGCGATGGTCACCCACCGCTTCCCGCTCGATCAGATCGAGGATGCCTACGAGCTCTTCGCCAGCCAGCGCGACGGCGTGCTGAAGGTCGCCATTTCGCCTTAGAGCTAAGAGCCGTTCAATCCGCCGGCTGTTCAGCCTCGCGGTAAGGCCAGTCGCGGCGGCGATCGGAGCCGAGCACGCGGTCTTCGGCGCGGGCATAGGAATAATCGGTCCGCAGGAAATAGACGTCCGGGCCGCCGACGAGGATCATCCTCAGCCGTTCGCCGACCCGGGTCAGCGCGGTGTCGCAACTGTCCTCGTAGCCGACCGCGAAATATTCCTGAGCCGGCCCCTTCAGCACCCGCGCCGCGCGGACGAGCGCGGGCTCCGTGTCGGTCAGGGCACGGACGACTTCGCCGTCGATCACCGCCGTCGCGCGGGCGAGTCTGCGGCGCGCGTCTCGCGCCTGCTCAGCGGAAGTCGGCTGACGCAGGATGACGATCGAGCAGGCTTGCGCAGCGGTGGGCGCAGCGAGCGCGCCGACAGCTGTTGCGAGACAGGCGAGGCCGAGGATGCGCACCTGCCGATCCTGCCATTCGCGCCGAACGTCCGCAATGGGCGGGGAGGGCGCGCTATTGCATAGGCTCTCTCTCGCCACCGAGGCGCAGCACGCGGTCGACGATCAGCGGGAACAGGCTGAGCAGGATGAGCGCGGCGATCAGGCCGGGGGAGAGGATGTCGCTTATCCCGGTGAGGGTGGCGAGGCGGGTGCCGGCGTCGACATAGATGAAGGTCGCCGGCGACAGGCCGATCAGGGTCAGCGGGACGTAGGCGCCGAGCCGCATCTTGGTGATCCCCATTGCGAGGTTGACCAGCCAGTAGGGGATGAGCGGATTGAACCTCAGGGCGAGCAGATAGAAGGCGCCGTGGCGCTCGAAGCCGCGGTCGATCGGGGCCATACGCGCGCCGAACCGGGCTTCCACCCAGTCGCGAAGGGCGGTGCGGGCGGCGAGGAAGGCGATGGTGGAGCCGCAGGCCGATGCGGTGAGCACCAAGGGGAAGCCGGTCCCGAAGCCGAACAGGGCGCCGGCGCTGAGGCCGATGATCGGCGCGGCCGGAAAGCAGCAGGCGGTGGCGACGAGGGTGACGAGGAAGAAGCCGCCGACCGCGAGCAGCGGCCGCGCCTCGGCCCAGGCGGCGAGCGCGTCCCGGCTCGCCTTCAGCCGCGCCAGCGAGAACCATTCGCCGTAGAAGAGCGCGAGCGCGACCGCCGCCACGACGACGAACAGAAAGACGATGCGGACGATGTTGCGGCGGTTCATCCGTCTCCCTTATCCTCCCGGCGCCAAGCCGCTACCCTGCGCGGCAAAGGCTGCGCAACAATGGAGCGCCCGTGCTTGAACCCCTTCTCCTCCTGATCGCGGCCCAGGCCCCGCCGGCCGCGGCACTCCCGAATGCGGAGGAGGGGCCCGCGATCGTCGTCACCGGCACCCGGCGTGGGCGGTGCCGGGTGCGGCTTGCCGGCCGGGACGTCTCCGATCGCGCGCTTGCCGCCCATGCGCAGGAATGGGCGGTGCTGGGCCGCCCGGTGCGGGTGATCCGGCCGCCCGGCGCCGATTATCGCTGCCTCGCCCGGATCGCGTTCCGGCTGCAGGACCAGGGCGTGCGTCTGATCCATTTCGTCGATCCGCCCGAGCCGCCGCAGGAGCCCTGACCGCGCCTCAGCGCGGGCGGCGGCCGCGCGGCTTCTTCGGCTTCCAGACCACTTTCTGTCCCTTGGGCACGTGCCATTTGCCCGACGGGGTCCGCACGAGGTCCGCCTCGCAGCGCACGCAGCGGGTGAAATAATAGCCCCGGTTCCACACCTCGTCGGGCGCGGGGCGGTGCAGGCCGAAGCGGCAGAGGAAGCTGGCGACGCCCATCGGCGGCAAGGCTAAGCGCGCGCCGCGGCCGCTTCAAGCGCGGCCGGGGCGCAGTGCCGGATCGGGACTACCAGTCGCCGCCCCTCACCATCGCCAGCAGCGCTCCGCTCGCATAGGGCTTGGTGAAGAACAGGGCGCCTTCGGGATAGTCCTCGGGCGGCGGCCGGCACGCTCCGGAGACGATCAGCAGCCGAACCTCGGGCCAGCGCGCGGCGACGGCGCGGGCGAGGTCGAGCCCGCCGCGGTCGTCGGCGAGGCTGATGTCGGTGACCAAAACCGCGGGCAGCGGGCCCTCGAGGAGCGCCGCCATCGCTTCGGCGGCGGTGCTGGCGCGGCGGACGTCGCAGCCGCCGTCGGCGAGCAATGCGGCGGTGGCGTCGAGCACGATCGGGTCGTCCTCGACGAGCATGATGGGAAGGGACGCGGACATAGGACGGGAACCCCTGTTCGACCATCTCCACAGCGCGCGCGCCGCCGCCGCGGTTCCGCCGCGCCCGCGCCGTTCGTCGCATTTCCCGACCGCGCCTCGGGCGTTAGATGTTGCGCCCAAGTAACAGGCCTGTATTGCTCTCGCCTCCAAAAGGGGGATTCAATGAGAAGCTTCATGATTTTCGGCGCGCTGGTCGCGTCGGCGCTGGCCACTGCCGCTTATGCCGCGCAGCAGGATTTCCAGATCGTCAACAATACGGGGCAGGCGATCCTCACCCTCAACGTCTCTCCCTCGGACGAGACGAGCTGGGGACCGGACATTCTCGGCGTCGACATCCTGGCCGCCGGCGAGCGCGCCGACGTCAGCTTCGACAATGCGGAAGAGCGCTGCGAATGGGACATTCGCGTCACCTATCAGGACGGCGACACCGGCGCCTGGCAGGGCATCGACCTCTGCGAGACGACGACGGTCACCCTCACCGCCGAATGAGGGCGGCGGAGCGCGGGTTTGCCGGCGCGCCCGCCGCGCGTTAACAAAAGCGGACGGTCAGGCAGGGGGACGCGGATGGGCGCCAGCGACAGTGCGTTTTCGGGCTCTATCCCGGCGCTCTACGACCGTTGCCTGGGCCCGTTGCTGTTCGAGCCCTACGCCCGCGACCTCGCCGAGCGTGTCGCCGCGATCGCGCCGCGCCGGATCCTCGAGACCGCGGCCGGGACCGGCATCGTCACTGCCGCCCTCGTCCGCGCCGTGCCCGACGCGGAGATCGTCGCGACCGACCTCAATCAGGCGATGCTCGACGTGGCGTCGGAGCGGGTTCATTCGCCGGCGGTGAGCTTCCGCCAGGCCGACGCCCAGGAGCTGCCCTTCACCGAAGGGGGCTTCGACCTCGTCGTCTGCCAGTTCGGCGCGATGTTCTTCCCGGACCGGATCGGCGCTTATCGCGAGGCGCGGCGGGTGCTGAAGCGCGGCGGGCTGTTCCTGTTCAACGTCTGGGACCGGCTCGAGGCGAACCCGGCCTCGGACGCGGCGGCGAAGGCGGTGGCGGCCTTGTTCCCTGAAGATCCGCCGTCATTCCTCTCTCGCGTGCCGTTCGGCTATCACGATCCGCTGAGGATCGAAAAGGACCTGTTCGCTGCCGGCTTCGACGACGTGGCGGTCGAGACCGTCGCCGCGCACAGCCGCCTCGCCGATGCCGCGGAGGCCGCCACGGGCCTGTGCATGGGCACTCCGCTGCGCGCCGAGATCGAGGCGCGCGCGCCGGAGCGTCTGGAGGAGGCGCGCGCCGCCGCCGCCGCGGCGCTGGGCCGGCTCGCCGGCGAGGACGTGCCGATGTCCGCTCTGGTGGTGAGCGCGCGGAGCCTTTGAGTACGGACCCTAACGCCTTGCGCCGTCCGTCTCCGCCGCACTAGACCGGCCTTCGCGGAGAAGGGGTCGGCTGCTTGCCCGAGTTGAAGGCATTTCTGGAAGGCGGGGGCGAGGCCGGCGCGCTGATCCGCGCCCACGATTGGAATGCGACGCCGCTCGGCCCGATCCGGGAATGGCCGCAGTCGCTGCGCTCGTCGCTCGGCATTGCGCTCCGCTCGCCCGCCGCCTCGGCGGTATTTTGGGGTTCGGATCACGTCTTCCTCTACAACGACGCCTGGGGCTCGCTGCTCGCGGGCGGCCGCCATCCCTGGGCGCTGGGACGCCCGGCCCGCGAAGTGCTGGCCGACATCTGGCCGGCGCTCGCCGAGCAGTTCGCCGGAGTCCTTCGCGACGGCCAGGCGGTGAACCGGATCGACGAGCTGCTCGTCCGCAACCTCGGCGGCGAGACTTTCGACAGCTATTGGAGCTATTCGCTGCTGCCGGTGGCGGGCGAGGACGGGCGCATCGCCGGAATCCTCGCCCAGGTGCGCGAGAGCACGCCCTTCGTGCTGCGCGGCCGGCGCGAGGCGCTGATCTTGCGCATGGCCGAGCGGCTTCGGCTGCTGGCGGATCCCGACGCGATCCTCGATGCCGCTTTCGAACTGGTCGGCGAGGAGGTCGACGCGGCGCGCATCGGCTATGCCGAGCTCGACGAGGGAGCGGGCACGATCTCGATCCTCGGCTGCGCGGTGAAGCCGCCGCTCGACGACATCAGCGGCACTTTCTCGATCCCCGATTTCGGCAAGGACATAGACGAGGATCTGCGCGCAGGGAGGACGATCCGGATCGACGATTCCGCGCGCGACCTCCGGCTCGGCGAGGCCCATGTGAGGAAGGTCTATGCCGCGCTCGGCGTCGCTTCCGCCCTGATCGTGCCGATCGTCAGCGGCGAGCGCTTCCGCGCGATGCTGTTCGCGCACCATCACGAGCCTCGGCGCTGGTCGGATCACGAGGGGGCCTTGCTCCGGGCAGCGACCGAGCATGTCTGGCGCGAGATCAGCCGCGCCCGCGCGGAGGCCGAGCTGAGGCGCAGCGAGGAGCGCTATCGGCGCCTGTTCGAGCAGGCCAACGACCTCATCGTCCTGGCGACGCTCGATCAGGTCATCACCGACGTCAATCCGGCCGCCGCCGCCGCGATCGAGATGCCGCGCGAGGGGATAATCGGCCATTCGATCGCCGACTTCCTCGCGCCCGGCCAGTTCGACCAGGCGAAGCGGATGCTCGAGCAGAAGATCGAGCGTGGCGGCACCACCCAGCACGAGCTGATCATCGTCTCCAGGTCGGGAAAGCACCTGAACTGGGACATCAACTCGACGCTGACGCTCGACAAATCGGGCAATCCCGTCGGCCTCCACGCTATCGCTCGCGACGTCACCGAGCGGCGCCGCGCCGAGGAGCGGCAGCGGCTGCTCGTCAACGAGCTCAATCACCGGGTCAAGAATACGCTGGCGCTCGTCCAGGGGCTGGCGCTGCAGAGCTTCAAGGACGGCCGCGACATGGCCGAGGCGCGCGAGGCGTTCCAGCATCGCCTCGCGGCCCTCGCCGCCGCCCACGATTTGCTCACCCGCGAAAGCTGGGAGGGCGCGACGCTCGATGCACTCGCCGCCGAGACGCTCGGCCTCCACGACGGCGGCGAGGCGCGGATCGCGTGGCACGGGCCGCCGGTGCGGCTCAATCCGAAGGCCGCGGTGTCGCTGGTGATGGCGTTGCACGAATTGTGCACCAACGCCGCCAAATATGGCGCGCTCTCGGTCCGGGAAGGCCGGGTCGAGGTCGCCTGGTCGGTGGCGGGGGACCTGCTCACCATCCTGTGGCGCGAGAGCGGCGGCCCGCCGGTGCGCCCGCCCGAGCGGCGTGGCTTCGGCTTCCGGATGATCGAGCGGGCGCTTGCCGCCGATCTGGACGGCTCCGCCAAGCTGGACTTCGACCCCGAGGGGCTGCTCTGCCGGATCGAGGCTTCGCTCGCCGACGCCGCCTCGCGCGGAGAGGAAGAATGAGCGCCCGCGCCGCCCCGCTCCGCATCCTCCTGGTCGAGGACGAGCCGATCATCGCGATGACCGCCGAAGACATGCTCGACGCGATTGGCTGCGCGGTGGTGGCGAGCGCGGCGACGCTGGAGGAGGCGCTGGCGGCGGCCGCGCGCGGCGGCTTCGACCTCGCCATGCTCGACATCAATCTGAACGGCGTCCGCAGCCTGCCCGTCGCCGACCTGCTCAAGCAAGCGGGCACCCCCTTCATGTTCACCACCGGCTACGGCGCCGACGGCTGCGGCCCGCACACCGACGTGCCCCTGGTCCCCAAGCCCTACCGCATCGTCGACCTCGAAGCCGCCATCGCCCGCGCGACGGGCGGCGGGTGATGAGGGCGCTGGTCCCATTGCTCGCTCTGCTGCTGTGGAGCTGCGGCGGCGAGGAGCCCGCGGCGCGGGCGCAGGTCGACGTCCCGGCCGAGCGCATCGGCGTCGCCGTGTTCGCGGGCGGCTGCTTCTGGTGCACCGAATCGGATTTCGAGCATCTGCCCGGCGTGATCGACGCGGTCTCGGGCTATACCGGCGGCCGCACGCCCAACCCGACCTACGAAGCGGTCTCGGCCGGCGGCACCGGTCATTACGAAGCGGTCCGGGTCCGCTTCGACACCGCCCGCACCGGCTATGCCGCGCTCGTCAGCCACTATTTCCGCACCGTCGACCCGACCGACGCGGGCGGCCAGTTCTGCGACCGCGGCGAGAGCTACCGCACCGCAATCTTCGTCGCCGGCGACGAGCAGCGCCGCGCCGCCGAGGCGGCCAGGGCCGAGGCCGACCGCATCCTCGGCGGCCGCGTCGTCACCCCGATCCTGCCGCTCGGCCGTTTCACCGCGGCCGAGGACTATCACCAGGATTATTACCGCCGACACCCGATCCGCTACCGCTACTATCGCGGCCGCTGCGGCCGGGACGCGAGGCTGCGCGAAGTCTGGGGCGGCTGAATTCCTCCCCATGCTGCGCATGGGGAGGAACCTGGGACGGCTAACGGGAAGCGCGTTCCTCGGCCGCTGCGAGGCCGCGCAGAGAGAGCCGGCGGCCCGGAGCAAGCTCAAGCGCGGTACGGAAAGCGGCGGCCGCGTCGCCGCGGCGGCCGAGGCGGAGCAGCTCCTCCCCGAGCAGCTCGAAGCTCGGCTTCTCGACCAGCGGCGGCCCGAACTCGGCCGGCATCGTGCGCTCGGCCTCGGCGGCCCGGCGCAGCGCCGTCAGCCCCGCCTCGGTGCGGCCGGCCCGCAGCGCCTCCAGCCCCTCCGCCTGATCGAGCACGATCGCGCGGCGGCGCGTTGCGTAGGGAGGCTCCGGGTCTGTCCGCGCGGCTTGAATCAGAGCGCGGTCGGCCTCGATCAGCCGCGCCCGGGCCGCGCGCACCCCCGGCGCGTCCGCATTCGGGGCGAGAAGCTCGGCATAGGCCATGGTGAAGCGCGCCGCCGGATGCACCACCCCCAGGGCCACTGCGAATAGAGAGTCGACCGTCTGTCCGGTCTCGACGACGCCGCGGATGGCCATGTCGGTCGCTGACAGCGCCATTACGCCATTGCCCGTCCCCACCCCTTCGGGCTGCGCGAGCACCTGGTTCCGGCAGGCCGCCTCCGCCGTCGAGGCATCGCCGTGGCGCCCGGCCTGGTGGAGGCCGTAGACCAGCCATTCGTTGTAATGTCCGCAAGCCACTGTCGGACGCCCGGCGGTGCGGCGCAGCGCATCGACCGCCGCGTCGGCGGCGACGTTCGCCTCGATCACCTCGTCCCACATGCCGAGCGCGAGGAAGATGTGGGAGGTCATGTGCCGCGCATGCGGCGCGTCGGGGGCGACATCGCCGTAGCGGTGGGCGGCCCTGAGGCCGAGCGGGGCATGGGTCGGGTCGTCGTAGCTGTGGATCAGATAATGGAGCACGCCCGGATGATCGGGATGGATTGGCAGCAGCGGCTCGAGCAGGG
>DASVVP010000022.1:0-37708 GCA_036386495.1 Allosphingosinicella sp.
TACGCCCGGTGGTCGGTCGGGGAGTAGCTCAGCCTGGTAGAGCACTGTCTTCGGGAGGCAGGGGCCGGAGGTTCGAATCCTCTCTCCCCGACCAATTTCTGCCGCCGCAGCGGACCCTGAACGCCTTTCCGCCCCGCGCGCGAACCGGTCAGGCCGCGGCGAGAGCCGGGCTTCTCTGCGCCGCGAGGACCGGTCGGCGGACGGCGGGAAGCAGGCTGCGGTAGATCGCGGCCATCTGCGCCGCCATCGCGTCCGACGTGTACAGGCCCGCCCGCTCCTTCGCCGCGCGGCCCATCACGGCGCGCTCGAAATCGTCGGCGACGAGATCGGCGATCGCCCGGGTGAAGCCGTCTTCGTCGCGGGCCGGAACGAAGATTGCGACCTCCTCCCAAAGCTCGCGGAAGGCGGGGATGTCGGACAGGACGAGCGGGCAGCCGGCGGAAGCGGCTTCCAGCACCGCGAGGCCGAACGGCTCGTAGAGCGCCGCGGACACGAAGACCGGCCGCGCCGACAGCCAGGCCGCCAGATCCTCCGCCTCGAGATCTCCGACGCAGTGAATGTTGTCGAACAGCACCCTCGCGCCGTTGGGGCCTTCGATCGGCCCGGCGGCGCGGACCGGCACGGGGATGTGGCCGGCGGCGGCATCGAGCAAATCGAGATTCTTGCCCTCGTCCCAGAGGCGGCCCGCGGTGAACACGAAATCGCGCGGCGCCAGCCGCGGCGGCGGCAAGGGCGAGCGGCCGGTGTGGACGACGCGCGGCGCCTCTTCGAGACCGTAGACGCGCCGCGTCGCCTCGGCGAAGGCGGCCGTCGGAGCGACGACGACGTCCGCGGCGTCGAGTCCCGCCCGGACCAGTTCGGCCTGGACGTCGATTCCCGGCGGCCGCTTGCCCCCGTGCACCGCCTCCCACCAGGTCGCCGCGCAGCCGTGCTGGACGGCGGCGACCGGCAGCCGGAAGCCGGTCCCGGCGGCGAGCGCGGGCGTGCTGAGCTGGATCAGGTCGGCGCCCCGCTCGGCGGCGATCCGGTCGATTTCCCGGCCCGCGGCGCGCAACGAGGCGGCGTCGTCGGCGAAGCGCGCCGGCGGCAGACCGGTCTGGACGACCTCCAGCCCCGCAATCGCGGATGCGCTCGCCAATTGTGCGGCGGAGGGCCCGGGCCCCGTGATCGCGAGAACCGTCTCGATGCCCAGACGCGACAGTCCGCGGGCGAGATCGAAGCCGTAGGGCAGTGCGCTTCCCAGCGCATCGATGGTCACGAGCACGCGCACGTCGATCCGGATTCCTTGTGCTGGTATTTCTGACAGGAAGCATGCCCGCCCGGACAACGCCCCGGCCTCTCCTTCAATGCGCCTCGCCGCGCCTTGTTCCCTGCCCCCCTCATCGGGGCGGATCGCCGGGCGGACGGACCGCAATTGGACATTGCGGACCAATGCCGCTATCAAGGCCCGCTGCCCTACGGTGCGGTCAGGTTGCCGAATCTGTTGCTAGACAGGCACTTGTCCGCCCGGGTCCAGTTGGGCCGGCAGCATCCGCAGACGCGCCCGGATCGAACCGGGGCTTCGGTGGAAGCGCTCGGAAACTCGGATTGAGGGTAGAAATTTGCTTTATCGCCGAGCAATTTGGGCTTGCGCCCCACCGCACGACCGCGCCTATAGATTCGCATCCATTCGCCGACTCATGCGCCTCGGGAACGCCGTTCCCCGCAGCGCGCTGATCCGCGCCTCCTGAAAGCCATTTAAGATCATGAGCCTTAACGATCCCGTCCGCAACGACATCAACATCGCCATCATCGGCGTGGGCAATTGCGCGAGCTCGCTCGTCCAGGGCCTCGCTTATTACCAGAATGGCGGCGCCAACGAGCAGATCGGCCTGATGCACTGGGACCTCGGCGGCTACCGCCCGAAGGACATCCGCGTCGTCGCCGCCTGGGACATCGACCGCCGCAAAGTCGGCCGCGACGTCGCCGAGGCGATCTTCGAGAAGCCGAACTGCACCCAGATTTTCTGCGACCACGTCCCGGCAAGCGGCGTGACGGTCGAGATGGGCCGGATGCTCGACGGCTATTCGGACCATATGGCGGAATGGCCCGCCGAGCGCACCTTTCTCCCGGTCGACGCGCCCCAGCCGGAAAAGGACGACGTCGTCCGCCGCCTCAGGGAAACGCGCACGGACGTGCTGCTCAACTATCTGCCGGTCGGCAGCCAGGAGGCGACCGAATTCTACGCCGAATGCGCGCTCGAGGCCGGGGTCGCCTTCGTCAACAACATCCCCGTGTTCATCGCCAGCGATCCGGTCTGGGCGAAGCGCTTTACCGATGCCGGCGTGCCGATCGTCGGCGACGACATCAAGGCGCAGCTGGGCGCGACCATCGTCCACCGCGTGCTGACCGACCTGTTCCACAAGCGCGGCGTCAAGCTCGACCGGACCTACCAGCTCAACACCGGCGGCAATACCGACTTCCTCAACATGTCGAACCGCAAGCGGCTCGCCTCGAAGAAGGTGTCGAAGACCGAGGCGGTGCAGTCGGTCGCCGAGCACCGGCTCGAGGACGAGAACATCCATATCGGCCCGTCCGATTACGTGCCCTGGCAGAACGACAACAAGGTGTGCTTCCTGAGGATGGAGGGCCGGATGTTCGGCGACGTCCCGCTGAATCTCGAACTGCGCCTCTCGGTCGAGGACAGCCCGAACTCGGCCGGCGTCGCGATCGACATGATCCGCTGCGCCAAGGTGGCGAAGGACCGCGGCCTGTCCGGTCCGATCCATCCCGCCTCGGCTTATTTCTGCAAGCACCCGCCGATCCAGACCACCGACGACCATGCCTATGAGGCGCTCGAGGAGTTCATCCGCGGCAACGCCTGACCGGGCTCCGCGTCAGAGCAGGTGCTTCTGGATCTTGCCTGCCGAGGTGCGCGGGAAATCGGCGACGAAGGCGAAGCTGGCCGGAACCTTGTAGGGCGCCAGCCGCGCGCGGCAGAAGGCCTGGAGCTCGTCCTCGCGCGGCGGCGGCGAGGCTTCGGGCGCGAGCTGGACGAAGGCCCGGCCGACCTCGCCCCAGCGCGGGTCCGGCCGCGGGAGCACGGCGACGTCCTGCACCGCCGGGTGGGCGCAAAGCACGTTCTCGACCTCGGCCGGATAGACATTCTCCCCGCCCGAGACGAACATCTCCTTGCGCCGCCCGGCGATGTGGAAGAAGCCGTCGGCGTCGCGCCGGGCGAGGTCTCCGGAGCGCAGCCAGCCGTCGGCGGTGAAGGCGGCGCGGGTCGCCTCCTCGTTGCGCCAGTAGCCGGGAGTTACGCCCGGCCCCGCGAACTGGAGATCGCCGACCTCGCCGGCGCCGACCTCGCGGCCCGATGCGTCGACGATGCGGGCGCTGCACAATAGCTGCGGCTTGCCGACCGAGCCGATCCGGTCCCAGGCGTCGGCCGGGTCCATCAGAAAGGCGGTCGGGCCGGTCTCGGTCATCCCCATCCCATTGCAGACGCGGATGCCCGCGTCCCGGCAGCGGAAAGCCAGGCTGTCCGGCAGCGGCGCGCCGCCGCAGCCCCAGTGACGGACCCGATCGAGCGGCGCCGCCGCGAAGCGGGGATGGTCGAGCAGCGCCTGGTAGACGGTGGGGACGCCGAAGAAGGTGTCGATCCGCTTCGCCTCGATGATCGAGACGACCGCTTCGGCGTCGAAGCGGGGGAGGACGAGGATGCGGCCGCCGGCGATCAGGGTCGGCAGGCTGTGGAGATTGATCCCGGCGGTATGGAAGAGCGGCAGGAAGTTCAAAGTCGCGTCGGCGCGACCCAGCCCGATGGCGGCGCTCAGGCTGACATAATTGGCGAGCGCCATTCCGAACGTGTAGACGACGCCCTTCGGCCGCCCCGTCGTCCCCGATGTGTAGAGCAGGTACCAGGTCGCGCGCAGCGGCCATTGCGGGCGCCTCGCGGCGGGCGCGGATCGGGCGAGCAGCGCCTCATAATCCGGACCGAGGGCGATTGCGGGCGTGCCGCCGGAGAGGCGGGCGACGGTCGCCGCATCCTCGTCGCCATAGAAAAGCAGCGTCGGCTCGGCGTCGGCGATCAGCATGTCGAGCTCGGCCGGCGGCATCCGCCAGTTGAGCGGCACCAGCACCGCGCCGACGCGCGCGCAGGCGAACAGGAGCTCGAAAAATTCCGGACGGTTGCGGCACAGGATCGCGATCCGATCGCCTTCGCCGACGTGCCGCGCCTTCAGGAGCGCGGCGGCGCACGCTGCGCGGGCGTCGAGCTCGGCATAAGTCCGCGTGCCGCCAGTCGGCGCGTCCTCGATCGCGGCCGCATCCGGCGCGAGCGCCGCGCGCCTGGCGAGCAGGTCGGGGATGGAATCGCCGGTCACGGCGCCCTGATCCTCAGCCCTTCGGAAGCGAGGTCGATCGCGAGATCGGCGACTTCCTGCGGCTCGAGGTCGCGCTCCCAGAGGCCGTAGCGCATGCCGAGGAAGACGCTGATGCCGATCAGCGCCCAGGCGCGCAGCTCGTCCGGCCCGTCGGCGATCTCGCCGCGCGCGCGGGCCGCGGCGAGGTTGCGGCGATAGCCTTCGGCGAAGGTCAGATAATGTTTGCGATACTCGTCCTGGGCGACGAACTGCGCCTCCTCGATGATCCGGTAGAGCTCCGGCCGCTCGCGCACGAAGGCGATGAAGGCGGCGAGGCCGCGCCGCTCGGCTGTGAGCCGGTCGGGCGCGCCGCGCGCCGCCTCGGCGACATGAGCGCGGGTGGCATTGCTCATGTCGCGCACCAGCGCGCGGAACACCTCCTCCTTCGACTCGAAATAGGTGTAGAATGTGCCGAGGGCGACGCCCGCGCGCTGGGTGATGCCGGTGATCGCCGCCTCGTGGAAGCCGCGCTCGCCGAATTCCTGCGCGGCTGCCTCGATCAGGCGGCGCAACGTCTTGCGGCCGCGCTCGGTGCGCGGGCTCTTGTCGCCGTTCCCGGACCCCTCTGCCATTCGCGCGCGCCCTTTCGCGGCGCAAGGTGAACCGCCTTTCAGATTCGCGCAAGCTCAGGCCGGTGGGGGCACCGCCTCGGCGATGACGGCGAGCAGCTCGTCGATGCTGAACGGCTTGCGCAGCACCCGGACGTCGCGGCCGAGCGCCCGCTCGAGCTGCTCGCTTTCGGCATAGCCGGTGACGAACACGATCGGCACCTCCGGGCAGCGGCGGCGGATCTCCCGCGCCGTCTCGGCTCCGTTCATCCCCGGCATCGCGAAATCGAGCAGCAGCAGGTCCGGGCAGCTGCGCTCGACCTCGACGATCGCCGCCTCGCCGCAGTCGCAGCCCGAGACCTGGTGGCCGAGCTCGTCGAGCGCGTCCTCGAGGAAGCCGCGGACGTCGGCATCGTCGTCCACCACGAGGATGCTGATCGACGGCGGTGAGGGCATTTCGGCCGGCGTCGCCGCGCGGTCCTGCTCCGCTTGCTCCGCGGCTGCGGCGGCCGGCGCACGCGGCAGCAGGATCCGCACCTTCGTGCCGCTCCCCGGCGCGCTCTCGATCCGCATCGTGCCGCCGGATTGCTTGGCGATGCCGTAGACCTGGGCGAGGCCGAGGCCGGTGCCCTTGCCGAGCGGCTTGGTCGAGAAAAAAGGTTCGATGGCGCGCGCGAGCACTTCGGGCGCCATTCCTTCGCCATCGTCCTCGACGGCGACGCAGACATAGGCGCCTTGCTCGAGGTCCGGGCCGCCCGGCTCCTCGACGCAGGCAGTGGAGATGGACAGCACCCCGCCCCCCGGCATCGCGTCGCGCGCGTTGATGGCGAGATTGAGGATCGCGTTCTCGAGCTGGTTCTCGTCGCAGATCGCGCGCCCGGCTTGGTCGTCGAAGGCGGTCCTGATCTCGACGCCGGCGCCGATCGTGTGCTTCAGGATCTGGCGCATGTTGGCGATCACCGCGTTGACCGCGACGGGCTGCATCGCCAGCCGCTGGATGCGCGAGAAAGCGAGCAGCTGGCCGGTGAGCTTGGCGCCGCGCCGCGACGATTCGAGCGCCGTCTCCGCCACCCGCTTCAGCCGCGCGTCGTCGACCCGGTTGGCGATCAGCTCGAGGCCGCCGAGGATCGGCGTCAGCAGATTGTTGAAATCGTGGGCGATGCCGCCGGTGAGCTGGCCCACCGCCTCCATCTTCTGCGCCTGGCGCAGCGCCTCCTCGGCCCGCTCGCGCTCCCCGACCTCGGCCTGGAGACGGTCGAGCGCGGCCGAGAGGTCGGCGGTCCGTTCGGCGACACGGCGCTCGAGGGCGGCCTCGGCCGCCTTGGTGTCGGTGACGTCGAAGGCGACTCCGATGAAGCCTTCATGCTCGCCCTCCGGCCCCCAGCGCGGCTGCGATTCCGAGCGCAGCCAGCGCCACTGGCCGTCGCCGCGCAGATAGCGCCCCTCCAGCGCAAAGGGCTTCAGCGTCGCTTCGCCGGCGAGCGATTCGGCGACGATCCGGTCGATGTCCTCAGGATGGATCCGCGTCCGCCAGTCGAAATCGAGCGCCTCGTCGTAGGGGACCCCGAGGAAGGCCGCGTAGGCGCGGTTGACGAAGCCCCGCTTGCGGTCGAGCTTGGTCACCCACATCGGCACGGGTGCGGAGTCCGCGATCCGCCGAAAGCGTTCCTCGCTCTCTCGCAGTTTGAGCGCAGTCCGCTCATCCTCGCTGACAGCGATGACGGTGCCGATGATGCCGGCTACTTCGCCGCTCTCGGCGTAGAGCGGATTGTAGCAGGCCGTGAGCAGGGCCGTCCGCTCGTCGCCCCCGCGGCGCAGGGGCCGCGGCGCCGATTCCATGTAGACGGTCTCGCCCGCGAGCACCTTGCGGGCATTGGCGCCGACCACCTCCCACACATCCGCCCAGATCTCGCGCAGCGGCCGTCCGAGAGCGGGCCGGCGGTCGCCGAGGATCTCGCCATAGCTGTCATTGTGGATCACCAGCAGGTCGGGGCCCCAGGCGACCATCATCGGGATGTTCGAGCCGAGCGCGATGGCTGCCGCGGTCTTCAGGAGCTGCGGCCAGCCGGTCGGCACGCCGAGCGGAGACCCGGCCCAGTCGTGGCCCAGCGCTGCGGAGCCGTGCGCGCCGGCGCCGGGGAGACCAATCGATGCTTCGGTTTCACGCGCGCCGGATGTCATCCGAGGCTCCACTCATGTTCCCGTGGCGCAGCCGTAGCGGCGGCGAGGGCGCGACGATAGCCCGCCGTCAGCGCCGCGCCGCGAAGGCCTGCGCGCGGCGCATCACCCGCAGCAGGTTGCCGCCCATCACCTTGGCGATGTCGGCTTCCGAAAAGCCTTCGCGCCGCAGCCGCTCGGTGATCCGCGGCAGCAGCGAGATGTCCTCCATGCCCTGCACTCCGCCGCCGCCGTCCCAGTCGGCGCCGAGGCCGACATGGTCCACGCCCATCACCCTTATCGCGTGCAGCATCGAGCGCATGAAATGGTCGAAGGTGGCGGTGGTGAACGCCTGCCGGGCGTCGAGCGCCGCCTTGTCGGCGAGCAGCCGGCGGCGCTCGGCGGGGGTGAGGCGATGCCAGTTCTGCTGGCGGCGATCGATCGCGTTGCGCTCTTCGGAGCGGTCGTCCGGGGCGAGGAAGATGGTGTTCATGAACATGACGCCGCCGGCCCGGGCGAGCCGCCGCATGCGCTCGTCGTCGATGTTGCGCGCGTGGCTGTAGACCGCCCGCGGGCCGGAGTGGGACAGGACGATCGGCACCCGGCTCAGCGCCAGCATCTGATCGAACGCCGCGTCCGAGCTGTGGCTGCCGTCGATCAGCATGCCGAGTCGGTTCATCTCGGCCACCCACCGCCTGCCGAGCGGCGAGAGGCCGTTCCATCGCGCCGTGTCGGTGGTCGAATCGGCGAGCTGGTTGTTGCGGCTGTGCACCGGCCCGGCCATCCGCACGCCGAGCCGGTGGAAGGTCTCGAGCAGCGCCAGATCCTCGCCGAGCGGCCAGCTGTTCTCGATCGAGATGAAAGCGATGCGCTTGCCCTCGCGGTGCAGGCGTTCGGCATCGTCGGCGGTGAGGGCGAGGCCCATGCGGTCGCGATTCTCGCCGATCACCCGCCGGATGGCGGCCGCGCGGACCAGTGCCCTCGACCGCGCGTCCGCAGTGGCCTCGGGGGTCAGCGCGCCCTGCGGCGTATAGATGACGAAGAAGCCGCCATCGAGCCCGCCCTCGATCATGCGCGGCAGGTCCACCTGCGAGCCGTCATATTCGAAGCGGTGGCGCTCGGCGAAGTCCCACTCGCCGCTGTCGAAGCGGGAGGCGATGTCGAGATGGGTGTCGATCACCAGCATCTCGTCATGCGTGAAGCGGTTCGCCGGCGTCGGGTCCTGCGCCAGCAAGGGGGTGGCGAGCAGCGGAGCGGCGGCGAGGACGAGGATCGGGCGGCGCATGGCTTTCTCCGGATCGGGCGTCCCCCATGCTTCGGCGACTTGATCCCGGTCAAGCGTGCCGCACTAGGCGGGCTCCGGGCCTTGGGTTAAGGTCGCGGCGGGGAATCGGAGCGTCGGCTCCCGGGGGAAGCGTACATGCGCAGGTGGCGGAGGGTCGAACGGCTCTACATCGACCTGCCCGTGGCGCGTCCCGGCAGCCTCAACGCCTGGCTGATCGCCTTGCTCGCCCCCGGCGTCGCCACCCTGCTGCGGCTCGCCATCGATCCCTGGGTCGAGGGCGTCCAGTTCATCACTTATTTCCCGCTCATCATCCTCGTCGCCCTGGCCTGCGGCGGGAGGGCGGGGACGCTCTCGGCGCTGCTGTCGACGCTCGCTTCCTGGTATTTCATCGTCACCCCGCGCCACTCCTTCGAACTGCCCCGTATGGAGGATGCGCTCACTCTCATCCTGTTCGTGCTCACCGCCTTGATGATGGCCTGGATCGCGGGCGCGACCCGCCTCGCCATCGGCCGCTACCGCGCCCTCAACCGCAGCCTCGGCCGGCGCGTCGAGCAGCGCACCGCCGAGCTGGAGAGCACGCAGGCGAGTCTCGTCCAGGCGCAGAAGATGGAGGCGGTGGGGCAGCTCACCGGCGGCATCGCCCACGACTTCAACAACATGCTGGCGATCATCGTCGGCAATCTCGACATCGCCAGGCGGCGACTCGCGCAGGGACGCGGCGACGTCGGGCGGCAGATCGACAGCGCCCTGGACGGAGCGCGACGCGCGGCGGCGCTCACCCAGCGCCTGCTCGTCTTCGCCCGCCGCCAGCCGCTCGAGCCGATGGTGACCGATCTCAACCGGCTGCTCGGCGACCTTTCCGAGTTGCTCCGCCGCACGATCGGCGAGCAGGTCCGCATCGAAGCGGTGCCGGCGCCCTCGGTGTGGCCGGTCTGCGTCGACCGGGCGCAGATGGAGAGCGCGGTCATCAACCTCGCGATCAACGCCCGCGACGCGATGCCGGGCGGCGGCGTCCTCAGGATCGAGACGCTGAACATGATCCAGGACGAAGCGGGGCCGGAGGACGGGCTCGCGCCCGGCGACTATGTGATGGTCGCCGTCTCCGACAGCGGCAGCGGCATGGCGCCGGAGGTGGCGGCTCGCGCGTTCGAGCCCTTCTTCACGACCAAGGAGGTGGGCCGCGGCACCGGCCTCGGCCTCAGCCAGGTCTACGGCTTCGTCCGCCAGTCCGGCGGCCATGTCGACATCGACAGCGCGCCCGGCGCAGGCACGACCATCCGCCTCTATCTGCCGCGGCACGAAGGCGCCGCGGCGACCTACGCCGAGGCCGGCGTGGCCGAAGCGCTGCCGCGCGGATCGCCCGGCGAAGTGGTGCTGGTCGTCGAGGACGAGGACGAGGTGCGGCGGACGACCGTCGCGGCGCTGCACGAGCTCGGCTACGGCGTCCGCGAAGCCTCCACCGGCGTCGAAGCGCTCGCGATCCTCGCCAGCGATCCCGCCATCACCTTGCTGTTCACAGACGTCGTCATGCCCGGCCTCGACGGCCGCGCGCTCGCCGAACGCGCGCTGCGCCAGCGGCCCGACCTCAAGATCCTCTACACGACCGGCTACGCGCCCGAGACCGGTCCGCACGAGACGCTCCCCGACGACCATCCCGCGATGCTGAGGAAGCCGTTCGGCGTCGACGCGCTGGCGAGGAAGCTGCGCGACTTCCTCGACAGCTAGGGCATCCGTTCCAGCCCCGCGCGCAGCTTCTCCGACGACTGTTCGAGAGCGCAGGCGAGCAGCTCGTCGCGCAGCGCCGTCAGGGTGCCGTGGGCCTCGCCGCAATCGTTGCAGGCGATGGCGCCGCCGTCATCCTCCCAGCGCGGCAGGCTGAGATTGCCGCTGCCGCATTTGTCGCAGTGAAGCTCGACCATGATGTCCATGTCGCGGTGAACGCCGCGAGTGCGCATTTGGCTCCTCAGCCCTCGCGCATCGCTTCCTTCGCCAGGCTCTCGGCCTCGAGCAGCAGATAGTCGTCCGTGAGGCCCTGGGCGGTGCGCTCGCGGCCGATCATGACCAGCACCGGCACCGCCATCGGCGAGACCCGCTCGAGCGCGACATGGATCATCGTGCCCCCGGCGCGGTCGAGCAGATCGGCGAGGCGGCCGACGTCGGTCATGCGCTGCCGCGCATCCTCCCAGGCGGCGCGGAGCAGCAGATGGTCGGGCTCGTAGCGGCGGAGCACGTCGTAGATGAGGTCGGTCGAGAAGCTCACTTGGCGGCCCGATTTGCGCTTGCCCGGATGGTGCCGCTCGACCAGCCCGCCGATCACCGCCACCTCGCGGAAGGCGCGCTTCAGCAGGCTCGAATCCTGCACCCATTCGACGAACTCGTCCTCGAGGATGTCGGCGGAAAGCAGCGCGCCTGGATCGGCGATGGGCTCCAGCCCGTAGCAGGCGAGCGCATAATCGTTGGAGACGAAGCCCAGCGGCTTGAGACCCGCGCTCTCCATCCGGCGCGTGACCAGCATGCCGAGCGACTGGTGCGCGTTCCAGCCCTCGAAGCTGTAGATCACCATGTAGTGGACATGCTCGTGCGGGAAGGTCTCGACGAGCAATTGCTCCGGTTCGGGCAGCACCGAGCGGCGCGACTGGACCTCCAGCCAGTCGCGCACGTCGTCCGGGAAGCGCGGCCATTGCGAGCGGTCGTGGAGGAAGGCGCGGACCCGCCCGGCGAGATTGGTGGACATCGCCATGCGGATGCCGAGATAGGTCGGGATCCGCGCCGCCTTGCTGGTGGCGTGGACGACGAGGTCGGTGCCGTCGATCTTCTCGACTTCGAGCACCAGCCCCGAAAAGTAGAATGTGTCGCCGGGCCTGAGGGTGGCGCCGAACTGCTCCTCGACCGTGCCGAGGCGGCGTCCGCCCCGGAAGCGGACGTCGAGCAAAGGCGCATCGACGATGATCCCGGCGTTCATCCGGTGCTGCTGGACGAAGCGGGGATGCGAGACCCGCCACGTCCCGTCCGGATCGCGGGTCAGGCGGCGGAAGCGGTCATAGGCTTTCAGCGAATAGCCGCCGCTCTCGATGAAGCCGAGCACCTGGCGGAACGTCTCTTCCTGCAGCCCCGCATAAGGCGCCGCCGAGCGGATTTCGGCGAGCATCTCCTCCTCGCCGAACGGCGCCGCGCAGGCGGCGGCCATGAGATGCTGGGCGAGGACGTCGAGGGCGCCGGGCCGGAAGGATTCGGCGTCGAGCTCGCCTTCCTCGATCGCGTCCAGCGCGGCGCGCCCTTCGAGATATTCGAACCGGTTCCCCGGCACGAGCAGGGCTTCGGACGGCTCGTCGAGCCGGTGGTTGGCGCGGCCGATGCGCTGGACGAGGCGCGACGAGCCTTTCGGGGCGCCCATCTGGATGACCAGGTCGACGTCGCCCCAGTCGACGCCGAGGTCGAGGCTGGCGGTGCAGACGAGAGCGCGCAGGCGCCCCGCCGCCATCGCCGCCTCGACCTTGCGCCGCGCCTCGAGCGCGAGGCTGCCGTGATGGATGCCGATCGGCAGCTGCTGCTCGTTGATCGTCCACAGATCCTGAAAGATGAGCTCGCAGAGCGAGCGCGTGTTGCAGAAAACGAGGGTGGTCTTGTGCCGCTCGATCTCCCGCATCACCTGCTCGGCCGCCCAGCGCCCGCTATGGCCGGCCCAGGGGACCTTCTCGTCCTCCGGGAGCATGATCCTGATGTCGGCCTCGGCGCCCGGCTCGCCGAGGACGAGGTCGACTTCGTCGGCGTCGCCGTGCGGCGCGAGCCAGCCCTGATAGGCCTCGGGATCGGAGACCGTCGCCGAGAGCCCCACCCGGCGGAGGCCCGGCGCAAGCCGCTGCAGCCGCGCCATTGCGAGGTTCAGCAGGTCGCCACGCTTGCCGGGCGCGAAGGCGTGGATCTCGTCGACGACGATCGTGCTCAGCCGCGAGAACCGGATCGCGCTGTCCTCGTGGCTGAGCAGCAGGCTCAGGGATTCGGGCGTGGTCAGCAGCATCTGGGGCGGGCGCAGGCGCTGGCGGACGCGGCGGTCGGAGGGTGTGTCGCCGGTGCGGGTCTCGACCCGGATCGCGAGCCCCATCTCCTCGATCGGCGTCAGCAGGTTGCGCTGCACGTCCACTGCGAGCGCCTTCAGCGGCGAGACGTAGAGCGTGTGGAGCCAGTCGGTCGGCGACTCGATCAGCTCGGCGAGACTCGGGAGGAAACCGGCCAACGTCTTCCCAGCCCCGGTCGCGGCGACCAGCAACGTGCTTCGCCCCGCGCGCGCGGCGGCGAGCATGTCGAGCTGGTGGCGGCGGGGCACCCAGCCTTTCGCATCGAACCAGCGGGCGACGACCGGCGGCAGGAGGAGCCGGTCAGCGGTGGCGGTCGTGGGTTAAGGTCCCTTCGCGCCGCCGTCGGGGCCGCCGTCGCGCCGCTCGGCCTCTTCCTGCTCGTAGACGCGTCGCGTGCCTTCCTCGGTTCGCTCGCGGCTCGCGTGGGAGGCGCGGTTCCTGAGCAGCGCCCACAGGATCACCACGGCGAGCAAGGCCGGCCCGACGATCGTCAGCAGGCTCCAGTTGAATCCACCGGCATCCATGTCTCTCGCGCTCCTTCGTTCGTCCGGGCCGCCGCCGTCCTTGGCCGCCGCCGGCGCTCCTGCCATAAGCTCCCAATGGCCCGTCTCGGTTCCTGGATCGAGCCTTTTCCCGAAGGCATTTATGTTAAGCCGGCCGACGCCTGGGTCGATCCCTCCGAGGCCAAGCCGCGCGCGCTCGTCACCCACGGCCATGGCGACCACGCCCGCGGCGGCCACGAGCGGGTCTGGGCGACCGCCGAGACGCTGGCGATCATGGACTGCCGCTACGGTCCCCAGCCGGGCGGCTGCGCGATGGCCTATGGCGAACTCGTGCGCATCGGCGAGGTAGACGTCAGCTTCGTCCCGGCCGGCCACGTCCTCGGCTCCGCCCAGATCGTGCTCGAACATAAAGGGGAGCGGGTCGTCGTCTCGGGCGACTACAAGCGCCGTCCCGATCCGACCTGCCCGCCCTTCGAGCCCGTACCCTGCGACATCTTCGTCACCGAGGCCACCTTCGGCCTCCCGGTCTTCCGCCATCCCGAGACAGCGAGCGAGATCGACCGGCTGCTCGCCCGGCTGCACGACAATCCCGAGCGCTGCGTGCTGGTCGGCGCCTATGCGCTGGGCAAGGCGCAGCGGCTGATCGCCGAGATCAGAGGCCGCGGCCATAGCGCGCCGATCTACATCCACGGCGCCCTCCAGCGCCTCTGCGACCTCTATGAGGAGCATGGCGTCGCGCTCGGCGACATCCGCCCCGCCACCGGCGCGAAGAAGGACGCGCTTCGCGGCCGCATCGTGATTGCCCCGCCCGGCGCCCTCAACGACCGCTGGTCGCGCCGCCTGCCCGAGCCGATCACGGCGATGGCGTCGGGCTGGATGCGCGTCCGCCAGCGCGCCCGCCAGCGCAACGTCGAGCTGCCGCTGATCGTGTCCGACCACGCGGACTGGGACGAGCTCACCCGGACCATCCGCGAGCTCGCCCCCCGCGAAGTCTGGATCACGCACGGCCGCGAGGACGCCCTCATGCACTGGTGCGCCCTCCACCAGATCAAGGCGCGGGAGCTTAATCTGGTCGGGCGCGAGGATGAGGACGATTGAAGGGGTTCCACACTCTCGATTTCAACTTCAGGGATGGTATGAAGAGTCCCTACGAGTAGTCGAGACACGGGATGACAAAGGTCGACATTTCGGAGCTTAGGACACGGTTTTCCTATTACATCCGCCGAGTCGAAGCTGGAGAAGAGTTCGTCGTGATGCGGTTGGGTGCGCCGGCCGCCAAGCTTGTTGGTCCCGACAGGCCTACGGCGGAACGCGTCCCTTAGGAAAGGTCGGCGACGGAGACGAGGATCAAAGCTGCGAGGATCAATATCCCCCACCGCACGGCGCGCTCCAGCGCGAAGTTGCCCGTCCTCGACAATGTGATCGCGCTTGCCGGCATGACGATCAGGAACAGGCCGACCGAGAGCGCGAGGCCGGCGCGCATGCCGGCATAGGCCCAGCCGGCGACCGCGAGCGCGACCCAGACGACGCAGAAGAGCAGCGCCTCCGGGTAGAGCCTGGGCATCTCAGTGCGCGACCTGCTCGCCGCGCTCGAGGCCCGACCGGGCGAGCTGCTCGTCGATCTGCGCCAGCAGCCGGTCGAGCCCTTCGTGGGTCTGCGCTTCGGCGCGGGCGACGAGCACGTCCTGGGTGTTGGACGCACGCAGCAGCCACCAGCCGTCGGGCGTGTTCACGCGTGCGCCGTCGGTGTCGTTGACCTCGGCGCCGGCGGCGCGGAGGCGCTCCAGCACTTCGTCGACCACGGCGAACTTGCGGGCCTCGTCGACCTGGAAGCGCATCTCCGGCGTGTTGATCACCGGCGGCATGGCGGATTTGAGCGCGGTCAGCGACCCGCCGAGGCGGCTGACCGCCTCGATCAGGCGCACCGCCGAATAGATGCCGTCGTCGAAGCCGTACCAGCGGTGCGCGAAGAAGATGTGGCCCGACATCTCGCCGGCGAGCGGCGCCCCGGTCTCCTTCATCTTCGATTTGATCAGGCTGTGGCCGGTCTTCCACATCAAGGGCACGCCGCCGAGCTCCGCGATCCGCTCGTAGAGCGCCTGGCTCGCCTTGACGTCCGCGATGATGGTCGAGCCGGGGAGGTCCTGCAGCACCGGCTCGGCGAGGATGCCGAGCAATTGGTCGCCCCAGATCACGCGCCCCTCGCCGTCGATCGCGCCGATCCGGTCCGCGTCGCCGTCCAGCGCGACGCCGAAGTCGAGGTTCTTCTCGGCGACGAGGCGCTTCAGATCCTCCAGATTGGCCTCGACGGTCGGGTCGGGATGGTGGTTGGGGAAGCGGCCGTCGACCTCGGTAAAGAGGAGGTGATGCTCGCCCGGCAGCTTCTTGACGAGCCGCTCGACCACCGGACCGCCCGAGCCGTTGCCGGCGTCCCAGCCGATCCGAAACGGCCCGCCGCCGAAATCCTCGACAAGGCGGTCGACATACAGGTCCATCACGTCGGCGTCGCCGACGGTGCCGCTCCCTTCCTCCCAGTCGCCGGCCTCGGCCATCCGGCCGAGCGCCTGGATCTCGGCGCCGAAGAAGGCGGCGTGGCGGTGCACCATCTTGAAGCCGTTGTAATTGCCGGGATTGTGGCTGCCGGTGATCATGATGCCGCCGTCCACCTCGAGCTCGGCCTCGGCGAAATAGAGCATGGGCGTCGGCCCGATCCCGATCCGGACGACATCGACGCCGGCCCTGGTCAGCCCCTCGATCAGCCGCCGCTCCAGCCCCGGCGAGCTCTCGCGCCCGTCGCGCCCGACCGCGACGCGGGTGCCGCCCGCGCGCCGCAGCACCGTGCCGAAGCTGCGCCCGGCCGCCTCGGCGTCGTCCTGGCCCAGCGTCTGCCCGACGATGCCGCGTATGTCATACTCGCGCAAAGAGGTCGGGTTGAAGCGGTGGCTCATGCGGGGGGCTCCGTGGATCGGACGCGGGGACGGCTTCAAGACGCGCGAGGCGTCCTGCGGTTCATTTCGGCGACGAGCGTGTCGCGCGCGGCGTTGACCCGCTCGGCGAGGTCGGCCGAGCCGCCGGCATCGGGGTGGACGCGGGCGATCAGGCGGCGGTGGGCGGCGCGGATGTCGGCGAGGCTGGCGCCCTCGTCGACGCCGAGCAGCCGCCGCGCCTCGGCGGCCGGCATCCGCGCCGGCCGCGCGGCCGTCCGCCGTTTCCACCAGAGGTAGACGGCGCCGGCGAGCGCGAGGAAGAGAAGGAATTTCGCCATCACTGGGCGACGGCGGCCTCGGGTGCCTCGGCGGGCGCGCGCCCGGCGTCGGGCAGGCTGAAGCCGGCGATCATCTCGCGCAGCTCCTGGCGGGCGGCGATGTGGCTGAGGCCAACCTCGCCGATCTGGGCGAGGTCGAGCAGGGTCAGGCCCTTGGGAAACAGCTCGCGATAGATGACGCGCTCGCCGAGGCCGGGGATGATCCGGAAGCCGACCCGGCGCGACAGCTCCTCTAGCGCGAGGCCGACGCGCCGCATGTTGCGCGCCTCGATATGCTGCATCCGGTTCCTCAGCACGACCCAGTCGACGCTGGCATTGTGGGCCTTGGCGCGCTGGGTGCGGCTGCGCCAGACCAGCTCGGCATAGAAGCTCGGCCGGCGGATCTTGTAGGTCTCGGCATCGACCTCACCGATCAGGTCGAGATCGACGAAGCTGTCGTTGATCGGCGTCACCAGGGTGTCGGCGCGCAGCATGGCGGCGCGCGCATGCGGGTCGTCGCGGCCGGGCGTGTCGACGACCAGCACCTCCACATCGGCGCCGACCCGGTCGATCTGCGCATCGACCTCCTCGCCTTTGGCGGGATCGAAGGTCTCGTAGGCCGGCATGACCAGCTCGGCGCCGATGCGGCCGACCGTCGCCTGACGATTGTCCAGATAGCGGCCGAGGGTGCGCTGCCTCGTGTCGAGGTCGAGCGCGGCGACGCGGCGACCGCCGGCGGCGAGCGCGACCGCGGTGTGGACCGCGGTGGTCGACTTGCCGGTGCCGCCCTTCTCGTTGGCGAAGACGATGATGTGCGGCGCGGCCACTCTGCCCCCACTTGATTGTCCAGGCGGGCGCCGTCTAAGGGCCCGCTGCTCGAATAGGCCAGCCGGCCATGGGAGGCCAAGGGCCAGTGCGCATTATCCGAGAAAAAGAGGAATTGCGCGCGGCCGTGGCGGCGCTGAAGGCCGGCGGCGGCACCATCGCCTTCGTTCCCACCATGGGCGCGCTCCACGCCGGGCACATGGCCCTGGTCGAGGAGGCGCGGCGGCGGGCGAGCCACGTCGTTGCCTCGATCTTCGTCAATCCGACCCAGTTCGGACCGGACGAGGACCTCGCCCGCTATCCGCGGCGCGAAGCGAGCGACGCCAAGATGCTGGAGGAGGCCGGGGTCGAAATCCTGTGGGCGCCCGACGTCGCCACCATCTATCCCGACGGGCCGGAGACTTCCGTCGCCGCCGGGCCGGCGGGCCGCGGCCTCGACGGCGACTCCCGTCCCGGCCATTTCGACGGCGTCGCGACCGTCGTTGCGCGGCTGTTCGAGCAGGTCGCGCCCGATGTCGCCTTGTTCGGCGAAAAGGACTATCAGCAGCTGCTCGTGGTTCGCCAGATGGTCGCCGAGCGCGCGCTCCCGGTCGAGATCCTCGGCCTGCCGACCCAGCGCGACGCCGACGGCCTCGCTTTGTCCTCGCGCAACCTCTATCTGACCGACGAGGAGCGCCGCGCGGCGCGGGCGCTGCCACGCGCCCTCGGCGAGGCGTCGCAGGCGATCGGCGAGGGTCGCCCCGCCGGGGAGGCCCTCGCCAGGGCGCGCGACGCGCTCGCGCGCGCCGGCTTCGATCCGATCGACTATGTAGAGCTCCGCGACGCCGAGACGCTGGCGCCGGTGGAGCGCCCCCAACGGCCTGCGCGCCTGCTTGCGGCGGCCTGGCTGGGGCAGACGCGGCTGATCGACAATCTGCCGGTAGCGCCGGTCGCTGACTAGAGCCCTCCCCCTCGAGGGGGGAGGGTTTGGGTGGGGGTGGAGTCTCCGGAGAGTCATCGTACTTCATTGACTCCACCCCTCCCCTAACCCCTCCCCCTCAAGGGGAGGGGAACGAAGGTCACCTCCGCGTTAACCATTTCTTTGGACCCGGTGGCCGAAACATCTCCTCGACAGGCGAAAACAGGGGAGCATGTCATGGGTACAAGCGCGAAATCGGCCGCATTCCTGATGGAAAGCCTGGTCTCCGAAGCCGCCGCCGGCGATGCCGACGCCCTCTATCGGCTCGGAGTGGCTTATTCGACCGGCACCTGCGGCACCGAGATCGACCTCATCGAAGCGCATAAATGGTTCAATCTCGCCGCGCTCAACGGCAGCGCGCTCGGCCAGCAATGCCGCGCCGACATCGCCGAGGAGATGACCGCCAGGGAAATCGCCGAGGCACAGCGCCAGGCGCGCTCCTGGCTGTCGGAAAGCTGGCGCCGCGTCGCCTGAAGCTCAGCCGCGGCGGAACGGCGTGAAGTCGCCGAGCGCCGCGATCTCGCGAAGCGCCGCCCGCCGCTCGACCTCGAGGAAATCCGCGACGGCGTCCCGTAGCCGCCGGTCCGCGAGGAAATGCGCCGAGAAAGTCGGCACCGGCCTGTAGCCCCGGCTCAATTTATGCTCGCCCTGCGCGCCGGCCTCGACCCGGGCGACGCCGTGGGCGATCGCCCATTCGATCGCCTGATAATAGCATAGCTCGAAATGCAGCCCCGGCGCATCGGTCAAGGTGCCCCAATAGCGGCCGTACAGCGCGTCCGCGCCGATCAGGTTGAGCGCCCCCGCCACCGGCTCGGCCCCCCGATAGGCCATGACCAGCAGCAGCCGCCCGGCCATGCGCTCGCCGAGCAGGGAGAAGAAATCGCGCGTCAGATAGGGGCGCCCCCATTTGCGGCTCCCCGTATCCTGGTAGAAGGCCCAGAAGGCGTCCCAATCCCGCTCCACGATCTCGTCGCCGCGCAGCAGCCGCACCTCCAGCCCTTGGAGCGCCGTCGCGCGCTCCTTGCGGATCGCCTTGCGCTTGCGCGACGACAACGAGGCGAGGAAGTCGTCGAAGCCGCCATAGCCCTCGTTCAGCCAGTGGAACTGGGTGTCGATCCGGATCAGCCAGCCGGCCCGTTCGAACGCCTCCACCTCCTGCGGGTCGATGAAGGTGGCGTGGGCCGAGGAGAGGCCGTTCTGGAGGACGAGCGCCTCCGCGGCGCGGATCAGGGCCGGCGCCAGCGCCTCTTCGGCGGCGAGCAGCCGCCGGCCGGGCGCCGGCGTGAACGGCACCGCGATCTGCAGCTTGGGATAATAATCTCCCCCCGCCCTTTCGTAGGCGTCGGCCCAGCCGTGATCGAAGACATATTCGCCCCTGCTGTGGCTCTTCACATAAGCGGGGAGGACGGCCGCCGGACGCCCGTCGCCGCCGTCGATCGCGACCGGCGCCGGCTGCCAGCCGGTGCCGGGGCCGACGCTGCCGCTCTCCTCGAGCGCGGCGAGGAAAGCGTGGGTGGTGAACGGATTCGCGTCGCCCGCGCAGCGATCCCAGTCGGCGGCCTCGAAGGAGCCGACGCCGCCCGCCACCCGCGCGAGGATATCGGGCTCGCTCACCTGTCCTCGTAGATGATCTGGTCGGCCTCGCGCGCCGCCGTCTCGCGCTGGCTCTCGCCGCGCACCGTCCAGGTCAGCACCGGCAATCCCCGCCGGCGCTGCCGGCGCGCGAAACCGGAGGGCAGGTCCCGGACGTCGTAGGCAAGGAAGTGCGGCCGCGCCCGCCACAGCGACAGCCGCCGCTCGAGGCCGCCGTGGATGCGGCGGCGCTTGCGCTCGGTGACGACGAGGCCGCGGGTGATGCCGCGCCCGTTGCGCCAGAACCAGCGGCCGACCTCGGGGTTGAACGACATCACCGCCATCAGCCCGGGATAGTCGCGGACGGCGCGGAGCACCGAGGCGCAGAGCGCGGCGACGTGACGCGACGGCGCCTTCACCTCGATCAGCAGCGGCGCGCGCGAATCGACGAGGTGGACGACGTCGATCAGGGTCGGGATGGTCTCGCCGGCGCCGGCAAGCGCGATCTGCTGCAGCTCGGCGACGCTGCGGTCGCCGACGCGGCCTTCCTCGCCCGTGAGACGCTTCAGATCGTAATCGTGGAACACGATCGCCTCGCCGTCGCGGCTGGCCTGGACGTCGAGCTCGATGCCGTGCCCGGCGGCCACCGCGGCTTCGAAGGCGGCGCGGCAATTCTCGACGACATGCGCGCCGTGCAGGCCGCGATGCGCGAAAGGCTGCGCCGTCAGCCAGTCGATCCGCGCGGCGACCGGGGGCGGCGCGAAGAAGTCGTCAAGCAGCCTTGACGGCGACAATCGCATCGACCTCGACCGCGGCGCCGAGCGGCAGGGACGCCACGCCGACCGCGGCGCGTGCATGCCGGCCCGCTTCGCCGAACACCTCTTCCATCAGCTCGGACGCGCCGTTGGCGACCTTGGGCTGGTCGGTGAACGCGCCGGCGCTGTTGACGAACACGCCGAGCTTCACGATCCGCTCGACCCGATCGAGCCCGACCGCCTTCTCGATCTGGGCGAGCAGCATCAGCCCGCAGGCGCGCGCCGCGCGGATCCCGAAATCGAGATCGCGCTCCTCGCCGATCCGCCCGGTGAGCAGCTGCCCGGCCTCGAAGGAGACCTGTCCCGAAATGTGGAGGAGACTGCCGGCGAGCACGGCGGGGACGTAGGCCGCGACCGGCGCCGCCGCCTCCGGAAGGGTGATGTTGAGCTCGGCGAGGCGGTTTCGGACGTCGCTCATCGCGGCGGCGTAAGCACCCGGGACGAGGCGAGGTCAAGCCGAACGAACTTCGGCCGGCGGCCTCCACCGCCGGCCGAAGCGCCGTGAACCTCTATCAGCAGCGGCGGCCGCGCCCGCCCGGATCGGCGTAGCGGCCGCTGTCGCTGTCGCTGCAGGAGCGGCGGCCGCGGCCGTTGTTCGCCGGATCGCCCGGATCGCTGTCGGTGATGCCGGTGCCCCGGCGTCCGCGGCCCCGGCCGACCGGGTCGGCATAGCGGCCGGTATCGTTGTCGGTGACGCCGCCGCCGCGCCGTCCGCGCCCGTTGCCGGCCGGATCGGCGCGGCTCCCGCGATCGTTGTCGGTGATGCCGCTGCCGCGCCGCCCGCGGCCGTTGCCGACCGGATCGGCACGGCTGCCGGTATCGTTGTCGGTGACGCCGCTGCGCCCGCGGCCGCGGCCGCCGCCGACCGGGTCCGCATAACGGCCGGTATCATTGTCGGTCTGGACCGCCTGCGCCTCGCCGCCGAGCACGAGCAGGCTGCCGCCGGCGACGGCGCCGCCTGCGACGGTGCCGAGGAACGAACGGCGGCTGAGCTTACGGGTGATCTTCATCTCGCGACTCCCTGGCGGACACGTTCTGGGTCGCGAGAGGATGACGTTGCGCGGGCGTCACGTAAATTCCGACAAATGTCGGATACGAAGGCTCAGCAGCGCGGCGCGCCGGACGTTGCCGGGTCGCCCGGATCGGAATCGTTGCAGCGCCGGCCGCGATTGGCCGGATCGCCCGGATCCTGGTCGGTGAAGCCGGTGACGGTGCCGCGTCCGGGCCGGTCGGAAGCGTCGCTGTCGGTGCGGCCGGTGCGGGTGCCGCGGCCGGGCGGGTCGGCGCGCGGGCCGCTGTCATTGTCGCTGCGCTGGACCGCGCTTGCGCTGCCCGAAAGTGCGACCAGCGCGCCGCCGCCGAGCACCGCACCCCCGGCGACGCTCGCAAGAAAAGAGCGGCGGCTGAGCCTGCGTGTCGTCTTCATCTGCATTCCCCGAGCGGTCTGCGCAGGTTAACCGCGGCCGAGCATGGCCGCAAGCGGGCGCTCCGATTGCGCCGGCCCCTCCTCGCTCCTAGATGCCGCTGATGCTCGATGCCCAGATCGCCGCCGCCGCGCCGCCCTCCGCAATCCGCCGCGAAGACTATCGCCCGCCCGCCTGGCTGGTGCCGGAGATCGCGCTCGAATTCGACCTGGGGGCGGAGCGGACCTTGGTCCGGTCGCGGATCGAGGCCGTGCACAATGGCAGCGGCCCGCTGCGGCTCGACGCGGAGGGGCTCGAGGTCCTGCGGCTGACTGTCGACGGGGAGCCCGTGGAGCCTCGCCGCGAGGGCAACGTCCTTCTCGTCGCGCTCGACGGCGAGCGAGCAACGATCGAGACCGAGGTAGAGATCGCGCCCGCAGCCAATACCCAGCTGATGGGCCTCTACGACTCCGGCGGCATCCTCTGCACCCAATGCGAGGCCGAGGGGTTCCGGCGCATCACGCCCTTTCCGGACCGGCCGGACGTACTGAGCCGCTTCCGGGTGAAGATGGTCGCCGACAAGGCGAAATACCCGGTGCTGCTCTCGAACGGCGACCCGGTCGGCGCCGGCGGGCTGGAGGGTGGGCGGCACTGGGCGGAATGGCACGATCCGTATCCCAAGCCCTCTTACCTGTTCGCGCTGGTCGCGGGCGACCTCGTCGCCAACCGCGACAGCTTCGTCACCCGTTCGGGCCGCAAGGTCGAACTCGGCATCTGGGTCCGCGAAGGGGACCTGCCCAGGACCGAGCACGCCATGGCTTCGCTGAAGGCGGCCATGAAGTGGGACGAAGATGTCTACGGCCGCGAATATGATCTCGACGTCTTCAACATCGTCGCCGTCGCGGATTTCAATTTCGGCGCGATGGAGAATAAGGGCCTCAACATCTTCAACTCCCGCTACATCCTGGCGGACCCGGACACGGCGACGGACGCCGATTACGACGCGATCGCCGGCGTCGTCGCGCACGAATATTTCCACAATTGGTCGGGCAACAGGGTCACCTGCCGCGACTGGTTCCAGCTCTCGCTCAAGGAGGGCTTCACCGTATTTCGCGACCAGCAATTCTCCGCCGACCAGGGATCGGCGGCAGTCAAGCGCATCGAGGATGTGCGCACGCTGAGGGCCGCGCAGTTCCCCGAGGATGGCGGCCCGCTCGCCCATCCGGTGCGGCCCGATACCTATATGGAGATCGCGAACTTCTACACGGCCACGGTCTACAACAAGGGCGCCGAGCTGATCCGGATGCTGCACACCTTGCTCGGCCCGGAGCGGTTTCGAGCGGGTGCCGACCTCTATTTCGAGCGCCACGACGGGCAGGCGGTGACCTGCGAGGATTTCGTCTGCGCGATGGAGGAAGCTGGCCGCATCGACCTGTCGCGCTTCCGGCTCTGGTATTCCCAGGCCGGCACGCCGCGGGTGCGGGCCGAACTGGCGCATGGCGGCAGCGGCGCACGGCTGCGGCTCTCCCAGCACGTGCCGCCGACTCCCGGCCAGCCGGCGAAGCAGCCGATGCCGATCCCGCTCAGGCTCGCTTTGTTCGGTGAGGCCAGCGGCGCGAAGCTCGACGAGCGGCTGGTGCTCCTCGACCGGGATGCGGAGGAGATTGTGTTCGACGGGCTTGGCGAGCGGCCGGTCCTGTCCCTCAACCGCGACTTCTCGGCGCCGGTGACCGTCGACAGCGACCGAAGCCCGCAAGAGCTCGCCTTCCTCTCCGCGCACGACGACGATCCGTTCGCACGCTACGAGGCGATGCAGCAGCTGATGCTGCAGACGCTGCTCGCCGCCCTTCGCGAGGGGCGGGAGGATCACGGCCCGGTGATCGAGGCGGTGCGGCGCACGCTCGAAGACGAAACGCTCGATCCGGCTTTCGTCGCGGAGGCGGTGCTGCTGCCGAGCGAAAGCTTCATCGGCGACCAGCTCGACACGGTCGATCCGGAGGCCGTCCACCGCGTCCGCGAGGCGCTGCGCTCCGCGCTCGGCGCCGGGCTGGAGAGCCTGTGGCGCTCGGCCTACGCCGCGCACGCCGCCAACCGCTACGAATATTCGCCCGCGGCCAACGGCGCGCGCAGGCTGCGCAACGTCGCGCTCGCTTATCTCTACGCCGGCCGCGTTCCCGATGCGGCGGGTATCGCCAAGCGTCATTATGACGAGGCCGACAACATGACCGATCGCCAGGGCGCGCTCAGCGTGCTCGTCAACGGCGACGCGCCCGAGCGCGAGGCGGTGCTGGCCGCCTTTTACGGCCGCTACCGCGACGATGCTCTGGTCCTCGACAAATGGTTCACCACACAGGCGCTCTCGACCCGCGACGACGCGCTGGAGCAGGTCGCAGCGCTGGCGCGGCATCGGGATTTCACGCTCACCAATCCGAACCGGCTGCGCGCGCTCGTCGGCGCCTTCGCCGCCAACCAGCGGGCGCTGCACCGCGCCTCCGGCGACGGTTATCGCTTCCTCGCCGACATGATCCTCGCCGCCGACCGGATCAATCCGCAGACCGCAGCGCGGCTCGTTCCCCCGCTCGGCCGCTGGCGCCGCTTCGACGAGGCGCGCGGCGCGAAGATGCGCGCGGAGTTGGAACGGATCGTCGCCGCGCCCGGCCTTTCAAAGGACGTTTACGAGCAGGCCAGCAAGAGCCTGGTCTAGCGCCCCCCGACCCAGGCGGCGACCTGCTCGGCGACCTGGTTGGCGGCCTGGTTGAGCGCCGGGGCGACGATCGCGGCCTCGGCGGCGGAGACGGGCACGCGCGCCTCGAAGCGCTGCGTCGCGATCGAATTGCGGCCGCGCTCGAGCACCGCGTCGTAGAGTGCCACCGCCTCCATCCGGTCGGCGTCGAGGCCGAACATCAGCAGCTGGCCGGTGAGGCGGGCGCCCGGCTCGTGGGTGAACTGGCCCGGGTCGAGGACGACGCGCCCCGTGCGCGCGGAGACCGTCTCGGCGATGACCGCGCGAAACAGCTCGCTGGGATCGTCCGACCAGAAGGCGCCGCGCAGATACTGGATGGTCTGCGGCGCGACGTAGACCGGGACGCGGGTCGTGGCGAGCGCGACCGGCACGGTGGGCTCGGCGACGGTGATCGCCTCGCCCGGGCCCGCCGTACGGGCGTCGCCGGCCGGCCTGGTCTGGTCCGCGCGCAGGGTGAGGAGCTCGCTCGGTGCGCCGCCGCCGAAGCAGCCCGCTAAGGCAAGGGCCGCGGCCGCGGCGATAAGGGCGCGCAGTCTCATTGCTTGTTTCTTCTTCCTCGATAGTCCGGCAGCGACTCGCCGCCGATGATGCCGCCGATGCCGCGCCGCTCGATCCGCGTCGTGATCGCGCGCAGCGACTCCGAGGTCTCACGAAGGTCACGCATCAACTCGCCGACCTGGGGCAGGGTCTGGTTGGTGAATGCGTTCACCCCCGGCCGCGCCTCGGCCAGCACCGCGTTGAGATTCTCCATGCTCTGCTCGGCGGCGCGGATCGTGTGGCGCAGGTCGTTGACGAGCGGCCGCCCCTCCTGGTTCACCAGCCGGTCGGTCGAGGCCATCAGCTGCCCGGCCCGCTCGGCCGCCAGACCGGCCTGGCGGATGGCGATGCGGGCCTCAGCCAGGGTGGCCGCGATCTCCGGCGATCGTTCGGCGAGCGAGCGGCTGATCGCCTCGGTGTTGGCGAGGATGCCGGCGATCGACTCCTGGTTGCGGTCCGAGAGCAACTGCGTCAGCCGCTCGGTCAGCGTCGATATTCGTTCGAGCAGCTCGGGCGCGGTGTTGAGCAGCTGGCCGATCGCACCTGGGCGCGTCGGGATGACGGGCACGCCGTACGGACATTGCGCGGTGCGGTTCTCGCCGGGGCAGCCAATCTCCGGAGGACGCCGCCCGCGTGCCGGGATTTCCGGCGGGTTGAGCTGGATCTGGGAGAGGCCGGTGAAGCCGACTCCGCGGATGGTCGCCGTCGTGCCCTGCAGGATCGGAGTCTGGTCGCGCACCCCGATCCGCACCCGCACGAACTCCGGGTTGCGCTCCTCGAGGTCGATCTCCTCGATCTGGCCGACCGGCACGCCGTTATAGGTGACCGCCGTGCCTTTGGCCAAACCCTCGACCGACTGGCGGAAGAAGATGTCGTAGCCCTGCTCGCTGTCCCCCGACACCTGGCTCAGCCAGATGATGAAGACGACCAGCAAGGCGAGCAGCCCGAGGACGACGCTGCCGACGAGGATATGGTTCGAACGGGTTTCCATCAGCCCCTGGCTCTTTCCCTCTTATCCACGGTCGCGGCGGCGCGGCCTCGCGGTCCCCTGAAATACTCCTGAATCCATTCGTGGTCCAAAGCCAATAATTCCGGAATCGTTCCAATCGCCACGACCTTGCGGACGGCTAGCACCGCCACCCGGTCGCAGATCGCGTAGAGCGTGTCGAGATCGTGGGTGATCAGGAAGACGGTGAGGCCGAGCGCGTCGCGCAGCTGGACGATGAGCTCGTCGAAGGCCGCGGCGCCGATCGGGTCGAGCCCCGCCGTCGGCTCGTCGAGAAACATGAGCTCCGGATCGAGGGCGAGCGCACGCGCGATGCCGGCGCGCTTCCTCATGCCGCCCGAAAGCTCCGAGGGGTATTTCGGTCCGGCCTCGGGCCCGAGGCCGCTCATCACCACTTTGTAGGCGGCGATCTCGTCGAGCAGGGTCTCGTCCATTCGCGGGAAATATTCCTTGATCGGGACCTGGACGTTTTCGGCCACGGTCAGGGTCGAGAACAGCGCGCCGCCCTGGAACAGGATTCCCCAGCGGCGGCGGACGTGCTTCGCTTCCTCCTCGGGTCGGCCGATCATCGACTCGCCGAACACGGTGATCTCGCCTTCGTCCGGAATCTGGAGACCGATGATCGAGCGCATCAGCACCGACTTGCCGGTGCCCGAGCCGCCGACCACGCCGAGAATCTCGCCCTTGCGCACGTCGAGGTCGAGCCCCTCGTGGACGATCTGCTCGCCGAAGCTGTTCTTCAGGCCGCGGACCTGGATGATCGGCGCTTCGTCGCTCACAGCCAGCCGATCGAGGTGAAGAAGACGGCGAAGAAGGCGTCGAGGACGATGACCAGGAAGATCGCCTGCACCACGGCCGCCGTGGTCCGCAGCCCGACCGATTCGGCATTGCCTTCGACCTGCAAGCCCTGGAAGCAGCCGGCCATCGAGATGATCAGCCCGAACACCGGCGCCTTGATCAGCATCTGCCACAGGTCGGTTTCGGGCACGACCTCGCGCGTCCGCTGGATGAAGGTCACCAGCGGAATGCCGAGGTCGATCCAGACGAACATCGCGCCCCCGATAATCGCCAGGATCGAGGCGTAGAAGCCGAGCACCGGCATCAGCAGCACGGTGGCAAGGACCCGCGGAACGACCAGCGCCTCCATCGGCGAGACACCGATCGTGCGCATCGCGTCGACTTCCTCGCTCAGCTTCATCGATCCGATCTGCGCCGCGAAGGCCGACCCCGAGCGGCCGGCGACCATGATCGCCGTCATCAACAGTCCCAGCTCCTTGATGGAGCTCCGGCCGATCAGGTTGATCGTGTAGATCTCCGCGCCGAACTGGCGGAGCTGGACCGCCCCCTGCTGGGCGATGACAATGCCGACGAGGAAGCTCATCAGGCCGATGATCGGCAAAGCGTGGATGCCGACATGCTCGAAATTGGTGACGACCGAGTTGATCCGGAAGCGCCGCGGATGGGTCATCACGTTCCACAGCGAAACCAGGAGGCCGCCGAAGAAACCGAGCAACCCGTACAGCGTCCGTCCCGCCATCGCCGTGCCGGCGCCGATCTGGCCGACCACGCGGTAGAAGGCCGGCGTGCTGTCGGGGCGGACCTTGACCGCCTGGTCGGCCTTTTCGACCTGGTCGAGCAGGGACCGGTGCTCGTCGCTCTCGCCGACGATCTCGGCGCGGTGATCGCGTTTGAGCTTGTAGATGACCCAGGCGCCGACCGTATCCATCCGGTCGACCGCCGACAGATCGACGCGCGGCCGGTCGTCGCCGATCTCATTCAGCCGTTCGGTGAGTTTGCGAATTCTCGCCAGCGTCAGATTGCCGGTGAAGCGCAAAACGCTGCGGCCGTCCTCGTTCGACTGGGTGAAATCGGGCATGATGCTCATCGAGGAGGGGACACTGCTTCAAAAGGAGGCGGGCGGCAAGCGCGCCGAGGATGGACAGCCGCTACGCACTTGTGCTTGCCCGGGTTCCGTGAAGCGCCAGCTCGCCATCTACGACATGGACCGCACCATCACCCGGCGCGCCACGTACACACCGTTCCTGATCCACGCTTGCACGAGGCTGGCGCCCTGGCGCCTCCTCCTGCTGCCGCTCGTCGCACTGACGCTCGCCGCTTATGGTCTCAAGCTGATCGACCGCGCCCGGCTCAAGGAATGGAACTACCTGCTCATGATCGGCCGCGCCATCGCGCCGGAGCGGCTCGAGCCGGTGGTCGAGAGCTTCGCGGAGCGCCAGCTCGCCACCAACGTCATGCCGGGCGCCCGGCGCAGCATCGCGGCGGATCGGGCGGCGGGGCGGCGCCTGGTGATGGCGACCGCCTCCTACCGGCTCTATGCCGCGGCCATCGCGCGCCGGCTCGGCTTCGACGACGTCATCGCCACGGATACGCTGCGCGACGGCAAGGGCCGCATCGTCGCCCGGATCGACGGCGCCAATTGCTACGGCCTCGGCAAGCTCGACATGATCGAGGCCTGGCTGCAGCAGGCGGGGCTGGAGCGGGAAGCGGTCCACATCCGCTTCTATTCCGACCACGTCTCCGACCACCACGTCCACCGCTGGGCCGACGAAGCGGTGGCCGCCAACCCCCATCGCCGCCTGATCCGCCTGGCAGAAGCAGAAGGCTGGCAAGTCGTAGACTGGAGCGACAGAAAGAAATCCAAGCTGTGACGAATGTAAATACAGAATTTACACGAGCTGGATTTGTAAACAGTCTGTTGACGTAAGACGAACCGATCATTTCCACTTGAATTCGAACCGATAGTGCTTTCTTCTATGATCGAGCCGCTTGGGGAGGGGGCATGATCGTCGTCGCGCTTTTCACATCGAGTGTCGCTCTGCTCGCCCAAAGCGCGTCGGAGCGCTCAATGGCCCGGCCGGCCGTCCAGCGGTCGGGGCGGATCAGCAATCAAGATTATCCGGCCGCGGCGCTTCGGGATCAGGCGGAGGGCGTTTCGCTGCTGCGCTTGCGGGTCAGGGAGGATGGCAGGGTGACGACCTGTGAGCTCGCCGAGTCCAGCGGCCATCGCGCGCTCGACAACACCGCCTGCTCGCTCGCCCAGCGCCGCTTCCGCTTCAATCCCGCGGTGGACGCCGCGGGACGTCCGACGGCCGGCTGGCAGACCATTGCGGTGAGCTGGGTCCTGCCGGCCGCAGCCCAGCCCGGGGCCGAGCCTCGATAAGCGCGATCACTTCCGGTCCCGCCGCAAGGGCGGGGGCGAGGGCCCTGCCGAGTCCCTGTCGGGGCCCTCGCTTTCCGGCTCAGACCGCTTCCAGGGCCTGCGCGAAATCGGCGACGAGGTCGTCCGGGTCCTCGACGCCGATCGAGATTCGGACGAGATTGTCGGTGATGCCGAGCGCCTGCTTGCGCTCCTCGGGCACCGACAGGTGGGTCATCGCCGCCGGCGCGCTCGCCAGCGTCTCGGTGCCGCCGAGGCTGACCGCGAGATGCGCGATCTTGAGCGCGTCGAGGAAGGCGAACGCCTCCTTCTCGCCGCCCTTGAGGTAAAGCGAGAAGGTCGATCCGGCGCCGGTGCAGTGGCGCCGGTAGATGTCGGCCTGGCGGGCGTCGCCGCCTTCCTCGAGGAAGCCGAGATAGCCGACGCTCTCCACTTTGGGGTGATCGCGCAGGAACGCGCAGACCTTGGCAGCATTCTCGCCCGCCCGCTCCATCCGGAGCTCCAGGGTTTCGAGCGAGCGCAGCAGCATCCATGCGGTGTTCGGATCGGTGATGGTGCCGATCGTGTTGCGAAGCATCCGGATGGTGTTGATCAGCTCCTTGGAGCCGGTGATGCCGCCGGCGACGAGGTCGCTGTGGCCGCCGGCATATTTGGTCAGCGAATAGACCGAGAGGTCGGCGCCCTGGCGCAACGGTTGCGCCCAGAGCGGGCCGAGGAAGGTGTTGTCGATCGCGATCGGCGGCCGCTCGTCGCCGAGCACCGCGGCGCGCGCTGCCGCGACGGCCTCGACGTCGACCAGGGCGTTGGTCGGGTTGGCGGGGCTCTCGAGATAGATGAGCGAGACCCGGCCCATCGCCTTGGCGCGCTCGAGCACGGCTTCGATCTCCGGCTGGGTCGCCCCCGCCGGGAAATCGAGCCATTTGACGCCGAACCGCCCGAGGATGCGCGCGATCAGGGTCTCGGTCGCGGCATAGAGCGGGCCCGAGTGGACGACGATGTCGCCGGGCTGAACGAAGGCGAGCAGAAGCGTCGAGATCGCCGACATGCCCGAGGAGAAGCTGAGCGCGTCCTCGGCATCCTCCCAGAGGCCGAGCCGGTCTTCGAGTATCTCCTGGTTCGGGCCGTTGAAGCGCGAATAGATGAGGCCCTCGGCCCCGCCCGGCCGCTTGCCGGTGACGCCCTCGAAGTGGCGCTTGCCGGCCGCCGCATTCTCGAAGACGAAGGTGGAGGTCAGGAAGATCGGGGGCTTGAGCGAGCCCTCCGACAGAGCCGGGTCGAAGCCGTGGCCCATCATCAGGGTCGAGGGTTTGAGCCGGCGGCCGCCGACCTCGAGCACGCCTGGCTTGGGGCGGCGGCGCGGAGTCGCGCCGGTGAGGTCGGATTCGTCTTCGTTGCGCATGTCTGTCTCCTATCAGCGGATCGCATTTGCTTCGGGAGACCGAGCCTGCGGGAGCAGGCTCAAGGCCGCTCGTAGAGTGGCCCAGGGGTGAGGTCCGTTGCCCGCCGGCTTCCTAGCCGATCAAAGCGGCGACGATCCAGACGATTCCGACCATCAAGGGCACGCCGGCGAGGTCGAGGATCAGCCCGGCCTTCAGCATCCGCGGCAACGCGATGTGGCCGGTCGCCCAGGCGATGGCGTTCGGCCCGGTTCCGGAGGGCAGCATGAAGCCCCAGCTCGCCGCCCAGGCGGCGGGGAGGGCGAGCAGGATCGGATCGATGCCCGTCGCGGCGATGATCCCGGCGACGACCGGGATGATCCCGCTCGCGGCCGCGACGTTCGAGGCGAATTCGGTGATCACGATGACGATCGCGACCAGCACGCAGACCACGACCAGCGGGTGGACCAGGCGCAGCGGCTGCAGCGCGACCCCGAGCCAGTCGGCGAGACCGGATGCGCCGATGCCGGCGGCGAGCGCCAGGCCGCCGCCGAACATCATGATCACCCCCCAGGGTGCGCGGTTCGCCTCCTCCCAGTTGAGGATGGCGCGGCCGGTTCCGTCCGGGATCACGAACAGCAACAGGGCCGCGGCGACCGCGATGGTGCCGTCGGTGAGGCTGTCGCGCGGGAGAAAGGGGGTGAGGAAGGGCAGCGCCACCCAGGCGACGACGACGGCGGCGACGAGCGGGACCAGCCGCATTTCCGCCGCCGACCAGGGCGCGACCTCGCCGATTCCGGCGAGCGCCGCGGCCGGATCGAAATCGGTCGGGCGGACCCGCTGCACCTTGAGCAGGATGAACCAGCAGAGAGGGATGGCGATCAGGACCAGCGGCATGCCGTAGGTCGCCCAGGTCAGGAAATCGATGCGGAGCCCGAGAGCGCGCTCGATGATGCCGGCAGCGATGGCGTTGGTCGGCGAGCCGACCAGGGTGCCGAGACCGCCGATCGACGCCGCAAAGGCGATGCCCATGGCGAGCGCGCCGGCAAAGCCGTCGGTGTGCCCCTCCTCGACCTTCGCCGCCTTGAGCACGGCGACCGCGATCGGCATCATGATGAGGGTGGTCGCCGTGTTGGAGACGATCAGGCTGATGATCGCGGTCGCGGCCATGAAGGCGAGCAGCATCGCCGCCGGAGTCGATCCGCCGCGGGTGACGATGGCCAGGGCCAGGCGGCGGTGAAGGCCGGTGCGCTCGATCGCTAGCGCGATGATCGCGCCGCCGAGGACGAGGAACAGGATCGGGGAATAATAGGATGAAGCGGTCGCGCTCGCATTCATGATCCCGAACAAGGGGAAGGCGAGGAACGGCACCAAAGCGGTGGCGGTGAGCGGCAGCGCCTGCGTCATCCACCAGATCGCCATCAGCACGACGATGGCCGATGTGTGCCAGGCGGCGGGCGGCATCGCCGCCGGCGCCGGCAGCATCAGCATCGCCAGGAAGAGGGCGAGCCCGCCCCCGAGGCCGATCCGCTCGGTCACGGCGACGCCCGGCTCAGCGCGGGAAGCCGCGCCTGCGGAGGGCCGCGGCCTCCGCGGCCGTGACCTCGCGCAGCAGTCCATCCGCCTCCTCGCGCCTCAGCCTGCCGAGGGCGAACAAGGCGGCGAGCGGGGCCGCCACGCCGTCGGCGATGAGCGTGGCGAGCATCGGCTGGTCGCCGGGACGAGCCGCGAGCGCGCCTAGTCTCAGCGCCCGCCAGTCCGCCGTCTGCCGCTCTCCGCAGGTGAACCGGATGACCAGCGCGCCATTCTGGGTCGGCCCAAGCTGACGCCACTCGCGATAGCCCGCGGGAGGAGGGCCTTGGGCGACCACCTGCATTGCGGGCGTGTAGCCCGTGATATGGAGGTAGCGGACACGGTTGCCCGTGCAGTCCGTCTCGATGCGCGCGCCGCCGATGCTGCGGGGGCTGTCGGGCCGGGCGGCATAGATGCGCACGGTGGCGGTGCGGTTCGATCCCTCTGCGTTGATCGTGTCGGCGTCGATCAGCATGACCTGCTCGTCATTGTGGCTGATGTACCACCAATCCTCCGCCTGCGCCGATCCGGCTGCGAGCAGAACCGAGGCGGCGGCGACGAGCCGCGCGAGGCCGATGAGCTTGTGCAATTCCCGTCTCCCCCTTGCCGCGACCTTCCCCCAGATCGGTGCCGCGCGCAAGCGTCAGCCCGGGGCGGCGATCAGCGTGATCTGGCGGCCGTAGGTCGGCTCGCCGCGATGGGTCGAGCGCCGATAGGAGTAAAAGAGATCCGGCTGCGAATAGGTATCCTGGCCGAGCGCCTCGATCCGCGAGACGCCCGCCGCTGCGAGCCGCGACGCGACGAATCCCTCCAGGTCGAAGCCGTGATGGCCGCTGCGCCCGCTCGCGAACCAGCGCTCGTTCCCGAGGTCCGCGTCGACGAAGCGGCGGAAGAAGGATTGGTCGACCTCATAGGATCTGCGCGCGATGCAGGGCCCGACCGCCGCCGCGATGCGCGCGCGTTCGGCGCCGAGCGACTCCATCGCCGCCACCGTCGCCTCGATCACGCCGGCAAGCGCGCCCTTCCAGCCGGCATGGGCGGCGCCGACGACGCCCGCGGCGGCATCGGCGAACAGCACAGGTGCGCAGTCGGCGGTCAGGATGCCGAGCGCGACGCCCGGCCGGTCGGTGACCATGGCGTCGGCGTGCGGTCGCGCATGGAGAGCCCACGGCTCGGTCACCGTCACCGCCGTCGCCGAATGGACCTGGTGGACGGTCGCGAGTCGCGCGCCGGGCGCGACCGCTTCGACGGCGCGGCGGCGATTCTCGGCGATCGCGTCCGCGTCGTCGCCCGAGCCGTGGCCGACATTGAGGCCTGCGCAGATGCCCTCTGAGACGCCGCCGCGCCGGCCGAGGAAGCCGTGTGGGACGCCCTCGAGGGCATTCGCGCGCAGCACCGTCACGCCAGCGTCAGCCGCCATATCTCGTCCTCGTCCGCCTGCGACCCGACCATGAACGCATAAGGCGCGACATAAGCGAAGCCGTAGCCGCGATAGAAGCGCTTCGCCCGCGCGTTGCCGGCCCAGACCGAAAGGTAGAGTTCCTCCGCGCCGCGCCGCCGCGTCTCCGCCAGCACCCATTCCATCAGCGCCTGCGCGATTCCGCGTCCCTGCCAGGCGCTGAGGACATAAAGCTGGCGCAGCTCCAGGCCCGACCGCCCCGTCTCCACCGGCAGTCCGCGCGGCCCGAGCTTCGCGAATCCCGCCGCCACGGCGCCTTCCTCGGCCAGTTGGAAGGCGAAGGACGGATCGGCCAGCTCCGCGCGCCACGCTTCCTCGGTGAACCGGCCGAGAAAGGTGTGGAGATCCTCGGGCTTGTAGAGATGGGCGAAGGTCTCGACGAAGCTCGTCTCGAAGAGGGCGCGAATGGCCGGGGCGTCGTCGGGTCCGGGCTCGCGGTATCGGATCATCACAGGCCTGCCGGTTCCGGCCATTCGGGCGAGACCAGAGCCAGCACCTTGAACAAGGCACCCATCTGCTCCCGCGCCACCAGCCGCTCGCGCGCCGCCTCGATCTCCTCCGCCCGCTCCGGCGCCGACCGCGCGAGCGCCTCGGCGCGCAGGCCGATCCCCATCGCCTCCAGCCATTCGCCCTGCGCGCGCGGGCCGGCGACCCGGACCCCCTCTGCGGCGGCGGCGCGGGCGAGCGATTCGAAATCGACATGGGCGGTGAGGTCGCGGCTGCCCGGTTCCTGCCAGGGATCGGCGAAGGCGTGGCCGGAAACCGCCTGCAGCGTCTCGCCGGAGCCGCTGCGGGCCGGGCCGTAATCGACGATCAGGGCTGCGCCGCCCTGCGCCGCCAGCCGCTGCGCCAGCGCGCGGGCGATGCCGAGCACCGCCGAAGAGGTTTCGACGATCGTGCCCGTCTCGGCAGGCGCTAGCGGCGCCGGGATCAGCGGGCCCGGCACCGGCACGAAGCCCGCTTCGGTATGTGCGACCAGCCGCTCGTGCCAGCCGCGCCTGGTCGCGACCAGCTGGCGGATCGGAAGCGCGTCGAAGAATTCGTTGGCGACGATCAGCAGCGGCGCGTCGGTGGGCAGGGTAGCGACGTCGCCGTGCCAGACCGCCTGCGGCACGCGCTCCGCCTGCGCGGCGCGCAAGGCGGGGCTGGTCTCGACAAAATGAACTTCGGGATCGAGCCCGGCGCGGCGCATCGCCCGCAGCGCGTCGGCGGCCAGGGTACCACGGCCGGGGCCGAGCTCGACATAGCGGGCATCCGCCGCCGATCCCGCCCGCGTCCAGAGGTCGGCGAGCCAGAGGCCGATCAACTCGCCGAACATCTGGCTGATTTCGGGCGCGGTGGTGAAGTCGCCGGCGGCGCCGAGCGGGTCGCGGGTCGCGTAATAATGCGCGTTCGCTTCGGCCATGAAGGTCGAGACCGGGATCGGGCCCGTCGCGGCGATCAGGCGGGCGAGGCGGGCCGGAAGGGACGGCTCGGTCAAGGGAAACTCCGTTCGGGCTGAGCCTGTCGAAGCCCTGATTTCATTCGCGCCTAAGAGTAGGTCAGGGCTTCGACAGGCTCAGCCCGAATGGTATTCCCGGTTCCGCCGCTTCTCCTCTAGGCGACGCTGTCGGCGCCCGCCACCGGTTCCACGCGCTCGCGGCGGCGCCCGGCGGTCGCGATGAGGTAGACGCCGCCGAGGATCATCGGCACGGTCAGCGTCTGCCCCATCGACAGACCCCAGGACAGGTGCTCCAGCCCTTCGTCCGGCTGGCGCACCATCTCGACCAGGAAGCGGCTGATGCCGTAGACGAGCAAAAAGGCGCCGACCAGGCGGCCCGGCTGGTAGCGCGCGCGCGTCCTCCAGAACATGACGGCCAGCACCGCGAACAGGAGCAGCCCCTCGAGCGCGGCTTCATAGAGCTGGCTGGGATGGCGCGGGACGGGCCCCCCGGCCGGAAAGACTATCGCCCAGGGGACGTCGGTCGGCCGGCCCCACAGCTCGCCGTTCACGAAGTTGGCGAGGCGGCCGAAGAACAGCCCGAAAGGGACGCAGCAGGCGACGTAATCGTGGATGCGCAGCCAGTTGAGGCCGTTTCGCCTGGCGAGGTAGAGGATGGCGAGGCTGGTGCCGATGACGCCGCCGTGGAACGACATGCCGCCGTCCCACATGCGCACGATCTGTATCGGGTCCGCGAAATAGTCGCCGGGACGGTAGAAGAGGACGTAGCCGAGCCGGCCGCCGATGATGATGCCCAGGGTCGCGTAGAAGACGAGGTCGTCGGCATGCCGCCGCGCCATCGGCGCCCCCGGCTGCCTGATCAGCCTGAGGAGATACCACCAGCCGATGACGATCCCGGCGAGATAGGCGAGGGAGTACCAGCGCAGCTGGAAGAAGCCGAGATCGAGCGCGATCGGTCCGACGCCGAGATCGTTCCAATGGATCGCATTGCCGGCCTCGGCTGCGAATGTGGTCAGATGTGAAAGGATCAAGGCTTCCCCCGCGCGCGTCGCGCCCTCATAGAGGGGCTCGCGGAAAACGAAAAGACGCGAGGAGAGCAAGAAGGATGCCGAGCGAGCTCGACCGCAAATTCGACGCGGTGCTGGCGGCGGTGACCGGGCCCGGGGGAAGGATCCAGATCGGCGCCGACGATCAGGGGCGCGCCATCGTCACCAATTTCCCGGCGACGCTGCCGAGCCTGTTCGACGCCTTCTGCGCGCTGCACGGACCGACCCTCGCGGTCATCGCAGGCGAGGAGCGGCTGACCTTCGCCGAATTGAACGAGGAGGCGACTCGGCTCGCGCGGGCGCTGGTCGCCCGCGGCGTCGCCAAGGGCGACCGGGTGGCGATCGCGATGCGCAACTGCCCGGCCTGGATCGTCTGCTACATGGCGGCGCTCAAGGCGGGTGCGATCGCGACGCTGATCAACGGCTGGTGGCAATCCGACGAGCTCCGCCACGCGCTCGATCTCACCGAGCCGAAGCTGGTGATCGCCGACGCGCCGCGCGCCGCCCGGATCGAAACCAGCTGCGCCTCATGTGCCGTTGTCACCCTCGACGTCGAGCGGCCGCTGCACGATGCGCTCGCGCCACTGCTCGTCGGTGGCGGCGATGATGCCGCGCTTCCGGAGATGCAGCCGGAGGACGATGCGACGATCCTGTTCACCTCGGGCTCGACCGGCCTCGCCAAAGGCGCCGTCTCCACCCATCGCGCGGTGACCACCGGCGTCTACAGCTACGCGATCTCGCTGCTCACCCTGCTCGGCATCCTCGAGAGCGAGGGGCGGCCTCCGGCCAACCCGCCGCGGACGCTGGTCAGCGTGCCCTTCTTCCATGTCACCGGCGAGGTGCCGGTGCTCCTCAACAGCTTCGTCATCGGCCGCGGCATGGTGCTGATGCCGAGATGGGACGCCGGCGAGGCGCTGCGGCTGATCGAGCAGGAGCAGGTCACCTATTTCGTCGGCGTGCCGACGATGAGCCTCGAGCTCATGCAGCATCCCGACCGCGAGAATTACGATCTCTCGAGCCTGACCGACGTTGCCGCCGGCGGCGCGCCGCGGCCGGTGAGCCACGTCAAGCGGCTCCAGGAGAGCTTCGCTGGGGCCCAGCCGGCTTTGGGCTACGGCCTTACCGAGACGAACGCGGTGGGGTGCGGCAATTTCTGGCAGAACTATGCCGACAAGCCGGCCTCGACCGGGCGCCCGCACCGGCCGATGGTCGAACTCGCGATCCTCGGCGAGGGCGACCGCCATCTCGGCACCGGCGAGCGCGGCGAGATTGCGATCCGCTCGGCCGCGAACATCAGGTGCTATTGGCGCGACGAGGAGGCGACGCGCGCGGCCTTCACCTCCGACGGCTATCTGCGCACCGGCGACATAGGCTATCTCGACGAAGACGATTATCTGTTCATCGTCGACCGCAAGAAGGACATCATCATCCGCGGCGGCGAGAATATCAGCAGCGCCGAGGTCGAGGCCGCGATCTACGCCCATCCGGGGGTATCGGAAGTAGCAGTGTTCGGCATCGCGGACGAGCGGCTCGGCGAAGTCCCGGCAGCCCTGGTCTACAG
>DASVVP010000023.1:0-22833 GCA_036386495.1 Allosphingosinicella sp.
TGAGGCCGGTATGCGCGACTTCGAGGTCGACCAAGGCCTTCGGGATCACACCATAGGCCCTGCCGCCCTCCGCCAGCACCGAATCGGCCACCACGCCCATCAGGCCCCGATGGCCGCCGCCGTAGACGAGATCGATCCGCCGCCGCGCCATCTCGGCACCGAGTTCGCGCGCCACGCGCTCGAACAGGGGATCGGCGCCCATCGAGGCGCCGCAATAGACCGCCAGCCGCTTCACAGCAGCGAGTCCACCAGCTTCCTGAGGTCCGCCTCCGGCCGCGCGCCGAAATGGGAGATCACCTCCGCGGCCGAGATCGACCCCATCCTGAGGCTGTCCTCGATCGAGCGGCCCTCGGCTTGTCCCACCAGGAAGCCGGCGGCGAACAGGTCCCCGGCTCCGGTCGTGTCGACGATCTCGCCGCCGATTTGCGCCACCGGAACGGAGACGCGGCGCCCGTCCTCGACCGCGAGCGCGCCCTCGGCGCCGCAGGTGACGACGAGGAGCGGAATCTTGTCCTGGATGGCCGCGATCGATGCGTCGCGGTCGGCCAGGCCGGCCAGCTCGCAAATCTCGTTCTCGTTGGCGAACAAGAGGTCGATCGCTCCTGCATCGAGCATCGCGATCATCTCGGCGCGGTGCGGCGCGATGCAGGCGATGTCGGAGAGGGTGAAGGCGACTTTGCGGCCCGCTTCGTGGGCGATCGCCATCGCCTGCTCCATCGCCGCGCGCGGCCCTTCGGAGCGCCACAGATAGGCTTCGAGGTAGAGGATCGCGGCGCCCCTGATCTGCTCGGCGTCGAGCGCGTCGGCGGAGAGCTCGTGGGCGGCGCCGCGAAAGGTGTTCATCGTCCGCTGGGCGTCGGGCGTGACCAGGATCAGGCAGCGGCCGGTGGGCAGGCCGTCGACCTTGGCCGGCGTTTCGAACGCGACGCCAAGGGCGCGGATGTCGTGGGTGAAGATGTCGCCGAGCTGGTCGGCCGCGACCTGGCCCACGAAGCCCGCCCGCCCGCCGAGCGCGGCCACGCCGGCGACGGTGTTGGCCGCCGATCCGCCGCTCGTCTCGCGCGCGTTACCCATCTTCGCGTAGAGCCGGGTGGCGCCGGCCGCATCGAGGACCTGCATCGATCCCTTGACCAGGCCCTCCTCGGCCAGGAAGGCGTCGTCCGCCCGCGCAATGACGTCGACCACGGCGTCGCCGATCGCAAGCACGTCGAGGCGGGTGTCGGGCAAATCGCGGCCTTCCGAATGGTGGCGGATGCCGCTTGATGGCCGCAGAAGGGCGCGACGGAAAGTCCTTTTTGTGCGCGGCGAAAGCCGTTACGCATCGGTCATGACGACACCAGCCGCCCCCGCCTTCCCGCGCTCGCTCTTCGTTTATTCGATCTTCTACGGCGGCATGGTCTGCATCGCCGGCGTGCTCGCCAACAAGCAGGTCGCGCTCGGCCCGCTCGGCGTCGAAGCCGGCATCTTCGCGTTCCTGTTGCTGGTCGCGAGCTCGAGCGCGGTCGCGGAGCTGTTCGGGCGCGAGACGGCCAACCGGCTGGTGCTGTACGGTTTTATTCCGCTCGTCTTTTCAATCCTGCTCGCAATCCTGGTGCTGGCCTTGCCGCCCGCGCACGACATGCCTGCCGATCGCCTCGGTGCGTTCAACACCGTAATGGGCGGGACGCCCCGCATCTGGGCCGCCGGCATCGTTGCCTACGGCATCTCACAGTTTCTCAACGTCACCATCTTCAGCGCACTTCGCGGCAAGGGAGAGGGGCGGATGATCTGGTTCCGGGCAGGCGTTGCCGCTGTTCTGTCTCAGATCGTCGACACCCTCCTATTCATCACGATCTCCTTCTACGGCGAGTTTCCGATCACGGATCTGCTGCTCGGCCAAATGCTGGCCAAGATCGTGCTTTCGGTTCTTTTGGTGCCCCTGCTCGTGCAGTTGTTCGTGTCGCTGGGGCGGCGGCTGGATGGAGGGCGCGCGACCAGCGCGTGACCGGCTTCAAGCGGTAAGCCGGTGTCCCAGTTCCTCATTGCAGCTGCGCTGCCGCCGGACCGAAACGATCAGCAGCAGATTGAGCAAAGTAATCTCGACCAGGAAGTAGAAGAGCGGCGAGCCCAGCGCCATGCTGAGCCCGAGCAGCAGGGTGCGCGGGTTGGCGCCGAGCAGCGCCTGCAGGAACAAGGGCTGTCGTGAGGCACAGCGGCAGAGGCGGGTGAGGCGCCGCCGCGCCGCCGGGTCGTGCGCGGCCTCCTCGGCGGCGCGGTCGAGCTCCGCGGACGTCGGAGTCAGCAGGTCGGCGAGCCACATATAGGCGCGGGTCAGCCGCGCCAGCAGCCAGAAGCCGCCCTTGGCGCGGAACAGCTGGTCCTCCGACTCGTGCGCTTGCTGCATCCAGGGGACGCCATAGGCCCGCCAGAGGTAGATGCGGCGCTGGGTCTCGGCATGATTGGCCTGGGCGACGCGCGAAAAGCCCGCTGCGAGGCCGAGGGGATAGGCCCAGAGGCCGATCTGGTCGTCGAGATAGGTCGCCAGCAGAAGATAGACGATCGCGTGGCTGATATAGTCGCAGGATCCGTCGATCATCTCGCCGAGCGGCGAGGCGCGCCCAGTCAGCCGCGCCAGCGCGCCGTCGGCGCCGTCGACCACGTGCCAAAGCAGGTGCAAGGTGAGGCCGAGCGCCACCGCGACCGGCAACGCGAGGCCGAAATAGCCCGAATAGGAAAGGCCTGCGGCGAGCACCAGGGCGGCGCCGGTCAGCGACAGCATGTTAGGGGTAACGAAGGTGCGCGCGAGCGCTCCCGCCAGCAGCCGCGACAGCGGATGGAACAGCCGGCGATTGAAAAAATCCTCCAGCTCGCGCGGCCTGATCCCGCCCCGCGCTTTGTCTTCTTTACCGACCGTCGTCGCCACCTTCGCTCCTTAGCCCGATTCGGGGGGCTTCTGCACTGCAATATCGGCCGGACGCAACAACATGCGCGGACGGGCCCACGCCGCGGCCCTTGCCCCGCGGCCGCTCCGGCGCTAGCCCCGCTCGCTTCATGCAATGCCTCATCATCGCCGCGGGCCAGGGCAGCCGGCTGCGCTCGAAAGCGTCGTCCAAGCCGCTCGTCCCGATCGCCGGGCGGCCGCTGATCGAGCATGTCATACGCCGCGCCCGCGCTGGCGGCGCCACCTCTTTCCTGGTTGTTACCGGCTATGCAGGCGGCGGCATCGAGACTTTCCTCTCCGGGCTTGCCGCCGGGGAAGGACTGGCGATCGAATGCGTCCGCAACGAGGAGTGGCCGCGTCCCAACGGAATCTCGGTCGCGGCCGCCGCGCCGCGGCTTGATCCGCGGTTCCTGCTCATGATGTCGGACCATCTGGTCGACCCCGAGATGGTCGCCGCGACCATCGCGGCGGAAGCGCGCGGCGATATCCTGCTCGCCGTCGACCGGCGCCTCGACAACCCGCTGGTCGACCTCGACGACGTCACCAAGGTCGAGACAGCGTCCGACGGGCGCATCGTCCGGCTCGGCAAGGCGATCGGTCGCTACGATGCATTCGACACCGGCATCTTCCGCTGCGGCCGGGCCTTGGTCGACGCGATCGGCGAAAGCCTGGCCGCAGGCGGGGAGGGCAGCCTCTCCGAAGGCGTGCAGCGCCTCGCCGGCCAGGGCCGCGCCCACGCTCTCGACGTCGGCGCGCGCTGGTGGCTCGATGTCGACGATCCGCGCGCGCTGGCCCTCGCAGAGGCGCATCTCGCCGACGCCAAAGAGCTGATTTAGCGATGAATTGTACCGGAAAAGGCGGCAATCGGCGATTTCTTGGCTGGTCTTCGCGGCGCCGGGACGCTAGGCGAAGCCGGGTGGGGAGGCTATTTCGAGGAACGCGCGTGCTCGCGCTCGTGCTGGCTGCGGGCGCTGGCGGACTTGCGCTCGCCCAGCCGGCTGCGCGGGCGCTGCCGGAGCCCTCGCGCGATCCGCTGCGCGTCGACCCCGCCTCGGACCCGATCCTCCAGCTCGCCGCCAGCCGCGCCAGCTTCGACCAGTTCCGCGACGTGATCGCCGCCGCCGTCCGCCGTCACCCCGCGACGCGCGAGCAGGAGGCGACCACCGACGAGGCCCGCGCGGCGCTCGCCGAGGCGCGCGAGCGGCGGCTGCCCTCGGTCGACGCCACCGTCACTTCCTATCGCGTCATCGCGCGCGAATTCTCGAACGACCAGGACAACATCATCGAGCGCTCGCGGCCGGACCAGCGCACGGACGCCCAGCTCTCCGTGCAGCAGACGGTGTTCGATTTCGGCGCCAACGGCAGCCGCGTCCGGGCCGCCGGCGCCCGCCTGCGCGCCGCCGCGCTGGAGGCCGAGGCGACCAGCGACCGCGTCGCTCTGTCCGCCATCGCCGCCTGGTACGACATGTTCGCCTACCGCGCGCTGACCGCGCTCACCGAGAGCTTCGCCCAAAGCCAGCGCGAGCTTCGTGCCTCGGTCGAGGAACGAGTCCGCCAGGGCGTGTCGGCGCCCGGCGACGTGGCCAGGGTGGAAAGCTATATCGCCGCCGCCGAGACGCGGCTCGCCCGCTTCCGCCGCCAGCTCGCCAATGCCGAGGCCCGCTTCGAGGAGCTCGCCGGCGCCGCGCCGCCCGCCGCCGTCGAACGCGCTCCCGCGCCTGCGCCGCCGGTGACGAACCGCGACGACGCCGCGCTCGCCTCCGCCCAATCGCCTGCCGTACAGTCGGCGGAGCGCCTCGCCGAGGCGGCGCGCCAGGACGCCCGCGCGGCACGGGCCGACCGGCTGCCGCAGGTCGGAGTGGGGATCGACGCCGGCCGCTACGGCGTGTTCGAGAACGAACGCGACTACGACATTCGCGGCCGCGTCACGATCCGCCAGCGGCTGTTCGGCGGGGTCGACGCCCGCGCCGACCAGCTCGGCGCCCGTGCGCGTGCGGTCGAGGCCCGCGCCGACCGGGCGCGAGAGGAAGCGGCGCGCGACGCCTCAATCGCCTGGTCCGACGTCCAGGCGCTCGAAGAGCAGTTGCGCGCGCTCGAGGCGAGCTACATCGCCGCCCGCCGCTCGCGCGACGTCATCGTCGAGCGCTTCCGGGTAGCGCGCGGCTCGCTGTTCGACGTGGTCGCCGCCGAAGACACCTATTTCTCGGCCGCCGCAGCCTATATCGAGGCCATCGCCGAGCTCGACGCGGCGCGCTACGTCCTGTTGTCGCGGACGGGGCGGCTGCTCGACGTCCTCGCGATCGACGAGGCGGCGGGGGAGGAGGCAGGGTGAGGACCGAGAGCAGCGAGAATCCGATTCCGGCACCGAAGCCGCGCTTCGCGCCCTGGCTGTTCGAGCCGATGATCGCCAACCGGCGGATCTATTACAAGGTCGCGGTCGCGGCGGCGCTGATCAACATTTTTGGCCTGGTCACGGCCTTGTTCACGATGACGGTCTATGACCGCGTCGTCCCGAACAACGCGACCTCGTCGCTGGTGGCCCTCTCGATCGGCCTCGGCATCATCATCGTCTTCGATTTCGCGCTGCGGCTGCTGCGCGCCTATTTCGTCGACATCGCCGGCGCGCAGATCGACCGCGAGGTCGGCGAGAAGCTGTTCGGGCGGCTGCTCGCCATCCGGCTCAACCTCAAGAAGGGCAGCACCGGTGCGCTCACCGGGATCATGCGCGAACTGGAGGCGCTGCGCGACTTCTTCGCCTCGGCCACCATGACCGCGATGGTCGACGTGCCCTTCATCTTCATCACCCTGCTCGTCGTCTGGATCATCGGCGGCGCGGTCGTGCTTGTCCCGCTGCTGGCGATACCGGTGGTGATCGGGGTCGCCTTGATGACCCAGCCCGCCCTGCAGCGGCTGACCAACGAATCGATGGGCGAAGGGCTGATCAAGCAGTCGGTCCTGGTGGAGACGATCGGCGGGCTCGAAACGGTCAAGTCGGTCGGCGCCGGGCCCTTGCTCGCCAACCGCTGGACCCGCTCGGTCGAGAATCACAGCGACGTCTCGCTGCGCCAGCGCCTGATCGCGACGATCGGCATCACCACCGCGACCAGCGCCGGCATGATCTCCTATGCGGGCGTCGTCATCGTCGGCGTCGGCATGATCGCCGACCGGACGCTGACCATGGGCGGCCTCATCGCCTGCTCGATCCTCGCCGGCCGCGTCGTCGCGCCGCTCGCGCAGATCTCGCAGCTCCTGTCGCGGATCACGGCCACTCGCACCGCCTACCGCCAGCTCAACGACATCATGGACCTGCCGCCCGAAGGCCCTAGCGGCGAGCCGCTGGAGCTCGGCAAGGCGGAGGGGCGGATCGAGTTCCGCAACGTCAGCTTCCGCTATCCGAACGCGCCCGAAAAGGCGCTCGACGAGATCAGCTTCACCGTTCAGCCGGGCGAGCATGTCGCTTTGCTCGGCCGCGTCGGCTCGGGCAAGTCGACCATCGCCCGCCTCATCCTCGGCCTCTACGAGCCCGAGGAAGGGCTGGTGATGATCGACGGCACCGACATCCGCCAGCTCGACCCCTCCAGCCTGCGCCGCAACATCGGCGCTGCGCTCCAGGAGAGCGTGTTGCTGACCGGCTCGGTGCGCGAGAATATCGGCCTCGGGCGCGCCGAGGTCGACGACGAAGAGCTGATCCGCGCCGCCGAGCTCAGCGGCACCCACCAGTTCATGGGGGCGATCGCCAATGGCTACGACCTGCGCCTCGCCGACCGCGGCGAGGGGCTGTCCGGGGGCCAGCGTCAGTCGATCGCGATCGCCCGCGCGCTCGCGCTGCGGCCGCCGATCATAGTGTTCGACGAGCCGTCTAGCGCGATGGACGCACAGACCGAGACCGGCCTCATCCAGCGCCTCCAGGTTGAGCTGAAGGGGCGTACCTTCATCCTGATCACGCACCGGCCGCCGCTGCTGCAGCTGGTCGATCGGATCATGCTGGTCGACAAGGGCCGCGTCGTCGCGGATGGTCCGCGCGACCAGATCCTGAAGCAGCTGACGAGGCCACAGGCGGCATGACCAGACCCGAAGGAAGCCTCGAGGATTTCGCCGGCCGCATCCGGCCGAAACTGGCATCGAGCGTGCTGCTCTGGGCGGTGCTCGCCTTCTTCGTGATCTTCGTCGTCTGGGCCGCCCTGACCGAGCTCGACCGCACGGTGCGCGCCCAGGGTCGGGTGATCGCCAGCTCGCAGCTCCAGATCGTCTCCAACCTCGAAGGCGGTGTCGTCGAGGCGATCATGGTCCAGCCGGGCCAGATGGTTCAGGAGAATGCCGAGCTGGTGCGGCTCGATCCGACCACGACCAGCTCCGAGCTCGGCAGCGGCGAGGCCTCTATCGTCGCCCTCGCCGCCAAGATCGCGCGGCTCGAGGCCGAGGTCGCCGGCCGCGAGCCGGTCTATCCGAACGCGACCGACGCCGCCGGCGCGTCGCAGATCGCGATCGAACGCTCGCTCCACTCCAGCCGCATGTCCGAGCTCGCCCAGCTCACCAGCGCCGCCCAGGCGCGGATCCTCCAGGCGCAGCGCGCGATCACCGAAGCGGAAGCCGGCTACCAGGCGCGGGTTACCGCCCGCGACGCGCGCCGCCAGGAAGCGGCGATGATCCGCCCGCTGGTTGAGCGCGGGATCGAGCCGCGCATGTCACTGACCCAGGCCGAGAGCGCTGCCGCGGTAGCCGCCAGCGAGGCCGCCGCCGCCGCTGCCGCCGTCTCCCGTGCACGAGCCAGCCTCTCCGAGGCGCAGGCGACGCTGGGCCAGCAGCGCGGCGACTGGCGCTCCCGCGCCGCCACCGAGCTGGCGACGGCCCAGGCCGAGTTCGCCGCGCGACGCCGCGCCATGCCGGCGCTTTCCGAACGGGTCGCGCGCACGGTCGTCCGGTCGCCCGTCCGCGGCCGGGTCAACCGCGTCCTCGTCACCACCGTCGGCGGCAGCGTCGCACCCGGCGCGCCTTTGGTCGAGGTGGTCGCTTCGGAGGACAGCCTGGTCGTCGAGGCGATGGTGCGGCCGCAGGACATCGGCTCGGTGCGGATGAACCAGGCCGCCCGGGTCAACATCACCGCCTACGATCCGACGGTCTACGGCCACCTCGACGGGCGCGTGGTGTCGATCTCGCCGGACGCGGTGGCGGACGAACGGACCGGCGAATCATTCTACATGGTCCGGGTACGCACCACGGCGAACGCGCTGCGCGGGCATCGCGGCGAGCCGCTGCAGATCGGCCCCGGCATGCAGGCGGAGGTGAACCTGCTCGGCGACAAGCGCTCGGTGCTCAGCTATCTGCTCTCGCCGATCACAAGGCTTCGCGAAACCGCCTTCCGCGAGTAATTGCCCGGCCATCCGGCTGATTACGCATGCGAAACAGCATTGATCGATAGTCGACCCGGCTCAAGCCGAGTTACGGAACGACTGTAAGCTCTCCATTTACATAGCTGGCGGCTCTGACTGTCCCGTCTTGAGCTTTCGATCGACACGGATCGAACCGGCCCTGGACGGGCGCTCGCCGCAGCTGTGCCTGCATTGGTCTCACATGCCGGGGGACTTATCTTGGCCCGTGCGGATACGAATGGCCGCTGCATCGTTTCCCCCGCACCTGGCACATCACGTGGAGCAAGGGGGCACTTGCAAGCGGCGCCGCCCCGGCGGCCGCCGTACGAGATGTTTTATGGAGGCCAAGATGAAGAAATATGTGGTGACAGCCGCCGCGCTGATGCTCGGCACGTCCGCCCTCGCCTGGGCGCCGGCCGAGGAAGCGCATATCGGCGCGATGCAGGCCGGCACGGCGATCAGCGAGACGAATGCGGGCAAGACCCCGTTCACCTTCGCCGCGTTCGACGACAAGGGCGCGATGAGGGCCGAGACCGCCGCCTATGACGGTGCGGCCGACTGGATGAACAGCGAGAGCACCAAGAAAGCGTTCGCTGCTCTGGACGATTCGCTGGTCGAGACCGCTGCCGCGGAGGGCTTCAAGGGCGCCGCCGACGCGACTGCCGCCAAGCCGGCCGTAGAAACCGCCTCGCTGGACAGCAAGAAGGAGGCCGCGACGCCCGGTACCGAGACCGGTATGGGCGGCCCGCTCGAGGAAGCGCAGGGTTATCCGGCCTGCAACCCGGGACCGGGTGACGATAATTGCATCCAGCTCTATGAGCGCGGCGTCCATCAGTCGCTCGCCGCCTGGAAGGGCAGCGACGCCGGCGTGGCGATGGGCGGCCCGTTCGAGCCGGTCGCCGACGGCGCCAAGGACACCCCGCCGGCCACCGACGATCATGCTACGATGGATCACGGCACCATGCCGGCCGAGGCGACGACCGCCGGCAAGCCCGAGGCGACCGCCGAGATGGCGGCCGATACCGAGGCTATGACGGCCACCAAGCCCGCCGCGACGGAAACGCCCGCGACCCCCGGTGTCGGCGGTCCGATCGAAGCGCGCACCGATTATCCGCCGTGCCGCCCCGGCCGCGGCGACGACAATTGCATCCAGCTCTACGAGCGCGGCGTGACTGGCCGTAAGGACTAGGGCGGACTCTCGTCTTTCCCGTTCGCGGGGAAGAGACCGGGCCCGGGCGAGGCGGCTGATCAGCCGGCTTCGCCCGGGCCTTCGCTTTGGGTCGCGAGCCAGGCGTCGAGCTTGGCGACGGTGCGCTCCAGCGCCCGCGCCGCCTCCTCGACGCGGACCGGCTCGCCGCCGGCGAGGATGAGGTCCGAGAGCCACCAGGTCTCGGAAAGCCATTCATGCCCGTCGTCCTGGTCGGCGACCGTAAGGCTGACATAGGCTTCCTCGGCATCCACCCAGCTCTCGCCCTCGGCGGCGACTCCGTGAATGCGAACGCTGCCGGTGCGCCGGAAGTCGCCGATGCAGATCTCGCGGGCGGCGTGGAGGAACGGCTCGATCAGCGCCCAGTGCATCTTGGTCTCGACCAGCGTCTCGTAGGTCGCGTTCAGGATCTGCTTCTGGACGACGTTGTGAAAGTCGGACGTCGTATAGCCGTCCGCATCATATTCGGGCGGGCCCCCGTGATCGCGTCCGTCCTCGAAATCCGTGTCTTCGAGGGGCGGTTCCTGGGGCTGGTCGTCCTGGGGCGGCTCGTGCGGCGGGTCCTCTTGCATCACTTCCTCCGGGCGGGTGACGCTGCGAAGCAGCTTCTCCGGCGGCCGTCCACCCGGAAATCGCGGCGGGGGTTCAGCGCGGCAGCCAGCCGGGATAGGCTTCGATCAGTTCGGGCGGCCCGTCGTAGATCGCCGCCGCCCCGCTCAATTCCCCATCGGGGAAGCCCCCGCAACGGACTGCCACCGCGGGCACCCCGAGCTTCGCGGCGGCCTTCATGTCCCACGGCGTATCGCCGACCACGACGGCGAGCCCGCCGTTGAGGGGACGCGCCTTTTCCAGCGCCGCTTCGAAAATGTCGGGGCAGGGCTTGCTGTGCTCGACGTCGTCGCGCGTCGTCGTCCCGGTGAGCAGCTCGCGGCAACGGAGCTTGTCGATGTGGAAATCGAGTTCCTCCTGCCTGGACGAAGTCGCGAGGACCAGCTTCGCATCCAGATCGCGCAGCCGCTTGAGCAGGTCGGCGGCGCCGGGGAAGGGCCGCGCCTTGGGCAGATAGTCGCTCCGGAACAGCTCGCTGCGGAAGGCCTCGATCTCCTCCTGCAGCCGCTCGGCGACGTCCGCCGGGAGCAGCGACGGGATGAGGTTGTCGCCGCCCTTGCCGATCTGGCGGCGAATCCGCTCGTAGGGAAGGACGATGCCGAAATGGCGGAAGGCTTCCTGCCACGCCGCGGCATGGAGGTCGTTGGAGTCGACGAGGGTGCCGTCGACGTCGAAGAGGACGGCCTCGATCATGCCGCGCTCCTGATGCGGCGCGGCCGGCCGAGCAGGGTCAGGGCCAGCCCGTAGGCCGCCGATTTCCAGGCAACCTCGCCGAGCGCAGGAGCGACGGTCGCTGCCGGGCGGGCGGTCGGCTCCCGGGGAGGCGCCTCGTGCCTGACGGGCTGCGCCGCCGCGCGCTCTTCCAGCTCCGAATTGAGCTCGGCACCGAGCAGCACGATATAGGCGGACAGGTACAGCCAGGTCAGGAACACGATCACCGCGCCGAGCGAGCCGTAGGTCGCGTTGTAATTGCCGAAATTGGAGACGTACACGCCGAAGCCGGCGGTGGCGGCGAGCCAGCCGAAGGCGGCGAAGGCGGAGCCGGGCGTGATCCAGCGCCACGGGGCGTCCGGCCGGTCGGGACCGTAGCGGTAGATCACCGCCAGCAGGAGCACGACCGCAGCGCCGGCAATCAGCCAGAACACCGCCTTGATCGCGGCATGGGTCACTCCGGAGAGCGAGGGCAGCAATTCCTCGGCTGCGTTGCTCGCCGAGACGGCGAGGACGGCAAGGAACAAGGTGAGCAGCGCGCCGCCGGTCATCACGAAGGACAGCAAAGTCTTGCGGACGAAGCCGCGGCTCTCTTCCACGTCGTAGGCGATGTTGAGCGCGGTCATGATCGAGGTCGCGCCCTTGGTCGCGCCGTAGAGGGCGATCGCGATCGCGACCACCAGGGCGAAACCTTTTTGGCCGCCGCCCGTCTCGGTCATGCTCATCAGCTGGTCGCCGACGATCTCGGCGGCGTTCTGCGGCATCACGCTCGTCAATGCCTGCATGTGGTGCATAACAGACGAAGGCTCCGCAACAATGCCGTAGGTCAGCACGAAAGCGCTCAGCAGCGGCACGAAGGCAAGAAAGGCATAGAAGGCGACGCCGGCGGCGACCAGGGCGAGATTGTCTTCACCGGCTTCCTTCCAAGTAGCGACAGCCACCTCTTTCCATGCGCGCGGCGGCAGATCGGCCGGACTATCCTCGCCGGCCGGCCGCGCCATGGCGCCCTGTCGTTGCATGCACTCGCCCCTGTCGATGCAATTCGCCGGGATTCGGCCGAACCCCCCTACAATTACTTTCCCCGATTCAAGTTCCCGCGCAAGTCTCCGCAAGAGCCAAAGCGCCACCGAATCGGAGCAAGCCCGGGAAGCGGCCGGCGCGGCGGGCGTCGGCATGGTTTACAAATCCTTACGCATTAACCAGCGCAAGCCGCCATTTCCGTGCCTGGCCCGCTTCTTGCTCCTTTGCGGGCATGTGGAAGCGCATCGGCCGCCTGTTCGTGATCAAGACCCGCTTCGAGGCCTGCTGCGTCATCTACGCGCTCGGCCTGGGCTCGATCGAGCGCGGCCTCCATTATCTCGATCTCTATCCCGGGTTCGGCGGCTGGCTGCTGTTCGCGGCCTGCACCGGCGCGGTGTTCATGGCCGGTGCCAAGCTGCTCGAGATCACACGCCCCGACAAGGGCCACCGCCGCCGCCGCACCGACCTCGCCGCCTGAGCGAAACGGCGGCGCGTAAATCCCCAAGTCGCGGCGCATTATCCCAACTGGCGGCAGTGCGGCTTCGGCCGCCATCCGCGGCCTGACCATGAAAAGCGCGGATTTCCGACGTTTCCGCCATCTGGCACGGCCTTTGTAATCCTTCCTGGCATACCGCCCCGCAACGAGGCGGAGCGAGACACAAGAGGGAGCAAAGCCATGTTGAACATCGAGATCCGCCGCATCGCCACCGCCGCCGTCGGCGCCCTGATCCTTTCCACCGCCTGCGTCGGCGCCGCCGTCGGCCCGGCCGCGGCCGCCCCCGCCGAGACGCAGGCCGCCGCCTGAATTCATCTTTTCGGGGCGCTTGGGAGGGCGCCCCGGGGCAGCCGGCCGGAGAGCATTCACCCCCTAGCCTCTCCGGCCGCTGCCCTCAGTTACGATCACTCCAGGAGCATTTCGAGATGGGCATCTTTTCCCGCACCCGCGACATCGTCGCCGCAAACGTCACCGATCTTCTCTCGAAGTCGGAAGACCCGTCGCAGACGATCCGGGTGATCATCCTCGAAATGGAGGAGACGCTCGTCGAAGTCCGCGCGTCCGCAGCGCGCTCGATCGCCGACCAGAAGGAGATGCGCCGCCAGATCGACCGTCTCGAGGAGCTCCAGGCTAGCTGGACCGAGAAGGCCGAGCTGGCCCTGTCGAAGCGGCGCGAAGATCTCGCCCGCGCCGCCCTCATCGAGCGCGAGAAGGTCGCGGACATGGCCGATCGGCTCGGTGCCGAGATCGCCGTGATCGAGGAGACGCTGCGCGCGTCCGAAGCCGACATCTTCAAGCTGCAGAGCAAGCTGCGCGAAGCGCGGGCCCGCCAGAGCTCGATCGCGAGCCGGCTCGAGAGCGCCCACAACCGCCACCGGATGCGCGAAATGTACGCCGGGACCCGCGTCGATGGGGCTTTTGCCAAGTTCGAGCTGCTCGAGCGCGACGCCGATCATGCCGAGGGCGAGGCCGAGGCTCTGCTGCTCGCCGCGCCGCCGAAGACGCTCGCCGAAGAGATCGCCGATCTGCGCAGCGCCGAAAAGGTCGATGCCGAGCTCGAGCGCATGAAGGCGGCCCGGGCGGCCGCGTGAACCAGGGATTCGAAGGAGGAATGGAATGAACGGGAAGTTCGAGGTGGACCGGAGCCAGGCCAAGCTGATGGGCGTCTGCGCGGGGCTCGGCCGGACGATGGGGATCGACCCCACGATCGTCAGGATCGGCTTCGTGGTCGCCACCCTGATCGGCGGCTGGCCGTGGACGGTGATCGGCTATTTCGCGCTCGGCCTCGTCGGCCAGGCGCGGCGGGGACGGCCGCGCCGGCAGCGCGCTGCCAGCCTCGCGGGCTCCGCCTACGAGGCGCGCGACTTCGACCGGCGCCTGGCGGAGATCGACAGCTATGTGGCGAGCCCGAACGGCCGCCTCGCCCGCGAGATCGAGGACCTGCGCTGAGGCGCGGACCCTCCAGGAGACGAAGTGAAGGGGAGGACGAGATGAGCGAACCGATGACGACGATGATCCTGGCGGGCTTCGGCCTGGCCGCGATGGCGATGGCGGTTCTCGCCGGCCTTAGGGGCTGGCAGGGCTGGCTTGAGCTGAAGCGGATGGAGCTCGCCGGCCACGGCCGCCAGGACGGCCGCGGCGAGGTCATGGAGCGGATCGAGATCGCCGACCTCAAGGAGCGCATCCGCAAGCTCGAGGCGATCGCCTCCTGCGTCGATCTGTGAATTTCTGCCCATCACGAGGTGATGGGAGGGGGACCATGCGAAGCATGGTGGAGGGGTAAAGGGCGCAGGATCGAGCGGAACCGAACAGACCCGCCGGCTCAGCGTCTTTTACCCCTCCACCACCCTTCGGGTGGTCCCTTTCCCCACGGCTTCGCCGCCGGGAGGAACCTACACTCCGCCGAGCCAGGCGAGCAGGCTGCGGCCCGGCATGAAATAATAGCCGCCGCCCAATGTCTTCACGAATTGCGGCAGCGGCTTCAGCCGGACCGGCCCGTCGTGGCTCGGGACGACGAAGCCCGAGCCGTCGCAATTGCTGGTCAGGGGATCCTGTTCGCCGACGAGGCCGTGGAAGGCGGGGCTGATCAGCCACGTCTGCTGGACGAATTCGAATTGGCGCTCGATGTCCCCGTTGAGACACATGAAGAGCAATCCCGGATCGCGCCCTTCCTCCGGCTGGTAGAGCCGCCCGACGCGGAGGATGCGATGGCGGTTCGAGATGCCGACCTGCTCCATGTCGCCCGGCGCCAGCGTGTCGCGCGGATTGGCGCGGCGGATGTGCGCTCCGATCGGGCAGCGCAGCGCCTGCGGATCTTCGGTCCCGAACAGGAAATCGTTGTCACTGTAGGCCACCGGCGCGGCCTGGACGGGCGGCTCGCGCTTATCCGCCTCCGCCTTCGCGGCTGCTTCGGTTTCGGCTGGGCTGCTGCTGACGGATGCGCCGGCGGCCCATTGCGCCGCGCCCGCCGCCTGCGAAGGCGTCGCGGCGGCGCCGCCGGTCTGCGGTGCCGCAGCGATCGCGCTTCCCTCGGCAGGGTTGGTGTCCGGACGGACCGTCTCCGAGCCGACCGGCTCGCCGGCGGCGGCGATCGCGGTCTGGTCGCTGAAGCCTGCCGCATTCTCTCGGTTAGCCCGCCGCTGGACGCGCTTCTCATGCTCCTTCGGAAACGGATAATATGGGTTGCGGACCAGCGACGAGCCGTCGCGCCAGCGGCCGACCAGCTTGGCGGCGATATAGTCCGGCCTGACGTCGTAGGGCGCGGGCAGCCTCTCCTTCAGCCGTCGATACTCGCTCCAGCAATAATCCCAGAATCCGGTCACGTCCTGCTCGAGCTGGCGGATCACGAGATAAGTGCCGTTGCGGCCGACGGCCCGCGGCGCGTCGACGATCGAATTGCCGAACTCGCGGCTCTTGTCGGCGACCGGCAGCCGGTTGTCCGGGTCGGCCAGCGCAGACAGTTCCGGCTCGGGCGGGAAGTTGCCGCGATTGTCGGGATAGCCGATGATGAACTCGCCCGGCTCGACGAGATGGATGGGGTCGTTCTTGCGGTAGCTCTGATAGGAGCCGCGGATGATCGGCTGGGAGATGCCGTCGACGAAGCCAAACGGCTCGATCGCGGGCTTCTTCGTCCGCTCCAGCGAGATACGGTGCGGCTCGCCGAGGCCGTTCTCCTCGGCGAGTTCGCGGATGGTGCCGCACAGGGCAGTCACCGATGCCTCGTCGCGCCCGTAGACGAGCAAAGCGAGGTCGTAGGGATCGCGCCCCCACAGCCAGTTTTCGGGTGCGTTGGCGTTGATGTCGCCGAGTATGCGGTTGCGCGCCTCGGTGTGCATCCCCTCCAGGAACGCCGCCGCGAAGCCCTTCAGGCACTCGTCGGGAAGGCCGAGCTTCTCGAGGGCGCTTGCCCCGAGCGCCACCGTTACGATCGCGTCGTGGCGCAGCTTGCGGCCGTCGCCGAAGCCGACATGGGGATAGAGGCCGGCCATGAACGCCCGCGCCTTGTCGCGGTCGTTCGGCAGGTGATAGAGGACGACCGAGCCGTCCTTCATGAAGCCGAGGCCGCCGAAGACGAGGCTCTGGATCTCGCTCGTGTCGAGCTTCTCGTCCGGCCGCTCTGCCGATCCGAACACGGCAAGCCACTGGACCGCCTCGTCGTTGGTGAGCGCGCCCGCGAGGCCGCGGCGCATCGCCGCGTTGGCGCGGACGTGATCGGTGGTGAGCGTCGGATAGGCGCTGTACCAGAAGCGGGTCGGCGCCATCGAGTGGCGGGCGTAGCGCTTGAAGCGCTCGCCGTCGGTGGCGCCGTCCTGGATCAAATTCTTCGCCTTGGGAAAGCCGATCGAGTTGGACCACACCCCGGTGAGGCCGTCATGGGCGCGGGTGATGAAGTCTTCGAGGTAGCTTTCCCAACTGCCGCCGAAATTGGAGAAGAAGATAAGGTTGCGGGTCCCGGGCACGGTGATCCAGCGCGCGGCGTGGATCGTCGAGATGCCGCCGAGGAAGCCTGGGCGATAGGATTTGGAAGCGAGCTGGGCGATGACGAAAAAGATCAGCCGGATCGTGATCCACCGGACCAGTCCCGGCTTGCGGCAGGTGATCGAGACCATGTGATTGTGGGCGTAGTGGTTCTCGCGCTTGCGCATTTCGGCGAGGACGGTCGCGTCCGGCGCGCGCGGATCGCACCAGTCGCTGTCCTCCTGCCTGCGCAAGGTCCGGTAGACCCAGAAGCCGAACAGGGCGACCGCGACCAGCAGCGCGAAGGCCGCCTTGACCGTGATCTCGAGCGCTTCGTCGAATTCCTTGGAGACGATCCAGCTGCCGGCGAAGATGGCGGCCAGGATCAGGCCGAGCGGCCAGAGATAGGTTGTGACGAACGCGACGAGCACGGAAGGGATGCTGAGAGGCTGAGCGTCGCGCCCCGGCGGCGGCGGCGGCTCCAGCGCCCATCTGTGCTCGTCCGAGGCCGCCACCGCGGCGCGGACCGCGGCAAGCCGGTCCAGCGGCCGCACATCGCAACCGCCAGCGTCGACCTGCTTGGCGACGAACTCCGCGAGCGCGGCTTCCTTGCGGATCCGGCCGACATGGATGCCGGGCGTGCCGGCATGGGCGAGGCCGGGATTGCTCGAAAACAGGCCCCACCCGATCTCGATCCGGTGCGATTTCAGATAGCCGGCGAGGCTTATATTTTCCCGCCAGTCGCGCGCCTTGGCGAACACCGGCTTGAGGTCGCCGCCGATCGCTTCGGCGATCCGCTCGACGGCGCGGTCAGACGTGCCGTCGGCGGTGAATTCGAAGACGATGCTCGCCGTCCCGTCCTTGCCGTTCGGGATGGCGTGGATGCTCATGAAATGGGTCCCGCAGCCGTCGCCGTCGCCGTCGACGGCGGCGTCGAGCGCGGCCTTGATCCGCGGGTGCGGCGGGTTGCCCAGCCCGTCGAGCTCCGCCTCGACCGCCGGGATGTCCGCTTCCCAGATCGGTGCGACGATCGTGATCATCGAGTCCATCAGCGCGGCCCTTCTCTCAGTCGTGCGGGGAGGCGATCGGGGAACGGCCCCACCCACTGCACCTCCCCGGTGCGCGCGAGCCCGCGGCCGAGCAGGCCGGCGACGAGCATCGGGATCTGGAATCGGTTGATCGGCCGGCCCGAGCAGGGATGCAGGCCCCAGCCGAGGTGGAGATAGGCCGAAAGGTCGCGCCCCGGGTCCATCTTGCGGGCGTCCGGAAAGGCGGTCTCGTCCTGCATCGCCGCTTGTGTCCAGGCGATGAGCGTCTCGCCCTTCTTCACCTCGGTGCCGGCGAGCGTGCAGTCCTTTGCCGCGCGGCGCATGACGATCGGGTTGTGCGGCCAGCGCCGGAGCGCTTCCTCGCACCAGCCCTCCATCCGGCGAAGATCGCTGGCGTCGCGCTCCATCGCCAAGCGCAGGGCCGGATCGCTCGAGGCGACCTTGACGATCTTGGCGACGCAGGTGGCGGTGGTGTCGATGCTGCCGACCAGCATTCCGCCGAGCGTCCGCCGCGCGCCGTCGTCGTCGACGATGCCGTCCTTGAGCAATTGCCCCATCATGTCGTCGCCAAGCGCGCCCGAGGCGCGTCGGCGGGCGATCTCCTCGGCGAACCAGCGTCCCATGTAGCTGCCGGCCTTGATGGCGCGGTCGCGGACCACGGGATCGTCGCCGAGGTTGAGGAAGGTGTGGGCGAAGACCGATCGCACCACCTCCATGAACATGCGCTCGCTGGTGCCGGTGATTCCGAACAGGCGCTGGGCGGTCCGCGCCGCGATCGGCCGTGCATAGCCGCCGACCACGTCGACCTCGCCACCTGCCGGAACCGCGCCGAGCACGGTGGCGATCTCGGACGCGACGCCGGCACGCAGCCGGTCCTTGTCCACTCCTTCGAGCGACGAATAGAGCGCCCGCCGCTCGCGCTCGAGCTTTTCGGAGCGATCCATGCCGAGCACGAAGTCGCCCTGGTTGACCTGGCGGATCTTGGTCTCGTTGACGGGCGCGATGATGAAGTCGAGATCGCGGCAGAGCAATTCGCGCACGTGCGCATGGCGGGCGGCGATCACCCGCCCCCCCAGCCGGATCGGCTTGCTCACCAGCTTTGCTCCGATCCGGGCGGCAAGGCCCGGCAGCCATGGCCCGCGGGCGAGCTTCTCGACAAAGCCGGCGCGCCGCGCCGGAGTCACGATTTCCTGATCGACGGGTGTTTCATCCATCGCCCGCACCCCCCTTGCGACCGAACGGGCTTTCGCCCCGAGTCCCCGATGTGGACCAGCGCCGCCTGCGAGTCCAGTGCCGCCCCCCGGTGGCGCCAATTCGGACCAAATTCTCCCAAAGAAGGTCCGCGCCGCGCGCCCCGGCCAATGCCGGAGCCGCCGCTTCACAACGTCCCCGTTCGCCGCTACGGGCAGCGGGGGCGGCGGACAGGAGCCAGGGTAGAGGATGAACAGAGAGACCGAGCGCCCCAATCGACCGGCGCTCTCCCTCCACGTGCCGGAGCCCGACGCGCGACCCGGCGACGAAGTCGATTTCAGCCATATCGCAATCCCCGCCGCCGGCAGCGTGTCCCGACCCGATATCGCCGCTCCGGCCTCAGACACCCACCAACTCGTCTACAGCCTGGTGCGGGTCCTCGACGACGAAGGTGCCGCAGTCGGCCCCTGGGATCCGCGGCTCGACGCGGACACGCTGCGGCGGATGCTGCGCGACATGATGCTGGTCCGCGCCTACGACGACCGGATGTACCGCGCCCAGCGGCAGGGCAAGACCAGCTTCTACATGAAGTGCACCGGCGAGGAGGCGATTGCCGTCGCCGCCGCCCACGCGATGGACCGCGACGATATCTTCTTCCCGACCTACCGCCAGCAGGGCCTGCTCGTCGCCCGCGACTATCCGCTCTTGAAGATGATGTGCCAGGTCTATTCGAACAAAGGCGACCCGCTCAAGGGCCGCCAGCTGCCGATCATGTATTCGGACCGCGCGCACGGCTTCTTCTCGATCTCCGGCAATCTCGCCACGCAGTTTCCGCAGGCGGTCGGCTGGGCGATGGCCTCGGCGATAAAGGGCGACAGCCGGATCGCCGCGGCCTGGATCGGCGACGGTGCCACCGCCGAGGGCGACTTCCACAATGCCGTCACCTTCGCGGGCGTCTATCGCGCCCCGGTCATCCTCAACGTCGTCAACAACCAGTGGGCGATCTCGACCTTCTCCGGCATCGCCGGCGGCGAGCTGACCACCTTCGCGGCGCGCGCCGTCGGCTATGGCATCGCCGGGCTCAGGGTCGACGGCAACGATGCGCTTGCGGTCTACGCCGCCACCGCCTGGGCCGCGGACCGCGCCCGCTCCAATCTCGGCCCGACCCTGATCGAGCATTTCACTTATCGCGTCGAAGGCCATTCGACCTCGGACGACCCGACCGCCTACCGGCCGCAGGGCGCCGGCGCCAAATGGCCGCTCGGCGATCCGGTTGCGCGCCTGAGGAAGCACCTGCTGCTGATCGGCGAATGGGACGAGGAGCGGGACGCCTCCCTCCAGGAGCGGCTCTCGGCCGAAGTCCGCGCCGCCCAGCGCGAGGCGGAGGTGCAGGGCACGCTCGGCAATGGCCATTACGAGGACGCCGCCTCGATGTTCGAGGACGTGTTCGAGGAGCTGCCCTGGCATCTGCGCGAGCAGCGCGACGAGACGCTCCGCAAATGACCGTCAGGAACATGATCGAGGCGCTGAACGACGCGCACAAGGTGATGATGGAGCGCGACGACGGCATCGTCGTGCTCGGCGAGGATGTCGGCTATTTCGGCGGCGTCTTCCGGGTGACGGCGGGCCTCCAGAAGCAGTTCGGCACCAGCCGCGTGTTCGACGCGCCGATCGCCGAATTGGGCATCGTCGCCACCGCGATCGGCATGGCCGCCTACGGCTTGCGTCCCGTCGCCGAGATCCAGTTCGCCGATTACATCTACCCCGGCTTCGATCAGATCATCTCGGAGGCGGGCCGCATGCGCTACCGCACCGCCGGCGAGTGGCCGCTGCCGATGGTGATCCGCACACCCTATGGCGGCGGCATCTTCGGCGGCCAGACCCATTCGCAGTCGCCCGAGGCCTTCTTCGCCCACATGCCCGGCATCAAGACGGTGATCCCGTCCAACCCCTATGACGCGAAGGGTCTGCTGATCGCCGCGATCGAGGACAATGATCCGGTCCTCTTCTTCGAGCCCAAGCGCATCTACAACGGCCCGTTCGAGGGCTATCACGATCGCCCGGTCACGCCTTGGGCCAAACACGCCGCGGCCGAAGTGCCCGACGGCCATTACACGGTGCCGATCGGAAAGGCCGCGGTCGCGCGGGAAGGGGAGGCGGTCACGATCCTCGCTTACGGCACCATGGTCCACGTCGCCCTCGCGACCGCAGAGGCGGAAGGGATCGATGCCGAAGTGCTCGATCTCAGGACGATCGTCCCCGTGGACATCGAGGCGATCGAAGCCTCGGTCAGGAAGACCGGCCGCTGCGTCGTCATCCACGAGGCGACTCGCACCGCCGGCTTCGGCGCCGAGCTGGCCGCGCTCGTCCAAGAGCGCTGCTTCTACCATCTCGAGGCCCCGGTGATCCGCGTCACCGGCTACGACGTGCCCTATCCGCATTCGATGGAATGGACTTATTTTCCCGGCCCCGCCCGTTTGGGCCCGGCGCTCAGAAAAGCCCTGGAGGACTGACGTGGCCCAGTCCTCCCGTCATTGCGAGCGAAGCGAAGCAATCCAGAGTGGCTTCCGAGGCCCGCTGGATTGCTTCGTCGCTTCGCTCCTCGCAATGACGGCGGAGACGAACCACGCTCAGCCTATTTAGAGGAAGCCCATGGCCCGCTTCGAATTCAAGCTGCCCGACATCGGCGAAGGCATTGCCGAGGCCGAGATCGTCGCCTGGCACGTGCATGTCGGCGACCGCGTCGAGGAGGACCAGCAGCTCGCCGACATGATGACCGACAAGGCGACGGTCGAGATGGAGAGCCCCGTCGCCGGCACCGTGCTCGAAGTGGCCGGCGCGGTCGGCGACCAGATCCCGATCGGCTCGGTGCTGGTCGTGATCGAGACCGAGGGCGCCGCCAGCCAGGAAGGCGATCAGACCGACGGCTCGGGCGCTCGCACCGACGACGTGCCGCTCGCCGACGGCATGGTCGATGCGACTGCAGGCTTGGAAGCCGCAGTTCCCTCTACCGACGTTGAAGCGAATGAACGGCGCGAGACCGGCGAGCGCCGCCGGGGCGACCGCCGCCAGGCCCCGCGCGACGATGACGACCGCCGCCAGGGCGAATGGCGCGCGAAGGCAGGCAAAGGAGGGGGCGCGGTTACCTCGGCGGGCGAAGCGGTCGGGTTCAATCCGCAACCGGATCCGCCGAAGGACAAGGGATCCCTGGTCGCCGATGCAGGCGACCTCGTCGGGCTCAATCCCCAGCCGGAACCGCCGGGGAAGGACAAGTTGCACGTCCTCGCCTCTCCGGCGGTTCGCGCCCGCGCGCGCGACCTCGGCATCGATCTTTCGCAGGTGAAGACATCGGGCGACCGCATCCGCCACTCGGACCTCGACGCCTACCTCCTCTACAGCGGCGGCGGGGTCTCCCGCGGCGGCGGCGCGCGCCGGCAGGACGAGACGGTCAAGGTCGTCGGCCTCCGCCGCAGGATCGCCGAGAATATGCAGGAGGCGAAGCGCCGCATCCCGCATTTCACCCTGGTCGAGGAGTTCGACGTCACCGCACTCGAGCAGACCCGCGCGATGATGAACGCCGATCGCGGCGGCAATCCCAAGCTCACCCTGCTGCCCTATCTGATCACCGCGATGGCGCGCACGCTCGCCGACTATCCGCAGCTCAACACCTTGTACGACGACGACGCGAACGTCCTCACCCGCTCTGGCGCCGTCCATATGGGCATGGCGACGCAGACACCGAACGGGCTGATGGTGCCGGTGATCCGCAACGCCGACCGGCTCGGCATCTGGGACATCGCCCGCGAGATCCTCCGCCTCTCCGAAGCCGCCCGCACCGGCAAGGCCGCCCGCGAGGAGCTCTCCGGCTCGACCATCACCATCTCCAGCCTCGGGCCAATGGGCGGCATCGCCTCGACTCCGGTGATCAACCGCCCGGAAGTGGCGATCGTCGCCGTCAACAAGGTCGAGGACAAGGTCGTCCCGATCGAGGGCGAGCTCGAGATCCGCAAGCGGATGAACCTCTCTTTGTCCTGCGATCACCGCGTCGTCGACGGCTGGGACGCGGCGAGCTTCCTCCAGGATTTGAAGAAGCTGATCGAAAACCCGCTGAAGCTGCTCTCGGCCTAAGCGGCCACAGTCCTAGTTCAGGCCTGCGCCTCCGGCTCGCCCTGCTCGCCTTCGCGCTCGGCTTTCTTCGCCTTCCTCTTCGACGCCTTGGGTGGGGCGGCGATGATCTCGAAGGTGGGGGCGCCGTCCTTGATGCGGACCTTGACCTCGCCGCCGTGGATCAGCTTGCCGAAGAG
>DASVVP010000024.1:0-3122 GCA_036386495.1 Allosphingosinicella sp.
CGAGGACGGTGATCAGTCGGCCGGCGGTGTGCGGGCGCAAGGCCAGACAAGCGCTCTCGATCGCGTCGGGCGTGTGGGCATAGTCGACATAGACCGGAGCGCCGGCGCGGGTGATCACCGCCCGCTCGAGGCGGCCGCGGACCGGATGGACCCGCGACAGGTTCGCCAGCGTCTCCCTGGTCTCGCCCCCGGTCGCGATCACGAGGCCGGCGGCGGTGAGCGCGTTGGCCGCCTGATAGGCGCCGATTAGGGCGAGGGTGACGACGTGACGCTCTCCTTCCGCCTCGACCACCAGCTTCTGGCCGAGCTCCGTCGTCTCGCGCGAGACCAGCCGCAGCGCCTCGCCCTTGGTGCCGACCGTGAGCAGGCGCAGGCCGCGTTCGCGACACCGGCGCGCCACCTCCGCCGACTTCGGATCGTCCATCCAGACCACCGCGGCACCGTCCCCTGCGACCACTTCGGCGAACAGCCGCATCTTGGCTTCGAAATAGGCCTCCATCGTCTCGTGATAATCGAGATGGTCGCGGGTGAAATTGGTGAAGGCGGCGGCCTGCACTGGCAGTCCTTCGGTGCGATGCTGCGACAGGCCGTGGCTCGAGGCCTCGAACGCGGCATGGCCGATGCCCATCCGGGCGAGGCCGGCCATGTTCGAAAGGAAGGTGACGATGTCGGGCGTGGTCAGGCCGGTCGTCACCTGGTCGTCGGAGGTGGTGACGCCGAGGGTACCGATCGAGGCGGAGCGGTGGCCGGCCATCCGCCAGAGCTGACGGGTCAGCTCGACCGTCGAGGTCTTGCCGTTGGTGCCGGTGACTGCGGCCACGGTCTTCGGGAACGGCGCGAAGAATTTCGCCGCGAGCCGGGCGAAGGCGCGCCGCGGCTCCTCCTCGGCGACGTGGACGGCGCCTTCGACATGGGCCTGCGGCCGCGCCACCACCGCCACCGCGCCGGCGGCGACGGCGTCGGGAATGAAGTCCTCGCCGTCGAAGCGCAGGCCCCGAAAGGCGCCGAAGACGGTGCCGGGGGCGACCTTCCTGTGGTCGATCGCGAAGCCGGTCACAGGTGAATCGTCGCCGCTGCCGATCAGGGCGCCGAGTCGCATCTAGTGCTCCGCGGAAGCGACGAGCGGGATGAGGGCGCTGGTGTCGATGTCGCGCGTGGCGTCGGGGATGATGCCGAGCAGCGGGCCGGTGCGGGCGATCACGCGGGAGACGACCGGCGCGGCGGTCCAGGCGGCGGTGGTGAGGAAGTGGGTCTCCTCATTGCCTCGGGGCGCGTCCATCATGACGACCACCACATAGCGCGGTTCGTCCATCGGGAAAGCCGCCGCGAAGGTGGAAACGTTGACCCGCCGCGAATAGCCGCCGCCGGCCGCGACCTTTTCCGCCGTGCCGGTCTTGCCGCCGACCCGGAAGCCGGCCGCCTCGCCCCTCCGGCCGGTGCCGTGAGTGACGATCATCCGGAGATACTGCCGCATGCGGAAGCTGGTCGCTTCGGAATAGACGCGGCGCCCGGCCGCGGCCTGGCCCGGCGCGACGCGCATCAGGGTCGCGGGGCGCCAGATGCCGCCGTTGACGAGCGCCGCATAAGCCGAAGCGAGGTGTAGAGGGGTCACCGCGACGCCGTGGCCGTAGGCGGTGGTCAGCGCCGTCGCGCGCCCCCAGTCGCTCGGCCACAGCGGACGCGCGCGCTCGGCGAGCTCGATATGGGCGGGCTCGTTGAAGCCGAGATCGCGGAAGGCGCGCTGCATGCGCTCGGCGCCCATCTGGTCGGCGATCCTGGCGGTGGCGATGTTGGACGAATGGACCAGCAGTTCCGGCACGGTGACGGCGCGGCCGAGCGGATGGTCGTCGCTGATCTGGAAGCGGCCGATCGCGACCGGCGCCGAGGCGTCCCAGCGCTGCGCCGGCGAGGTCACTATTCCTGCCTCCATCGCCGCGGCGACGGTGATCGGCTTGAACGTCGATCCGAGCTCGTAGACGCCCATCGTCGCCCGATTGTAGAGCGCGTTGGCGTCGGCGCCGCCGGCATGGTTGGGGTTGAAGGTCGGCGCGGAGGCCATGGCGACGACCTCGCCGGTGCGCACGTCGAGGACGATGCCGGTGCCGCCCTCGGCGCTCATCGCCGTCACCGCCGAGGCGAGCTCCGATTCCATCGCCGCCTGGACGCGGCTGTCGATCGAGAGGGCGACCGGCTGGCCGCGCTGCGCCGGATCGAGCAGCCGCTGCTCCAGCACCCGCTCCATGCCGGAGACGCCGTGGCCCTCCATGTCGGTCCAGCCCAGCACGTGACCGGCGAGCGCGGTCTGCGGGTAGAGCCGCTCGGGCTCGCGGCTGAAGACGATGCCGGGCTCGCCGATCGCGTTGGCCGCCTCGACCAGCTCGGGCAGCGCGCGGCGGCGCAGGTAGATGAAGGTGCGGCCCGAAGCGAGCATCGCCCGATAGTCCGCTTCGCTGCGCTCCGGCATCAGGGCGGCCAGGCGGGCGGCGACCTCGCCGCGATCGCCGATCACGTCGCCCGGGCGGAGGCCGATCGTCCAGGCCTCGATGGTCCGGGCCAGCGGCACCCCGTTGCGATCGACGATGTCGCCGCGCGAAGGCAGCAGCGGATTGACCGCGGCGCCGGCGGCGGCGTGATCGGTGAAGACCTGAAGGAACAGCAGCCGCGTGACGATCAGGAAGGTGACGCCGGCGAAGATCAGCAGCATCTGCATGAGGCGCTGATAGGTGGTGGCGAGCGGCTGCGGCTGCTCCTGGACGGCGCCGAACGGCTCGGTGCGGGCGGCGAGCGTGGCCATCTCCTGAAACTCAGTCCTTGGCGGCGCGGTCGGCGCGCGCGGCGGCGGGGCGATCCCGGCCCGCGGCGGCGGGGCGCGAGGTGCGGCCTCGTTCGGCGCGCGAGGCCTCGCCGAGCTCGCGGGCGGTGCGCTCGTCGAGCAGCGAGGCGGTGCGCACGGGTGCGGCGGCGCGGGTGGCGGCGGGACGCGTCTCGGCGCGCGCCTGGGTGACGACGGGACGGGCCGGCGGCGCGGCCAGGCTGGCGCGGCGCACCGTCGGCACGGCCGGCGCGGGCGCCGTGGCGGCGGCGGTGCGGACCTGCGGCGCCGGGGACGGCGCGGCCGTCTC
>DASVVP010000025.1:0-11928 GCA_036386495.1 Allosphingosinicella sp.
CTCCCGACCTGGATGAGGTGGTAGAGCGAGACTCCGATCAGCACATTGCCGATCAGGCCGACGATCAGCCCCCGCCAGGATATCGCCCCCATCATGACGGCGACGTTACGACTGCCGGACGGAACCGGCAACCGCTTCAGCGGCGCGTCACCGGCAGCGGCGCGTCGATCGTGCAGACCACGCCTTCGCGCCGGAACTCGATCCCCGCACGGCCGTCCAGCTCGGCGGCGAGCCCCCGCTCGATCATGCGGCTGCCGAAGCCGCGGCGCGCCGGCTCGGCGACTTCCGGGCCTCCGCTTTCCCGCCAGGCGAAGCGCAGCCGCCCGTCCTCGGCATCCCAGGCGATCGCGACCTTCCCTTCGGGGGCGGACAGGGCGCCATATTTGATCGCGTTGGTGGAAAGCTCGTGGACCGCGAGGGCGAGCGAGACGGCCGCCTTGGGCAGAAGCTCCACGTCCGGACCCTCGATCGCGAAGCGCTCGGCGCGGGCGCGGTGCGGCGCGACCGTGTCCTCGACGATCTTGCGGATCGAGACCGGCGCCCAGTTGCGCTCGGTGAGGAGATCGTGGGCGGCGGAAAGCGCGGCGAGCCGGCCTTCGAAGGTCTGGCGCGCGCCCAGGGCCGCTTCGCCGCTGAAGGTCTGGTGGGCGATGCTCTGGACGATGGCGAGCATGTTCTTCACGCGGTGGTTGAGCTCGTTGATCAGCAGCCTTTGGTGCGCCTCCGCCTTCTTCCAGTCGGTGCGGTCGAGCATCGCCCCGATCATTCGCACCGCCGCCCCGCTCTCGTCGCGGATGACCGCGGCGCGGTCGAGCACCTCGGCATAGCTGCCGTCCGCGCGCCGGAAGCGATATTCCTCCGACCATTCGGAGGCGCCGCCGGCGATCGCGGCGCGGGCGCTGGCGTCGACGCGGGCGCGGTCGTCCGGATGGATATGGTCGAGCCACCAGGCGCCGGTCACCCGCACCGTCTCGGGATCGTAGCCGTAGGCGGTCTGCAGCGCCTCGTTCCAGTCGAGCTGGTCGGTGGCGAGGTCGACGTCCCAGATCGCGTCCTTGGTCGCGCGGAAGGCGAGCCGGTAGCGCTCCTCGGCGCGCCGGGCGACATCCTGGGCGAGCCTCAGCTCATGGACGTCGGTGCATGTCCCGTACCAGCGGACGATGTCGCCCGAGGGGCCGCGCACCGGCTGGGCGCGGCCCAGCACCCAGCGATAGTCGCCCGAGCGGTGCCGCAGGCGATATTCGATATGATAGGGCTCGCCGGTGCGCAGCGAGTGGCGCCAGACCTGCCAGGCGCGCTCGCGGTCGTCCGGGTGGAACATCTCGTTCCAGGCCTCGCCGTCGGTCGCGCCGGGCGCGACGCCCGTATATTCGTACCAGCGGCGGTTGTAATAATCGTGATAGCCGTCGGGCCGCGTCGACCAGATCATCTGGTCGATCGAATCGGCCAGGGCGTGGAACGAGGCCTCGCCTTCGCCGGGTGCCGGGCTCAGCGTCGCATTCGCGGGATCGAGCGGATAGGCGCTCATCGGATCGACGCCAGCTCGACGCCTCTGGTCTCCCGCGCGAGCAAGGCGGTGACGCCGCTGATCAGGCAGGCGACTCCGACATAGACGGCGATCCAGAAGGCGCTGCCATATTCGCGGAAGATCGCGGTCGCGATGATCGGCGCCAGCGAGCCGGCGACGATCGAGGTCAGCTGATAGGCGATCGACGCGCCCGAATAGCGGTAGCGGGTCGGGAACAGCTCGGCGATGAACGCCGCCTGCGGCCCGTACATGGTGCCGTGGAGGACGAGCGCGATCGTGATCGCGAGGACGATCGTCCCATTGTCGCCGCTCGCCAGCATCGGGAAGAAGGCGAAGCTGAACGCGGCGAGGCCGAGTCCGCCCGCGGCATAGACCCAGCGCCGGCCGATCGCGTCGGAGAGCCGGGCCGCCACCGGAATGGCGAGGAAGTGGACCAGGGAGCCGATCAGCACCGCCTGCAGCGCGACGTCGCGCGAGAGGCCGGCGGCGCTGGTTATGTAGGTCAAGGAGAAGCCGGTGATGATGTAGTAAGAGATGTTCTCGCCGACCCTGAGCCCCGCGCCGGTCAGCAGGCCGCCGGGACGCTCGCGCACCACGTCGAGCGCCGGCATGCGCGGCGGCGCCTCGGCGGCGGCCAGCGAATTCTCGAACGTGCGGCTCTCCGGGACCGAGTTTCGGATCCACCAGCCGAGCAGGACGAGGACGGCCGACAGCAGGAACGGGATGCGCCAGCCCCAGGCGAGGAATTGCGCTTCGCTCAGCAGGGCCGACATCAGGGCGAGCACCCCCGAGGCGAGCACCAGCCCGAGCGGGACGCCGGCCTGCGGCCAGCTCGCCCAGAAGCCGCGCCGGCGCGCATCGCCATGCTCGGCGGCGAGCAGCACCGCGCCGCCCCCTTCGCCGCCGACCGCAAATCCCTGGATCAGGCGCAGCAGGACGAGCAGAACCGGCGCGGCCACTCCGATCTGCGCGTAGGTCGGCAGCAGCCCGATCAGCACCGTCGCCGCGCCCATCAGCATGAGGCTGAGCATCAGCAGCCGCTTGCGGCCGATGCGGTCGCCATAATGGCCGAACACGATGCCGCCGACCGGACGCGCGAAGAATCCGAGGGCGTTCGATCCGAAGGCGAGCAATATGCCCGTCCAGGGATCGGCGGTCGGGAAGAAGACGACGTTGAAGACGAGGGCCGCGGCCGAGATGTAGAGGAAGAAGTCGTACCATTCGATCATGGTGCCGACGAGGCTCGCCGCCACCACCTTCTTCAGAACCCGCGGCGTGCCCTGCGTCGCTTCGCCCATCTTTCCCCCTTCACGCGCGTCTCGCGCCGTCTTCTAGGCACAAGCGGCGGCGGGACGCCAGCGCGAAGGATCAATAGGTGATGGTAAGATAGCGCGGCTGGGAGTCGGCGCTCTTCCGCTCCGCGGAATGGGGCGACTGGATCCGGACGGGCCGGGTGAAAATGACGCTGCCGCGCCGGCGCACCGGCGTGCCGAGGATCGCGGCCGCATCCTCCAGGGGCTGCTCGTCATGGTGGCGCGCGGTCATGGTCGCGATCCTGGCGCCGTTCGAGCAGGCGACGAGATGCTGGGCGCCGGAGCGCTGCCGGATGCTGCAGGCCGGCACGACGGTAGCGGTCACGGAGAGCGTCGTCCTGGCCTCTTCGGCCGCCGCCGGCGTCGCGCCGAGAAGCAAAGCGAGGGCGGCGAGGCCGATCCCTCCGATGCTGCTGGAATGAACCGCTTTCCCCACGTCGCCGCTCGACCTTCCCCCGTCGGGACGCCATCAGCCATAGGGCCGGTTCAGAAACGGTATGGCGTCGCCTGCGGTTCTTACGAGGCGGCGGGAAGGCGGCCAAGCCGCGCTTTTTCATTGCCCCGGGACGGGACGGTCGCGGGCGCGGGCACTACCGCCGCCTTCGTCGGTTTAGCGCCTCGCTTCAGCCGAGGAGAGAGAATGCAACGCGCGCGATGGAACCGGCCTTCCTGCCTTGTCATGCTCGGGGTCTTCGCCGCGCTGCTCGGCGTGCTCGCCTGGCTCGCCTTCGGCGGGGCGCCCCGTACCCCGAGCCCCGAATCCGTCACCAGGGAGACGCCGACCTACGACACCGACGTCCCCTCGTCGGCGCCGCCGTCGCGCTAGCGACGCTTCAGCGGCGGCCGTCGGCGCGGCCGGCGAAATAAGCGGCGCAGCTGCCGCGCAGGGCGGCGGTCTCGCTGGCATTGAGGCCGTAGGCGCGGGCGAGAGTGCCGAGGAAGGCGCGCGGATCGGGCTGGCTGCCCGCCGCGCGGCACACGGTCGTCATCGCCTCGAGCTCGAACAGCCCCTCGCGACTCGAGCGGACCAGCCGCGGCTGGATCGCCTCGGCGCGCGCCTGAAGGTCGAGCGAGCGGCGGTCGATTTCCGGTAGCCCGCTCGGGCCCAGCAGCAGCACTGCAAGAAGAATGCTCATGTCCCAATCCCCCGTATTAATCGCGGAGAGAGTAAAGGCGATTGGTAAAGAAGCCGTTAACCATCGTCTTTACATTCGCGTCCCTCCGGCAGTGCTGGACCCGCTTCGGGTTGATCCTCCTGAACCTCAGCTAACGTACCGATTCAGACCGGGCTCATGCGAATCGGCCTAGACCTTCACCCATCCCGCGGGGCCGCATCCCCGCAGAGAGAACACAGTAAGGAGTATTCCGATGCGCAAGATCTTGATCGCCGTCTCGGCAGTGACCCTGACGGTCCCCGCTCTCCCGAGCGTCGCCTCGGCGCAGCAGGGATACTATAACGGCCCGACCTGGCAGGGCCGCGACGGCCGCATCTATTGCCGCCGCTCGAACGGCACCACCGGCCTCATCGTCGGCGGCGCCGGCGGCGCCCTGGTCGGCCGCGCGCTCGACGGCGGTCGCTCGCGGACCACCGGCACCGTGCTCGGCGCCGCGGTCGGCGCCCTCCTCGGCCGCGAGGTCCAGAGGAGCCGCAGCACGCGCCGCTGCCGCTAAAGGAAGTTGAGTAGCGAAGCCCAGTATCCAGGCTTCGCCGCGTGGAAGACGCCCCGGCCAGCGCCGGGGCGTTTTTCGGTTGGGGAGACATGCGCGGCGAAATCCCCCTCCCCGTGAGGGGGAGGGGTTAGGGGTGGGGTGGACTCGGCGGAGAGGACGGGGCGCGAATGAAGCGGCAGAGCTCCCTGCTCGGACGCCACCCCCACCCAAACCCTCCCCCCTCAAGGGGGAGGGCTTTTCGCCTCTACGCGTCCAGGCCTGCCGCCCACAGCGCCGCTGCGCTGGCCGGATTCTCCGAGGCCGCCGGGATCATCGCCCGGAAATCCTCCGTGAACCGCCCGTCGACGCGGATGCTGAACGACAGGCCCGGCGCGGCGTCGGCGCCGTGATACTGGTTGACCGTGTCGAACCAGGCGCTGTGCGAAGTCACGTCCAGCCGCTCGCCGCTCTTTGGATTCAGCATGTAGAGCGGCTTCGACAGGTTGGTCCGGAACCAGACGAATTCGTGGCAGAGATTCAGGCTGTCGTGGTCGCGATGCGCGGGCACCGCCCGTCCGTCATAATCGTACATGATGATCATCCGGCCGGTCGCGGCGAAGGGGAGGGTGGCGATGAAGTCCATCAGCGGCGCGAACTCCTCCGCCTCCGGCGTCGGCCGCCAGAGCTCGGTCCGGTCGAGCTCGTAATAATCGTCTTTCGCCTCGGTGCGGGCGAGATAGACCAGCCGCGAACCCGGCAGCCGCGGCGCCTCGCCGCCGAGCAGGAAGGGGCCGGTGTCGAAAGCGAGGTCGCCCGCCGCTTCGAGCCGCCTTGCAAGCCGCTCGGTGACGAAGCCGTCGAGGGCCTTCAGCCGGTCCACGTCGATCCAGGGATCGAGGTCCATGTAGCTGGGATAGAGCGGCCGCTCCGCCAATCTTAGCTCCTTCCCTAAGCCGCTGGCCCGACAGCGGGAAACGCCGCTTCGGGAGCGTAACGGAACGTTCCGGCGCTTGCGCCGTTCAGCGTGTCTCGGTTATTAAAAAAAGCCTGCCTTAACCTGTGTTGGTTGTAAGTTAGAGTTTTCCGCCTACTTGCAGTCGCATAGTCCACATCAAGTTCGGTCTTCGAACGACGTTCTACAGGCGCGGGTTCCGGCGACGGAGAGGTATTGCTTCAGCATATGAAGATTTACGTTAGCGGACTCTATTCAGGCGGCAATCCACAGCCCGGCGTCGGGATCGTTCGGTCGCTGCGTCAGGGCTATCCCAATGCGACGCTCGTCGGCGTCGAATACTCGAATCGTGTCTCGGGAATACATTGGCAGGATCTCGACGACCTGTTCATCCAGCGACCCTGGGACGAGCTCGACCTCGACCTCTACGGCGAGAAGGTGAAGGCGCTGCTCGACGGCGGCGCCTATTGGATCTCGGGCAGCGACCTCGAGGCGCTGTGGCTCGCCGACCTGTTCCCAGAGGGCCACAGAAACCTGCTCGCGCCGCCGATGGGCGCGCTGAAGCGGATCGGCAAGCCCGCGGTCGAGGCGCATGAGGGCCTCCCCGTTCAGATCCCGACCTGGATCTCCACCGACCTCAGCGACTGGGAGCTCCACGCCTTCTGCCGCAAGCACAATTGGCGGGTCTGGCTGAAGGGCCCCTATTACGATGCGGCGCGGACGCCGAGCTGGGACGTGTTCGAGGCTGCCCGGGGCGCGCTTACCAAGGTCTGGTCGACCCAGAAATTGTTCCTGCAGGCGCATGTCGGCGGCTACGAGGAATCGGTCATGCTCTCGGCCTATAAGGGCGAGCTGCTCGGCGCGGTCTCGATGCGCAAGCGCGACATCACGCCGGAGGGCAAGACCTGGGCCGGCGACGTCTGCGACGTGCCCGAGGATTTCCTTGGCCCCCTGCGCCGGATCGTCAGGGAGCTGGGCTGGACCGGCGGCGGCGAGCTCGAGATGGTCCGCGATCCCAGCAACCAGCTCTGGCTGCTGGAATGGAATCCGCGCTTCCCGGCCTGGGTCCACGGCGCCACCATCGCCGGCACCAACCTTCCCGCCCGCCTCGTCCAGGCGGCGAGCGGAGTCCTCGCCCGCCCCGAGCGCGCCCAGAGCGAAGAGTTCACTCGCGTCGTCCTCGAAGTACCGGTCCGTGCCGACCACCCGCTGCCGCCGCTGCCCGAGCCTTTCGCCGGCGCGATCGGCCATTCGATGAAGCATCCCTCGGGTCTGCCTTCGCTCGCCGAGCGCCTTCACGAGCGCGACGCGGCGATGTTCGATGGGGAGGAAATCGAGGACAGCGGCGGCGAGGCGCCGAGGATCCCCGAGACCTTCCTCGCCGACCTCTCGGCGATCGATTTCGCCGAGGTGCGGACGCCGGAATTCCTGTTCATGGGATCGACGGCCGAGAGCCTGTTCCGCAAGGCCAATGCGCGCGCCCACCGCCTCTCGACCAACGAGACGCAGGTGGTGAACGCCTATTCGATCAAGACCAACCCGGACCCCCGCCTGATCAGGCTCGCCCGCGACAACGGCTTCCTCGCCGAGGCGATCAGCCTGCTCGAGGTCAAGGCCGCGCTCGACGCCGGCTTCCGGCCCGACGAGGTGATCCTGAACGGCCCCGCCAAATGGTGGCCGGAAGGGATGATGCCGAAGGAGCGGATGCACGCCTTCTTCTGCGATTCGATCGCCGACCTCGACCGCACTGTGGCCGCGATGACAGCGGGCGAGATGTCCTCGAAGCATGTCGGCGTCCGCATCCGCACCCCGAACGTGGTCTCGCGCTTCGGCATCCCGCTCGACAGCCCGAAGACCTTCCGCAAGCTGATCGAAGGGGTGAAGCGGCTGCCGGAGGACGTAGAGTTCGGCGTCCATTTCCACATGGCCTCGGCGAACATCGGCGTCGCCCAATGGTGGCATTTGTTCGAGTCCATTCTCAAATGGTGCCGCTCGATCGAGAAGCTGACTGGCCGCTCGATCGAGATCCTCGACATGGGCGGCGGCTGGTTCCCCGACGACTGGCACGACGGCGAGGAGGGCGACTTCGCCCGCGCCGTCGACACGATCCGGGCTCTGCTTCCGGGCGTGCGCCAGATCGTCTCCGAGCCCGGCAAGGCGATGGCGCAGCCGTCCATGGCGCTCGCCATGCGGGTGCTCGAGGTCCAGGAGCATGAGGACGATTATGTGGAGGCCGTGGTGGACGGCTCGATCGCCGAGCTGCCCATGTATTTCTTCTACCCCCACCGGATGCTCCGCCAATGCGGGCAGACCGGCGAATGGCAGCCTCTCCGGCGCGGCAAGACCCATCTGATGGGGCGCTTGTGCATGGAGCACGACGTCGTCGCCGCCAACGTGAAGCTTCCCGAAGGCACGCGCGCGGGCGATCTCATCGTCTTCTGCGACGCCGGCGGGTACGACAGGAGCATGTCCTATGTATTCGGCCGCGGATAACCGCCTCGATCTCATCCTCGACGAGCCGGAGGTCCTCGACCGCCCGTGCCCGAGCGCGCGCTGGGAGAATTTCCCGTACAGCTGCATCTCCCATCACGGGGCCGAATGCTGCGACGTCGCGCGCGAATGGGTGATGGCCTACGACTTCGCCCAGCTGAACGGCGCCGACCGCGCCAGCGGGCCGCGCTGGCTGAGGAAGCGCTGGACCTGGGGCCCGTCGCCCTGGCCGATCCATTGGTGCGAGGCGGTCGAGCGCGACATGCTCGATTGCGGCGCGCTGGGCTGCATGGCGCGCGAATTGTTCGCCGAGCGGGGCCTCACGAGCTTCCCGGCCCAGTTCGTGCAGCAATACACCGCCGACGCGACCGCGCAGTGGAGCGGCAAATGGGAGGCCGAAAAGGTCTCGACCCATTGGATCGACGACGACGTCATCTATCACGAGGCCTGCGCTCTCGTCTCCGGCGAGGGCGAGGTGAAATTGTTCGATCCCTCCGCCGGCTGGTGGGTCAATCCGCGCCAGGCGGGCGGCTATGGCGGCCTCCTCGCGGTCCGAATCTTCGACGGCGAAGGCCGCGCCTGGCGCTGGGGCGACCACAGCCTGCGCGGCGGCGAATGGACGAAGGTCGCCGAGCGGGCCTGAATCCCCTCTCCCTTTACGGGAGAGGGAGGGGCCCATTGCGTCAGCAATGGGAGGGTGAGGGCACGAATTACGGAGCGACCCACCGTCACGTCTTATCTCGAGCGCCTTTCCCTCACCCTCCCACCGCCTGCGGCGGCGGGCCCCTCCCTCTCCCGAAATGGGAGAGGGTTTACCTCGTGCACGCATTGCGCCATTCGGCCCCAAACGGAGGTGAGCGGATGAAGAGAGCTTTGCTGGGTCTTTCGATTGCGGCGATCGTCGCCACGGCCGCGTGCAACGGCAGCGGCGGCGGCAATACGGCGGACAATGTTTCGTCCAACGAGCAGCGGAACGAGACCGTCGCCAACGTCGCGGAGGGGCAGGCGACGCCGCAGGACGTCGAGGCCGTCCGCCGCGCCCGCCACGAACATTATGAGGAGATGGGCAAGGCGATGAAGGGCATTAACGGCGAGCTCAAGGGAGGGTCGCCCGACGTCGCCGTGATCCAGCGCCACGCCGCCCTGATCGCGGGCTTCGGCCCGCAGCTGCTCACCTGGTTCCCCGAAGGGAGCGGCCCCGCCGCGGGCAGCCGCACCCGTGCCAAGACGGAGATCTGGACCGACGCGGCGACCTTCCGCGCGCGTGGCCAGGCGTTCGAGCAGGCTTCGGGCGCGTTCAGCCGCGCGGCTCAGTCGGGCAATGTCGACGCGATCCGCGCCGCTTTGCCCGCGCTCAAGGAATCCTGCTCCAATTGTCACGAGCGCTTCCGTGCCCCGGAGCACCCCTGAGCCGAGAGTCCGCGTCGCGGTCTGGGACCGCGCCGTCCGCATCGTCCATTGGCTGCTCGCCGCCCTGATCGGCCTCGCCTGGTGGACGGCGGAAGAGGACATGCTGGACTGGCACGAGCGGATCGGCATGCTCGTGCTCGGCCTGCTCGTCTTCCGCCTGGTCTGGGGCTTCGTCGGCAGCTCCACCGCGCGCTTTTCGGGCTTCGTGCGCGGCCCGGCCGGCATCCTCGCTTACCTGCGCGGCCGCTCCGGCTTCGTCCTCGGCCATAACCCGCTGGGCGCGCTCAGCGTGCTCGCTCTGCTGACCATGGTCGGCCTCGAAACCGGCCTCGGCCTGTTCGCCTCGGACGAGGACGGCTTCCTCAGCGGCCCGCTCGCCGGCTTCGTCTCCGAAGACGTGGCCGAGACGCTGACCGAGCTGCACGAGGATCTGTTCGACTGGCTGCTCGTCCTGATCGGCCTTCACGTCGCCGCGATCGCCTTCTACCTCCTGGTCAAGCGCGACAATCTCGTCGGCCCGATGCTGAGCGGCCGCCGCGCCGCGCCGGAAGGCACCCAGCCGATGGTCGCCGCCCCCGCGTGGCGCGCGGCCCTCGCCGTGCTCGTAGCGTTCGGGGTGATGTCGGCCGTGTGGTGGGCTGGTCGGCTTTGAAGCTTACAGGTCGGGGAGGACTTGGCTCGCTTCGCCCCAGCCCTGCAGCGCGTGTCCCGAGGCGCGCTCGAGGAGCAGCTCGGCGTCGCGCACCGTGTAGACGTTGCCGCCCTTCAGGTCCTCGAGCTCGTCCCAGCTGATCGGCGCCGACACGGGGGCATTGTCGCGCGCCCGCGCGCTGTAGGGCATGATCGCGGTCGCGCCGCGCTGGTTGCGCAGGTAATCGAGGAAGATCCGGCCCTTGCGCTTCGCCTTGGCGAGGTTGGCGGTGAAGCGCTCGGGCTCGGCGGTGGCCAGCGCGACGCAGAAGCGCTGGGCGAAGTCCTTGACCTCGGGCCATTCCGCCTCCGGGGTCAGCGGCACCACGACGTGCAGCCCCTTGCCGCCGGTCGTGAGGGGAAAGCTCTGCAGCCCCATGTCGGCGAGGTAGCGGTGGAGATCGCGCGCGGTCCGCTTGACTTCGGCGAAGCTCAGCCCCTCGTCGGGATCGATGTCGAAGACCAGCCGGTCGGGTTTTTCGACGTCGGCGACGGACGAGCCCCAGCCGTGAAACTCGATCGTCCCCATCTGGACGCAGGTGAGGATGCCGGCGACGTCCTCCACATAGAGATAATCCTCCTTGCTGCCGTTCTTCTCGAGGATGGGGATGTGGCGGACATGGTCGCCGAAGCTGCCGGCGTCGTGCTTCTGAAAAAAGCACTTCCTCGACCTTCCCTGCGGACAGCGCACCAGGCTGATCGGCCGGTTCGCCGTCCAGGCCGTCATTACCGGGCCAACCGCGCGGTAATAATCTGCGAGCTCGCCTTTGGTGACGTCGCCCTCGGGAAAGATGATGCGTTCCGGATTGCTGATCTTTACCTTGTCCTCGGCCGCGGCCCCGGAAGCAGAGGCGGGCAAAGGCTGCGGCCTCTCTGCGACGACGGCCGAGGCCTTCTTGTCGCCGCGCAGGCCGAGGAAGCTGGCGTGGCGGACGACGTCGTCTGCGGTGAACTCCGCAAACGCGATCTCGGCGACCAGCTTCGGCTTCACCCAGCGCGCGCCGCGCGCTTCCGCCCGCGGGACGGCCGCGGCAGGCTTGTCCGTCTCGATCGCCTCCAGCCGCTCGATCAGCTGCTGCTGCACCGCGTTCGAGAAGCCCGTGCCGACCTTGCCGGCATAGCGCAGGCTGCCGCCCTCATAGAGGCCGAGGAGCAGCGCCCGGAACGAGCGCGACTTCTTGTCGCTGGCCGACCAGCCGATGATCACGAACTCCTGGCGGAGCGTGCATTTGATCTTGAGCCAGGCCTTGGTGCGGGCGCTCCGATAGGGCGAGTCCGCCTTCTTGGAGATGATCCCTTCCTGCCCCGCCGCGCACATCGCATCGAACAGTTTCTCGCCATGGCCGACGATATGGTCCGCATAGAGGATCGTCGGCGGCCGCCCCGGCCCGAGCAGGGTGGCGAGGCGGCCCTTGCGCTCGATGTTCGGAAGCCGCGCGAGGTCCTCGCCGTCTATCTCGAGCGCGTCGAACAGGAACAGGGTGAGCCCACGGCCGCCCTCGGAGATGCCCTGCTGGAGCGCGGAGAAACCGGTATTCCCCGCCGCGTCGAGCTTGACGATCTCGCCGTCGAGCAGGGCGCTGTCGCATTCGATCCCCCGTGCCGCCGCGACGATCTCGGGGAACTTGTCCGACCAGTCGAGCCCGGATCGCGTATAGACCTTGGCCTCGCCGCCCCCGATCGCCAGCAGGCAGCGATAGCCGTCATATTTCATCTCGTGGATCCAGCCCGGGCCGTCGGGCACGTGATCGACGAGGGTGGCCTTCTGCGGCTCCCGGAAGGGGGGCGGCCTTGATCCTCCCCTCGGTTTCGAGAGGAGGGGGACCGCGCGAAGCGCGGTGGAGGGGCGCGAGCGACGCGAGCGTTCTGCGGTAGAAGTCGGCGCTTCGCGCCGC
>DASVVP010000026.1:0-17106 GCA_036386495.1 Allosphingosinicella sp.
GTTCTAAATCGGCATCCCTAAGCACGAGTTTGAGATGTTGAACGGCAGCTGCTTCATTCGCCTCGTGAAAAATGAAGCTCTTGACTGACTGGCCGACGCTGGAACTTTTCAGTTTAATATCTTTAATTTCGATATCGCAAAGCGAGCAGCTTACCTCAATTTTAACCGTTGGAAGTAGTGGCGGTAACGCGGACAGCGCTTTTACGCGAAGGCGAGGGCCGGCCGTCGGATCCCACGGCTGTCCTCGCAAGCTATCCCGATATGTCGGCTCGAGCTCCCACGAATACTCCCGCGGACCGCCAGGCCGAGGCGAAACGAGAGTTTCGGGCAGGTGTTGAATGACACGTAATTCATCCTCTCCCGTGACTTCGCGCTTCTGGCTCCCCGAAGCCATTAGAGCTCCGGCGAGAGCAGTCGGATTTAGCGACAGCTTCCCCTCAACGGACGAAAGGGCGACCTCCTTGGCTACCCTGATGCGCTTCAATTCGGTTTCCGATTCAGGAATGCTGCGCGCCACCGAATTCCGCTCAATTTCCAGCGGAGGCTCCAACCGCACGGTTAGCAGTGCCCGCTTCAGGTTCACGCGAAACGTAAACGGGAAGTCGGGACTGGAGCCTCCCAGTCGTCCCTCGCGGAAGCTCATTTCCACATACACGGACGAACTCTTGCCCCCAACCACAATCGGGTCGTGCCAAGCGTCTATTGCGAGTACCTCGGCTAAGACTCTGGTCCTATTGTTTCCCGACGTCATTTCGTACCTCTGGTCGTGGAACGAATTAATGCGGCAGGTGAGCCCCCTACCGCCCCCTCACATAGCTCCCCGGCGCGTCCTCGATTGCCTTGAGCTTGCCCTTACCCGGCACCCGCGCGCCCGTCGCCTTGACCTTCTTCTCGCCTCGCGCGCCGATCCACTCCGCCCAGTCGGGCCACCAGCTGCCCTTCGTCTCCGTCGCCCCCGCGACGAACTCGTCCAGCGTCGTCACCTTCTTCTCGTTGGTCCAGTATTGGTATTTCTGGGCCTCGGGCGGGTTGACGACGCCGGCGATGTGGCCGCTGCCGGCGAGGACGAACTTCACCGGGCCGCGGAAGTGGTTGGTGATCTTCCAGACGCTTTTGGCGGGCGCGATATGGTCCTCGCGGCCGGCCTGGACGTAGGTGGGGGTCTCGACCCTGGTCAGGTCGATGGGGGTGCCGTCGATGGTGATGGCGCCGGGGACGACGAGCTTGTTGTCGCGGTAGAAGTCCTTGAGGTAGGCGCCGTGCCATTTGGCGGGGAGGTTGGTGGTGTCCGCGTTCCAGTGGAGCAGGTCGAACGGGACATAGTCCTCGCCGAGCAGGTAATTGTTGGTGACATAGTTCCAGATGAGGTCGCGGCCGCGCAGCATGTTGAAGGTGGCGGCCATGTAGCGGCCGTCCATATAGCCCTTCTCGGCCGACATCTTGTCGATCATCTCCAGCGTCTCGTCGGCGACGAACAGGTTCAAGTCCCCGGCCTCGGAGAAATCGACCTGGGCAGTGAAGAAGGTGGCGCTGGCGACCTTGCCGGCCTCGCCGCGGGCGGCGAGCAGGGCCAGGGTGGCGGCGAGGGTGGTGCCGGCGACGCAATAGCCGATGGCGTGGACGCTCTCGACGCCGAGCAGATCGCGCACCGTGTCGATCGCGTCGATCTGGCCGTTCAGGACATAATCGTCGAGCGTGGTTTCCCTGAGCGACTCGTCGGCCGATTTCCAGGAGACGACGAAGACGGTCAGCCCCTGCTCGACCGCCCAGCGGATGAAGCTCTTCTTCGGGTTGAGATCGAGGATGTAATAGCGGTTGATCCAGGGCGGGAAGATGATCAGCGGCGTCTCGTGCACCTCGCCGGTGGTCGGGCTGTACTGGATGAGCTCGTAGAGCGGCGTGCGCCTGACCACCTTGCCCGGAGTGACCGCGATGTTGCGGCCGACCTCGAACGCTTGCGTGTCGGTGTGGGTGAGCTGGCCCCTGGAGAGGTCGCGCAGCATGTTCTCGAGACCCTTCAGGAGGCTCTCGCCCTTCGTCTCCAGCGCGCGCTCGATCACCAGAGGGTTGGTCGCCGCGAAGTTGGAGGGCGCCATCGCATCGACGAAGGCTCGGGTGGCGAAGCGCAATTTCTCGCGCTGCCTGTCGTCGACGCCCTCGAGCGCGTCGACCGAGCCGAGCAGCCGCTCGGAGACGAGCAGATAGCTCTGCCGGATCATGTCGAAGATCGGGTTCTCGCGCCATTGCGGAGCGTTGAAGCGCCTGTCCCCGTCGGCTTGCAGCTCCTCCCCCGTCGGCTCCTTGCGCTGGCCGAGCGCGCGCTGCCAGATGGCGAGCCCCTCGGTCCACATGTCGACCTGGGCCTGGGCGATCTTCGCCGGATCGGGGAACAGGCCGGCCCAGGGCAGCGGGCCGCCGAAACCGGCGGATGGGGCGGCCGCGGGCGCGGCGGCGAGCGCCGATCCCGCCTCGCCCATCTGGCCGGCGAGATGCTCCATCATCATCTGCTGGGCGCGGCCCATGACGAAGGTCCAGTGCTGCATCTCCTCGAGCGTCGGCAGCGGCGGCATCGCCGTCTCGGGGCGGGGCGCGGCGCCGGGCTTTGCGGCGGTGTCCTGGTCGGCCATGTCGGTTCCTCTCGCGGTCTCCCTAGAGAGAAGCGGGCGCGGCGGAAAGTGCCCGCTCAGAAGCGGCGGCGCACCACGCGGAGGCCCTGATTGCATTGCTGGGCGCGGCCGACCGCGCTGCAGCGGTCGGAGCCCGAATCCATCGCGCGCGCGCCTTCGCCGCCCGACTCGCCCTCCCGCTCCACCGGGAGCGGCAGCCGGTAAGGCGACCGCGCCTCCTGGCGGGCGCGGTCCCTGCCGCCGCAGACGACGATCTCGTCGCCCTGCTGGCCGTCGCAGCTGAAGACCGCCTCGTGGACCTCCTGCTGCTGCGCCTGGACGGCCGGGGCGGGGGGACCGACCTGGTCCGGAGGGCCGACCTGGGCCGAAGCGGGCGCGGCGAAGAGGAGGAGGACCCATGCGGCACTCCCGATCCTCGACAACGCCATGCACCTCTCCTATCGCGGCCCGCGTTCGGACTTGAGAGGGAGAAGATGAACCGATGGTGACCGCAAGCCAGGTGCTCGACCGCGTGCTCGTGCTCGAGATGGTGCGGGTGACGGAAGCGGCGGCGGTGGCCGCCTCGAAGCTGATCGGGCGCGGCGACGAGCGCGCCGCCGACCATGCCGCGGTCGAGGCGATGCGGGACGCGCTGAACCAGCTCGAGTTCGACGGCACCGTCGTCATCGGCGAGGGCGAGCGCGACGAGGCGCCGATGCTGTTCATCGGCGAGAAGGTCGGCGCGCGACGCGACGACCCCGGCGCGCCCAAGATCGACCTCGCGCTCGACCCGCTCGAGGGCACGACGATCACCGCCAAGGCCGGGCCGAACGCGCTCGCCGTGCTCGCCATCGCCGAGCAGGGCTGCCTCCTGAACGCGCCCGACGTCTATATGGAGAAGCTCGCCATCGGCCCGGGCTATCCCGAGGGCACGATCGACCTGGCGAAAAGCGCGAGCGACAATATCCGCTCGCTCGCCGCGGCGAAGGGCGTCGATGCTGCAGAGATCATCGCCTGCGTGCTCGACCGGCCGCGCCACGCGGCTTTGATCGCGGAGCTGAGGGCGCTCGGCTGCGGCATCCAGCTGATCCCGGACGGCGACGTCGCCGGCGTCATCGCGGTTACCGATCCCGACACGACGATCGACGTCTATATGGGCCAGGGCGGCGCCCCGGAGGGCGTGCTGGCCGCGGCCGCCCTGCGCTGCGTCGGCGGCCAGTTCCAGGGCCGGCTCGTGTTCCGCAACGACGACGAGCGCGCCCGCGCCGCGCGCTGGGGCGTCGAGGATCTCGACCGCATCTACAAGCTCGACGAGCTCGCCAGGGGCGACGTCATCTTCGCCGCGACGGGCGTCACCGACGGCTCGCTCCTCGCCGGGGTCAAGCGCCGCAAGGACTTCGTCAGCACCGAGAGCGTCGTCATGCGGGCGAGCACCGGCACCGTCCGCTGGGTCAAGGGCGAGCACCGCAACGAGCCTGGCTCTGGCGGCACGGACTAGCCGCCGACGAGGGCGGCGAGCGCCGGTCCGAGGTCGCCCCGCGCCGCCACCGAGACTTCTTCCAGGCCGAGCCAGCGCGCCATCAGCTTCAACTCCTGCGCCAGCCGCTCGGGCGCGTCGGGGCGTCCGCCGGGCTCGGCCCAGGCGCTCTGGACTCGGAGCAGCCCGGCCTGGCGGTCGGCCTTGAGGTCGACGCGGGCGGCGATGCCGTCGCCGCAGACGAAGGGCAGGACGTAATAGCCGTGCACGCGCTTTTCGGGCGGCGTGTAGATCTCGATCCGGTAGCGGATGCCGAACAGACGCTCGACGCGCGCGCGGTCCCAGATCAGCGGGTCGAACGGCACCAGCAATGCGGCGGCGTCGATCCGCCGCGGCCGCCGCGCGTCGCGGTGGAGGAACGCCGGCTGGCGCCAGCCCTCGATCCGGACCGGCAGCAGCACGCGCTGCTCGACGAGTTCGGCGATCCGGCCGTCTGCCTCGGGCTTGAGCCTGAAATAGTCGCGCAGGTCCGCGGCGGTGGCGGTGCCGAGCGCACGGGCGCCGCGCTCGATCAGGGCCCGCTGCGCGTCGGCCTTGGGCGGGGTCGGCAAAGCGAGGATGTCGGCGGGGATCACCCGCTCGGGCAGGTCGTAGACGCGCTCGAAGCTGCGCCGGGTCGCGGTGGTGACGTGGCCCGCCCAGAACAGCCATTCGAGGGCGGTCTTGGCGTCGCTCCATTCCCACCAGCCGCTCCTGCTCTTTTGCTCGCGGAAATCGGAGGCGGCGAGCGGACCCTCGGCGCGGACCCGTTCCAGCACCGCCATCGCCTCGGCGCGGCGCTCGCCGGCGAAGGCGCGCATCCGCTGCCACATTCCCTCGCCGCGGTCGGCACGCTCCATCCGCCAGCGCAGCAACGGGTGGAGGTCGAGCGGCAGCAGCGAGGCCTCGTGCGCCCAATATTCGAAGAGGCGCCTGTTCTTTCCCCACGCCATTTCGTCGAGCAGCGCGCGGGAATAGTCGCCGAGACGCGAGAAATGCGGCAGATAATGGGCCCGCGCCAGCACGTTGATGCTGTCGATCTGGTGGATCGCCAGACGGTCGGTGACGCGGCCTAGCCGGGTCGCCGTCACCGTCCCCGAGGGGCGTGCCGCCCCGAACCCGGAAGCGGCGAGCGCGATGCGGCGGGCCTCCTTCAGCGACAGCGTTTCGGTCATGGTCAAAGGCGTATAGCGAATGCGGCGATGAGCGCCGCCGTCTTCTTCGCCGTTCTGTTCGCGGCCCTGCTCCACGCCGGCTGGAACGCGGTGGTGAAGCTCGGGCTCGACCGCTTCTCCTCGATCATGCTGCTTGCGCTGGTCCAGGGCGCGATCGCGCTGGTCCTGATCCCCTTCTTCGAGCCTCCGGCCCGCGCGGCCTGGCCCTGGCTCCTGCTCGGCTCGGCGCTGCACAGCGGCTACAAATTGTTCCTGATCCGCGCTTATGCCCAGGGCGACCTCAGCCAGGTCTACCCGATCGCCCGCGGCACGGCGCCGCTCATCGTCGCCGTCGCCGGGGCCCTGCTGCTCGCGGAGGTGCCGAGCCCGGCGCGCAGCGCCGCCGTGCTGGCCATCGGCGGCGGAATCCTGCTGCTGGCGGGCGGCGGGCTCTCGCGGCGAGGCCTGCTCTGGGCGCTCGGCACCGCCGGCTTCACCGCCGCCTACACGCTGGCCGACGGCCTCGGCGCCCGGCTCTCCGGCTCCGCTTCCGGCTTCGCCATGTGGCTGTTCGCGCTCGACGGCCTGGTCATGCTCGCCATCGGCCTCGCGATGCGCGGCCGGCGAGCTCTCGCCGCGCTCGCCCCGGAATGGCGCGGCGGCACCGCGGCGGCGGCGATGTCCCTTGGCTCCTACTGGATCGCAATCTGGGCGTTCACCCAGGCGCCGCTGGCGCTGGTCGCGGCGCTGCGCGAGACCAGCGTCCTGTTCGCGCTGCTGATCGCGGCGCTGTGGCTGCGCGAGAAGATCGGGCTCCGCCGCTGGATCGCCGCCGCACTGATCGTCGCCGGAGTCGTGCTGATGCGGCTCTGAACCTTTTCCACATCTTTCGCGCGCCGCGGATTCACCTTCCGTCTCAGCCGTCCTACAAGCGCAGGATGCTGATGACCCCGGCCTTCGTCTGCGGCGTTTCGCGCTCGATCCTCGGGCAGCCCTGGCGCTGGCGCGGAGCGGCGGGCGAGGGGCTCGACGCCGGCTTCGCGCCGGACGGGCTGGTCGACCAGCTGCTACTGGCCCGCGGCGTCGGGCGGGACGATCTCGATCGGCATCGGGCGCCGACGATCCGCGGCTTCATGCCCGACCCCTCGATCTTCCGAGACATGGACCAGGCCGCCGAGCGTCTCGCCGATGCGGTCGAGGGGCGGGAGCCGGTCACCGTCTTCGGCGACTATGACGTCGATGGCGCCACGTCGGCCGCGCTCCTCGTCCGGCTCCTGCGCGATCTCGGCTGCGATCCCAAGGCCTATATCCCCGACCGGCTGATGGAGGGCTACGGGCCCTCGGGCGAGGCCTTGGTGCGGCTGGCCAGGGAAGGCGCGCGGCTGATCGTCACCGTCGATTGCGGCGCGCAGGCGTTCGAGGCGCTGGAGATGGCGCGGGGCGCCGGCGTCGACGTGGTCGTGGTCGACCATCACAAATGCCAGAGCCAACTCCCGGTCGCGCACAGCCTGGTCAATCCCAACCGGCTCGACGAGGCGGAGGATGCGGCCGCGCACGGCAATCTCGCCGCCGTCGGAGTTTGTTTCCTACTCGCCGCCGCCACGGTGCGAACGCTGCGCGGGCGCGGCTTCTTCGCGCAGCGGCCGGAGCCCAAGCTCACCGACCTGCTCGACCTGGTCGCGCTGGGCACCGTCGCCGACGTGGCGTCGCTGCGCGGCCTCAACCGGGCCTTCGTCACCCAGGGGCTGAAGGTGATGGCACAGCGGCGCAACGTCGGTCTCGCCGCGCTCGCCGACGCCTCCCGCCTGACCCGCGCCCCCGCCTGCCACGAGCTCGGCTTCGCGCTCGGCCCGCGGATCAATGCCGGCGGCCGGGTCGGCAAGTCGGACCTCGGCGTGCGACTGCTTACGACCGAGGATCCCGAGGAAGCGCGAGTCATCGCCGCCGAGCTCGACCGCCTCAACGAGGAGCGCCGCGCCATCGAGGCGGCGGTCTGCGAAGCGGCGGAGGGCCTGTGCGGCGCGCAGGGCAACCGCGCCGTCGTGCTCGTCGCCTCGGCAGGCTGGCACCCGGGCGTGATCGGCATCGTTGCCGGCCGGCTGAAAGAGAAGACCGGCCGGCCCGCCATCGTCATCGCGCTGGGCGAGGACGGGCTCGGCAAGGGTTCCGGCCGCTCGATCGCGGGTGTGGACCTGGGCGCCGCAGTGCTGGCGGCCAAGGAGAGCGGCCTGCTCGTGGCGGGCGGGGGCCACGCCATGGCCGCCGGGCTCACGGTGGAGCACGCGCGGATCGAGGCGCTCGCCGACTTCCTCGACGAGCGCCTTGCCGCCGACGTCGCCAGCAGCCGAGACGCCGCCGCTTTGCTGCTCGACGCCGTGCTGGCCCCTGGCGGAGTCTGCCCTTTGCTGTGCGAGACGCTGGAGGGCGGGGGGCCCTATGGAGCCGGCTGGCCGGCGCCGCGGGTCGCGGCGGGGCCGGTGCGGATCGTCAAGGCGGACGTGGTCGGCAGCGGCCACCTCCGGCTGATCGTCGCGGGCGACGACGGGCGGCGGCTGAAGGCGATCGGCTTCCGCATGGCCGAGGGCGCACTCGGCCAGGCGATGCTCGCCGCGCCCACCCATCGCAAGCTGTGGATCGCCGGCCGCGTCAAGCGCGACGACTGGGGCGACCGGCCCGCCGCCGAGCTCCACCTCGAGGACGCCGCCTGGGCCGACTGAGCTTATCCGTTCGTCCCGAACGGCAGTAGCTAGACCGTCAGCCCCGCGCCGCGCATTGCCGTGTCGACGCTGCCGCGGGTGACGGCGTGGTAGGTCGGGCGCGCACGGGCGTAGATGCGCTGCGCGATCGGCCGGCCCCATTCGCCCTCCGCGATCAGCGCCTCGAACAAGGGCAGGACGAATTTGCGCCGGCCCATCGAGGTCAGGAAACGCTCCGCCGCCGGCACCGCCGGGTCGTAGCGATTGCCGATGGCCAGCTTGAGCCACGCGAACAGCACTTCCGAATTGCCGCTCTCGGAGAGCTGGAAAGCGCGGTCGAGCTCGGTGAGGCGGGCGGCGGGGAGCCGGCGCGGCAGCGCGTTGACGAAGCGCAGGCGCTCCGCCGTCGACCAGCCGGCGAACGGCACCGCGGCCGCCGTCCCGCCGCCAGTAAAGGCGCGCACCGCGGCGTCGACCTCGGCGAAGGCGCTGGCGTCGGGACGCACCGCATTGGCGGGGAGGCCCGGCCGGTAGACCCACTGGTCGAGCATCAGCCGCCGCTCGAGCGCCACGTCGCCTCGGAAAAGGTTGCGGCGCACGTCGGCGAGGAACATCTCGGCGGTCGCCGGCTGGAAGGCATGGCGGTCGAACCAGCTGCGCAGATAGGCGTCCCAGCGCGGCCGGCCCACCGCCGCCTCGATGGTCCTCAGCATCGCCGCGCCCTTCTCGTAGGCGATGTCGTTCATCCCCGCGTCCGGGTCCTGGCCGGTAAGGTCGAGGTGGAGCGCGGTCGCCGGCGAATTGGGGCCGAGCTCCTCGAGCTGGCGCTGCAGGCTGTCCCAGCCCAGAGCGATCTCCTGCCGCGCGCGCTCCGGCCCGTAGATCGCCTCCATGATCCGGTTCTCGAAATAGGTGGTGAAGCCTTCGTTGAGCCAGAAATCGGCCCAGCTCGCATTGGTGACGAGATTGCCCGACCAGGAATGGGCGAGCTCGTGCGCGACGGTGCCGACCAGCGACCGGTCGCCGGCGATGATCGTCGGGGTGAGGAAGGTCAGCCGCGGATTCTCCATTCCGCCGAACGGGAAGGAGGGCGGCAGCACCAGCATGTCGTAGCGGCCCCACCGATAGGGGCCGTAGAGCGCTTCGGCGGCGTCGATCATCCGCTCGGTGTCGGCGAGCTCGGTGGCGACCCGGTCGAGCGCGGCGGGCTCGGTCCAGACGCCGCTGCGGGGGCCGAGCGGGCGGAAAGCGAGGTCGCCCGCGGCGATGGCGATGAGATAGGGGGCCACCGGATGCTCCATCCGGAAGCGGTAGGCGCGGCCGCCGCCGGCGACGGACTCGCCGTCCGGATCGAGATTGTCGGCGCTCATCACCACCTTCAATGGCTCGGGCGCGACGATCCGCGCCTCCCAGCTCTGGCGGATGCCGGGGCTGTCCTGGGTCGGAATCCAGGTCCGGTTGAGGATCGCCTGGCCCTGACTGAACAGATAGGGGTGGCGGCCGCCGACCGTCTGCGCCGGCTCCAGCCATTGCAGCGCCGGCGCGTCCGGGCCGGACCGGTAGCGGACCACGATCCGGCGAGCGCCGTCGAGCCGGACCGCGAGCGGCCGGCCCATGATCTCATTGCCCTGACCCAAGCTCCACACGAGCGCGCGGCCGCCGGCGGCGTCGGTCACCGACTCGATCTCGAGCCCCTTGGTGTCGAGCAGGATCTCGGGCGCATCGCGCTGGGCCTCGACGTCGAGCGTCGCGGTGCCGCCGACCCGGCGCGCGGCGAAATCGAGCGCGAGATCGAGCGCGACGTGGGTGACCCGCGCCACTTCGGGGCGGGCGAAGCTGTGGATGTCGCGCGCTTCCGCGCTGGTGAGCACGGGCGCGGGCGTCGCGCGGGGGGGCTCCGTCGTGGGCGCGCACGAGACGGCGAGGACAGCTGCGGCGGCGATCAGCAAGTTGCGCAAGGCGGCGGCTCCATTCGGGGTGACAGGGGCTCGCTAGCCGAAGCGGGGCGCTGCGGCCAGAGCGCGGCGACGGCGGCCTCCGCCAGGAGGCCGATGGTGGCGCCGACGGCGATGTCGGTGGGATAATGTGCGCAGCGAGGGAGCTGAACGAGCCCGAGCACGCCCGCGGCGGCGGCGGCCGGCCCGGCCTGCTCGGGAAACTCGCGTGCGAAAGCACGGGCGACGGCGGCCGCACCGGCCGAATGCCCGGAGGGGAAGCTCGTCTCCTCCTTGGCACGGCTGCCGCCGAGCCGCGGCCGATGGTCTTTGCCTGGCCGGCGCTGCGAGCGGGGCCGCGTCCTGTCCACCCGGCGCTTGACGAAATCCTTGGCGAGCGTCGCCGCCTCGTGGGCGACCAGCATGCGCAGGCCTGTCCGCGCCAGGCGGGGCCCCCAGCCGCTCGACCGTCCCGCCGCGAGGCCGGCAGCGATCGCTGCCGCGCACACAGTGCGCAGCTGGGGCTGGTCGCCGAGATCGGCGAGCGGTTCCAGCACCGCGAGTCCGCGATACGGCGCTATCGCTTCCGCGGCCGCCGCGTCCGCTTTTTCCGCAAATGCCACGGCCCTCTTATGTGCCCGGCGGGCCCCTTGCTCATCTCGTGCCATCGCCCGCAATAACCGGCGGCGGGCGCTTATGTGCCGCGCTGCGCTCGCATCGTCGGTGCTTCCTGGTCCGAGCTGTCGCAACCTCGGCTCGCCAAGGCGTTTACCGGCGGGTGGCAGACCTCGCCGATCCGTCCTATGCTCCCTTGCCGCCAGTAACGGACCGTAACGCCAGCGTCATCCGGGGGAGACGATGAAATGGTCAGAGACGAGCCGCGCGACGAGGCGCAGTCGCAGCAAGACAGCGATCGGATCACGCGCCGTTACGGCTCCCTGATCTCCAGGCGGCCATTACCGGTCGCGATCGATCGGGGGAAGAACAAGCGCTGGTACTCCAAGCTCGTCCATGTCTGGAGATACGGCCTCTATCATCCCGATGAGGATCTGCTTGGCGTGGTCGATGCCGCCACCGATTCGCTGACCACCCAGATCGTGGCTGCCGAGGCCGTGCTGACGGGATCGCGGCGCGAACGCCTCAGAGAGATCAAGCAGGAGCTGAACCGAGAGCTCGCGGACGACGTGCCCGAACTGGCAGTCCTTCTCGGGATCGAGGCCAAGATCAACGCCTTGTATCCGCCGGCGATGCAGCGCCGGCGCGCCTGGATGATCCGCGAGAGGTTCCTGCGGGTCGCATCGGGACGCGCGGCAGATTATTGGGCCGCGGAAAGCGTCCGGACCGGCCTCAACGAGCAGCATGAGGACAGGATCAAGCGGGCTGACGAAAGCGTCACCAGTGCCGCGGCTCAGGCGGCTGCGCAAAGCGCCGCTTCCGATCAGGCGGATGGGGCCGTCAGCGCCGCACAAGCCGCTTTCGACGACGCGAAAGCCGCGTCCGGAACCCCGGAAGAGGAGATCGGCGGCAAGCTCGACCGGCTCGCGCAACTGCGCGGCATGGAGCCCGGTGAAGAGGAAACGGAAAAATCGGCGCTGGAAGAGGAAGTCGGCGCTCTGCTCGACCTGCGCAACGCCCTCGAACGGGCGACGGCAGACAGCGCGACCGCCTTGGCCGCCAAGACCCGCAGCGAGTGGGCGCTGGAGGCCGCGAAGCGCGAGCGCGAGCTGACTGTCGCGCGCTGCGACCTCGAAAATGCCGAGGCGCGCCTCCAGGGGGCGGAGCGGGCCGCCCGCGAAAGCGAAGCGGGATCGGGCGGAACGGCAGGAGGACAGCTCGCAGAGGCGGCTCGCGCCGAGGTGAACGCGGCGCAAGAGCGCGCGGACGCCGCCAGAGCGGCATTGCAGCAGCATGTGGCGGCGGCGCCGGACGGCGCGGCCGAGTCCGAAGAGGAACCCGGCGCTGCGGATCCAGACCCTCTTGGCGGAAAAGACGGCGCCGCGAGCACCTCTGCCGCCGGCGCTTCGAATATTCCCGAAGACGCGGATGCGCAGACGCTGATCGGATATATCCACAGCAGCTACCTGATGGGAATTGCACGCGAGAAGGCCGTGCGCGACCTGATGCGCTGGCTGATGATGCGCTTCTGGACCGCCAATCTGGTGCTGATCGCGGTCCTGTTCGTCCTGTGGCTGATGGTCAGGCAGGTCGCGCCCGAGTTCGAGGATCTCGCCGCACTGGTCTTCGGCCTGTTCTTCATCGCCGCGATCGGCCGCGTCGGCGCGACGATGAGCGTCGTGCAGCGATTGCAGAACGCGGTCGCGACCAATGTGCTCGGCCGCGATCCGATTCTCGAGTTGACCAGGCTCAGGACAGGCAAGAACGGCATCAACCTCGCCCTCTTCAGCGGCGGCGTCTTCGCCCTTCTCATCTACGTCTTCTTTGCTAGCGGCGTGCCCGCCATGGTCGGCCTCGATGACGGCCTGGCGCCGCAGCTCGCACCAAGCCGCGAGGCGGCGGCCGTCGCCACCGCCGCGCCGTCGGGACCGGCACCGCCCATTGCCCCGCCTCAGATGCCGGCCGACTCCTCCGGCGGCACGGAAGCAAAGCCGCCGTCTCCCGGCCCTCAGCCGACCGGGGCCGCCGTGCCCTCGGCAAGCGAGAGCCCGATCGCGACAAATCCGGCCAATGGCGTCGGCGCCGCGGCCATCGGGCCGGAAAAGACGACAGCGTCCGCGACCGCCGTGCCGGCGGCAGCGCCCAGCGAGGCCAAACCGAATCTCGAAAGCCCGCAGGCCACAGCTGCACGCGACAGGCAGCAGCAGGAGGCGCGCGAGGACGCGCAACGACAGCTGGCGGCCTCGCGAACGGGGCTGTTCCAGCGGATTCGCGACTTCTTCGCCGGTCCGCCCGACACAAGTCCCAAGCCGCCGCCCAAACCGCAATGCCATGCGACTGACGATTGCGACCCCTTCAGCCAGTTCGCAGGAGCGCTCGGCCTCGCGGATCGCAGCGACTTCTTCAAGCTCCTCATCTGGGCCTTCGTCGGCGGCTTCGCCGAGCGCCTCGTTCCGGATGCGCTCGATGCCATCGCCAACCGGGCCGCGCGGCGGCGGCGGCGATCGAATGGAGAAGGCGAGGAGACGGCCTGAGGCCCCGCGGCCTTGCTGCTGGCGCCCATCACGCCCACATCGAGTCGAGGGAGGATCCCATGCGCTTTGACAGGCGGTTCGTTCTGAGCGGTGCGGCGCTCGTCGGCGGCCTCGCTCTTCTCTGGACCCGGAGGGAGGCGGATGCCGTTCCCGATGGCCCCTATCGTCTCAGCGACGCCGAATGGCGGCGGAGGCTCTCGCCCCAGACCTATTCGGTGCTCCGCCGGGGCGCGACCGAGCGCGCCGGGTCGAGCCCGCTCAACCGCGAGCATCGCCGCGGAATCTATGTCTGCGCCGGCTGCGCGCTGCCGCTTTATTCCTCGGAAGCGAAGTTCGAGAGCGGCACCGGCTGGCCGAGCTTCTTCCGCCCGCTCGCCAACGCCGTCGGGACGCGCGCGGATGACAGCCTGTTCACGCGGCGGACCGAGGTCCATTGCCGCCGCTGCGGCGGCCATCTCGGCCACGTCTTCAACGACGGCCCCCGCCCCACCGGCCTGCGCTACTGTATGAACGGCGTCGCGCTTCGCTTCGTCCCGGCCTAGGCCGCCAGCGGGAATCTCAGCAGGCGGTCGGCCAGCGGCACCAGGGCCTCGGCCTTCGGTCCCACGGCGCGGACGATCTCGGGATGGCCGGCGTCCAGGCCGCCGGTGAGGGCGCCGAAAGCGGGCAGGATCAGCTTGCGCTCGGTCGCGACGAAGCAGCGGCGCGAGATGTTGCGGCCGCGATGGTGGAGCCGCAGCTTGGGGTGGAAATGGCCGGAAAGCTCGGGCCGCGGCTCGCCGGGATCGGCCTCGTGGCGGAGCAGCAGGCCGTCGACCTCCACCTCTTCAGCGATCTCCCCGCCGCAATGATCGGCGATCCCCGGATCGTGGTTGCCCGTGATCCAGGTCCAGCGCGTCGCCGCGGTCAGCGCGGCGAGCAGCGCGCGCGCGCGCGCCGGCAGCCGGTCGCAGCCGTGCCTGTCGTGGAACGAGTCGCCGAGACACCAGATTTCCGCCGCGCCAGTGCTGGCCTGAAGCGCGGCCAGATCGGCGAGGGTGGCGATCGAATCGTAGGGCGGCAGCATCTGCCCGAGTCGCGCGAACCAGCTCGCCTTTTCGAGGTGGAGGTCGGCGACGAGCAGGGCTTTCCGCGTCGGCCAGAACAGGGCGCCCTGCGGCAGCGCGACCAGATCGTGTCCGGAGAACGTAAAGCGAACCATCGCCGCTTCTATAATCGCGGCGGGGCGCGGTTCAAGCGCTCAGATCGTGTCGGCAGCCTGCTCCGCCGCATCGGCCGCGGCGAAGGTGAGTTCCGCCAGCTCCCGGCCCGATCCCGGGTGAGTCGCGAAGAACAAGGCGGCGCCGAGGGTGAAGCCCTGCACCACGAGCGCGAGCGGATTTCCGAGCTTCTTCAACAGCTTCATCTCACTTCCCCAGCGTCGTTTCGCACGATCGTTTCTGCGGGCGCCGGGCATGAGGCCGGCGTCATGAGGATGGTGGCGCCGCGCAGGTAAACGGAAGCTGAATCAGCTCTTCTCTTTCGCGCTTCCGGGGAAGAAACGTTCGACGACCCGCACCGCGGCGACCAGCACCAGCGCCAAAGCGGCACCGACGACGACGATCCGATACTGGCCGCAGCCGCAGGCGATGCCGATCGCGGCGGCGATCCAGATGTTGGCCGCGGTGGTCATGTTGAGCACGGCGCCGCGGTGGACGAAGATCATCCCCGCCGCGATGAAGCCGATCGCCTGGCTGAGGCCCTGGATCGCGCGCAGCGGGTCCGGGCCGTCGCCGCCGTCGGCGGCCAGATGGACGTGAAGCTCAAGCGAGGAAACCATGATCATCGCCGAGCTCAGCGAGACGAGGGCGTGGGTGCGAACGCCGGCGTCGTGGCCGCGCAGCTCGCGGTCCAGGCCGAGCAGCAGGCCGAGCAAGGCGGCAAGGCCGAGCCTGAGCGCCATCTCGCCCCAGGAGAAGATCGCGAGCGGGTCGCTGTCGAACATGGCCACGGATTAGAGGCGGGCGCCGCCGCCGTCCAGCCGCGCGCGCCGGATTGACTTGCCCGGCCACGCGTGTTCCGTTGCGGCTTCGACAACAAGGGGGAAATGAAATGTCCGACGAACAATTTGTCGAGGGCGCCAGGACGACCGGCACCTCGACCAGCACTTTGTTCAACATCGCCCGCGGCGCCAAGGCGATCGCCTTGCTCTGCTTCCTGCTGCCCTTCGTCACCGTCTCCTGTGCGGGTCAGCCGCTCGCCCGGATCACGGGCATGCAGCTCGCCACCGGCAGCATCCAGCCGATCGGCCAGAACGGAATGCCCGGCGCGCCCGGCGGCGGCGCCGCGACGACGAGCCAGCATTACGGGCTCGACATTTTCGCCTTGGCCGCGGCGGTCCTGATCATCATCGCCCTCGTCCTCACCTTCGTGCTGGCACGCCGGCGCGCGGCCCTCATTGCGATGGTGCTGGCGGCAGTCGCCGCGGTGCTGCTCGTGTTCGACGTCTTCGTCCGCATCAAGGGCGCGGCCACCGCCCAGATCCGGGAGGGCATGGGCAGCGGCGGAACCGCTCCGTCGGGCGCCGGCGCCGACTTCGAGCGCCAGATGCAGCAGATGGTCAATTCGATCTCGGTCGACCCGGCGCTCGGCTTCTGGCTGTGCATCCTCGCTCTGGTCGCGGCCATCGTGGTCAACAACATGGTCCGCTCGCGACGCGCCGACCTCTAGGGCTCAGATCGCCCCGGCGAAGCGGTGCTGGCCGACGAAGCCCATCCGGGTGACGCCGGCCCGCCGCACCGCCGCCAGCACTTCGTCGAAGCGGTCGTAACGCGTCTCGGCGTCGGCGTTGATCTCCAGCGCAGGCTGGGCCGGATCGGCGGCGAGCGCGCGGAGGCGCTGGGTCAGCTCGGGCGCCGCGACCGGCCGGCCATCCCAGAACAGCCGCCCGGCGGCGTCGAGGTCGAGCCGGTGCGTCTGCGGCGGCTCTCCCGGGTGCGGCACTGGAAGGTCGAGCGGCACCTTGTGGGTGGCGACCGGGATGATCAGGATGAACATGATCAGCAGCACCAGCATGACGTCGACGAGAGGTGTCGTGTTGATGTCCGCGATCGGCTGCGCGTCGTCCCCGATCCTCATGCTCACCGCCATCGCTGCCTCCTCTCGGTTTTCTAATGTTATAACGTAACTCTTCGCGGGTGCAAAGGGTCCTTGGGCGCGAAGTTCTCAGCGCTCGGTAGGGTCGTCGCCGCGGACGAAGTCGTAATCGCGCTCCACCCGCGCGATCCGGGTGACGTAATGTGAATACCAGCGCCGCCGCCCTTCCCCCTGCACGGCGGCATGCTCGGCCTCGCGCTTCCAGGCTGCGATCGATTCGAGATCGGCCCAATAGGAGATGGTGATGCCGACGCCCTCGCGCGCGGCTTCGACGCCGAGGAAGCCCGGCATCGTGGTCGCGAGCGCGAACATGCGCCGCGACGCCTCGTCATAGCCGGCGAGATCGCCGGTCTGGAGCGAGGTGAAGATCACGGCATAATAAGGCGGCTCCGGAGTGCGCGCGATGTCCTCGTGGTTGGGCATTTGAGGACGTGTGGCAGGACGCAGCATTCCGCGCAATTCGGGAGCGCAACCCAGTCCGTCATCCCGGCGGAGGCCGGGATCTCGGGACGAGAAGTCACCGCCGCCTGTGGGAGGCGCCCTGCATGGCGGCTCGCGCGAACTCTCCCTGAGGTCCCGGCCTTCGCCGGGACGACGGCCTGCTCCAGGCGTCCAAGCATCGCGCCGGGTTGATTTCGGCTCCCGCTTCCGCCAGTCACGCCGCGCACCCGAAGGACCCGACATGGCCGCACGCCTCTACCAGCGCTACCGCAATGCCATGCAGGCGAGCCGCGCGCTCAAGGACGAATGGGTGCTCGAGTTCGAGTCGAAATCGCCCCGCCGCCCCGATCCCCTGACCGGCTGGTCGGGCGGCGCCGACACCCAGAACCAGGTGCAGATCCTGTTCCCGACGCTGGAGGCGGCCAAGGCCTATGCCGAGCGCAAGGGACTCGACGTCCACCTCGTCCCGGCGGCG
>DASVVP010000027.1:0-4441 GCA_036386495.1 Allosphingosinicella sp.
CCTTCTGCCGGCCTTGCTGCTCGCCGGCTGCGGCGAGCGCGCCGCCGATCCGCGCGGCGTCGGCCGGGACGAGGTCCTGCTCCAGGTCGCGGCGACCGGGCGGGCGGACACCCGGCCCGACGAGGCGCGCTTCACCGTCGGAGTCGACAATATCGCGCCGACGGCGGCGGCGGCGACCGGGGCCAACAACGCCACCATCCAGCGGGTGATGACCGCATTGGGCCGGTTCGGCGTGCGCGACGAGCATGTCCAGACCCGGTCGATCAGGCTCAGCCGCATCGACTACGGCCGCGACCGCGGGCGCTATCAGGCGCACAATCTGCTCGAGGTGCGGGTGCGCGAGATCGCTCGGGCGGGCGCGGCGATCGCGGCCGCGACCGAAGGCGGCGCGAACGTGCTGTCGGGGCCCAATCTCACTATCTCGGATCCGGAAGCGGCGAGCCGCTCGGCCTATGCGCAGGCTTATCGGTCGGCGAGGGCGAGGGCGGACGCTTATGCCGCGGCGGCTGGCCTGCGCGTCGCGCGAGTGCTGGCGATCCGCGACAGCGGCGATGGCGGGCAAGGCCGCGGCTACGATATGGACATGGTCGCGCAGGAGGTGGGGCGATCCGCGAACGTCGCGCCGCCGCCGGACGTGCGGCCAGGGATGACGACGAACGAAGTGCAGGTTCGGGCGGATTTCGCGCTGGCGGCCGAATGATCGCGCCGCCGCGACATCCTCTTCAGGCGTCGGGTGCGACCCAGCCGGCGACGAGATAGAGAAGGATCGAGACCGGGCCGAGCAGGAAGAGGCTGAGCACGGCGCCCAGGCGGACCAGGGTCGCGTCGATGTCGGCGGTCCGGGCGATGCCTGAGCAGACGCCCATCAGCTTGCGGTTCGAACGGTCGAGAGCGAAAGTGCGGGTCATGGTCGGGTCCTGGGTGAAAGGTGATGAGGTGAGCGGCCGGAGCCGGTCGTTTCAGGCGAACTGAACGACCGGTCCGATCGCGGCGGAGACGAAGACGGCGCTGGTGACGAGGGCGGCGATCATCGAGAGAACGAACTGCGGGGCGTTGGAGAAGGTCATCGTCTTGGTCCTTTGTGGTGGCGACCGGACCATCCGGCTGCCATGCAAGGGTAAGAGCATGCGCCGTGCCAAAGCGAGGAACTGGCGGAAAACCGTCGTTTTTGCCAATAGAGGCGCGGTGCACGAAATGTTGCGCCGCCAAGGTTAGGAGATTTTTCCCAACTTTTGGCGGAGCTCTGGGGAGTGTTCAGCGCCATTGCACCGCCGCATCGCGCGTCTTAGCTAGCCGGCAAGGACAAGGAGACTGAAATGGTGGACAGAAGCGGACCGATGACGTGCCCGGTAGACGGCTCGATCCTGGTAATGAGCGAGCGGCAGAGCATCGAGATCGACTATTGCCCGACCTGCCGCGGCGTCTGGCTCGACCGCGGCGAGCTCGACAAGATCATCGAGCGCAGCGGCGCCGAGAGCGCAGCCGCCCAGCCCCAGCCGCCGCAGCCGCCCCAGGCGCCGAACGTGCCCTTCCCACAGCACGCGCCGCAGCCGCAATATGGCGACCCCTATCGCGGGCACGATTCGCATTACGGGCATCACAAGCCCTACAAGCGCCGCAAGAGCTTCCTGGAAGAGCTGTTCGACTAAGCTCGACGCGGCGCCGCTCTCAGCGGGGGCGGCGCTCGAGGAAGAGATAGGCCGGATCGAACTCGGCGACCTGCTGCAGCCGCGGCCAGTCGTGGATCACCACCTGCCCGCCGCGGAAGGTCATCAGCCGGTCGTCGCGCAGCTGCTTCAGCATGCGGTTGACGTGGACGGAGGTGAGCCCGGACGCGTCGCCGAGATCGAGCTGGGTGACCGGAAAGGCGAAGCTGCCGTCCTCCGCCAGTCCGACCAGGCCCATCCGCACATGGAGCTCGCAGACGATGTGCGCCAGCCGGGCGAGGGCGGGCCGCCGTCCGACCGACAGGATCTTCTCGCGCTGGATCGCCGCGTCGAGCAGAGTCGAGAACCACAGCATGCGCGCAAGGTGCGGCTCCTCTTCGGTGATCCGGCGCACCGCCTCATGGGGCACGAGGGCGATCCGGCAGCGCGTCAGTGCGCCGACATTGTGATCGAGCCGCTTCAAGAGGAAGCCGTGGAGATCGGCGAAATCGCCCGGCAGGTGGATCTCCTGGATCTGGCGCTGGCCTTCGCTCAGATCCTTGTAGCGCGCGAGGATCCCATCGAGCACGAGCGTGCTGTGCGTGAGGAGCGTGCCGTGGCGGACGATCGTCCGGCCCGCCGGCGCCTCTTCGATCCCGGAGATCGCCTCTCGGAGCACCTGCTCTTCGCGTTCGACGAGCTCGTCTCGCGCGCGCAGCTTCAGGACCAGGCGGTGGACCGGATCGGCGTCAGCGGACATCGCTCGTCTCCTCGGGCACGCCCGCGGCGCTGAGCTCGCCGGCGAGGCGGCCGGCGAGCCACAGCCGCCACATTCGGAAATCCGCGCGCAGCGACCACAAGGGGTGGGTGAAGGTGGCGGGCCGGTTTCGCTCGACGGCAAGGTGGCTCGTCCAGGCGAATGCGTAGCCCGCGACGGGCGTCAGCAGGAGGAGCCACCATGTGCGCGTCGCCAGGGCCGCCGCGGCGATAAGGACGACGAGGGTCGTGCCGGCGAAGTGCAGCATCCGCGTTCCCGGCCGCGCATGCTCGCGCAGGTAGAAGGGCCAGAATTCCTCAAAGCTGCAGTGACGGCTCACCGGGGCCGCCCGAAGCATTTGCGGGGAAGGGCCGGTGCGCGCCGGAAGCCGGGAACTGTCTTCGCCATGATCCCCTTTCGCGCGGCCCATAGCACGTCTCGCCGCCCGGCGGAAAAGCTAGCCCGCGACGACCGTGCCCCCATTCGGGTGCAGCACCTGGCCGGACATGTAGCTCGAATCCTCGCAGGCGAGGAAGAGGAAGCTGGGCGCGACCTCGTTGGGCTGGCCGGGCCGGCCCATCGGCGTGTCCTCGCCGAAATTCTTCATCTTCTCGGGCGGCGAGCCGCCGAACGGGTTGAGCGGGGTCCAGATCGGTCCCGGGGCGACGCCGTTCACCCTTATGCCGTCTTCGATCAGATTCTCGGAGAGGGACCGGGTGAAAGCGGTGATCGCGCCCTTGGTGGACGCATAGTCGAGCAGCTGGGCGGAGCCCTTGTACGTGGTGACGGACGTGCAGTTGATGATCGCCGAGCCGCGCTTCAGATGCGGCCGCGCCGCCTGGACCATGAAGAAATAGCCGAAGATGTTGGTCTGGAAGGTCCGCTTCAGCTGCTCCTCGGAGATGTCGCGAATGTCCTCGTCGGGATGCTGCTCGGCGGCGTTGTTGACGAGGATGTCGAGCCCGCCCAGCGCCTCGACGGTCTGCGCGACGGCGGCCTCGCAAAAGGCCTTGTCGCCGACGTCGCCGGGGATCGCGATCGCCCGCCTCCCCTCCGCCTCGACGATCCGCTTGGTCTCGGCGGCGTCGTCATGCTCGCACAGATAGAGGATGGCGATGTCGGCGCCCTCGCGCGCGAACAGAGCGGCGACGGCGCGCCCGATGCCGCTGTCGGCGCCGGTGATCAAAGCGACCTTGCCGGCGAGCCGCCCCGAGCCCGGGTAACGCGGCTGCCATTCTGGCTTGGGCTCGAGCGCGCTCTCATGGCCGGGGAGCGCATCCTCGTGGATCATGTCGACGGTTTCGGTGTCGCCCACCGCGCTCACTCCTTTGGAGCGATGCCGGCGCCTTCCTGGCCGAAAGCCTCGATCGTGCCCTGGTTCTGGGTCTGCTCTTCGGGGATCTGGTTGGTCGGCTCCCGGCCCTCCTTGGTCTTGGCGTCCTTGCGCCGGGCGCCGTCGCCCGGATCCTCGGACATCTGGTTCTTCTGGTTCTGGGTCATCTGCATGTCGTCGTGGCGATGCTGGCTGACGGACATTTCTCGTCTCCGCTGGAGTGGTTGATCTCGAATGGACAACCACCGCGGCCGGGCGGCGTTCCCGCGGATCAGCGGTCCCAGGCGCTCGGGCGGCGATCCGGCTCGGGCAGAGCGACGTCGGCGGGACGGCGAGGCGTCGCCGCGGCGCCTTCGGCGCGGCATTCGGCGACGACGATCGGGAAATCGAGTCCGGCAAAGGCCCCGAGAGCGCCTTCCGTGGCGGCGAGGCAGGCCTCGCGGCTGTCGTAGCGCGCCTCGACGATCTGGACCGGCTGGCACGGGGCTTCGCCCTCGCCGCAGCCCAGGATCGCAATCACATACAGTGCCGGGCTCATACTCGCTCCCCTGCCTAACGGGGGCTAAACCTTTGATGCACAACCGCGTTCCGCGGTTCGTCGCAGGCGCGTTTGGCGCTCCGCCGGCGCATCCCTATCTAAAGCCTCATGGATGCAGCGGAGGTAAGCACGGGAAGGCGGGAGAAGGGCGACTGGCGAACGCTGAA
>DASVVP010000028.1:0-5745 GCA_036386495.1 Allosphingosinicella sp.
CGAACACAAGAAAGGCAAAGCAGCCGAGCCCGACCGCGGCCTGTGCGGCGAGGGTGGCGGTCAGGGTCCGCTCCGGCAGCTTCCGCTCGAACAAAGCGACCGCCGCTCCGGCGACCCCGAGCACCGTCACCCAGAGCAGCATCGACCCCTCGTGATTCCCCCATGTGCCGGCGAATTTGTAGAGCCACGGTTTCAGCGAATGGCTGTTCCTCGCCACCAGCTCGACCGACAGATCGGTGCGCAGGAACAGTCGGACGAGCAGCAGGAATGCGAGCGCCACCAGCACCGCCTGCGCGACGGCGACGGGCCGAACGGCGCGTGCGAGCCCCGCCCCGTCCGGTCGAAGCGCACCAATCCCCAGACCCAGCTGGAGCAGCGACAGCGCCGCGGCGAACCAAAGAGCGGCGAGGCCGATCTCGGCGATCATTTCAGGCTCTCGCTCTTGTGCTTTTCGCCCGCGGCCTTCGGCGGCATGTAGGTCTCGTCATGCTTGGCGAGTATCTCGTCGGCGACGAACAGCCCGCCGGCCTCGAAGCGCCCCTCGGCGACGACTCCGCTATTCTCCCTGAACAGGTCCGGGACAAGGCCGCGGAAACGCACTCGTATCCGGCTCTGGGTCTCGTCGCCCACGAGGAACTCGATGGTGACGCCGTCCGCGGCGCGCCGGATCGAGCCCTGCTGGACCATTCCTCCGATCCTCACCGCCCGGCCCAGCGGAATGCCCTGCCGCGCGACGTCGGCGGGAGCGTAGAAATAGGCGGCCTGGTCCTTCAGCGCCGACATCGCCAGAAGCACCGAGCCGAGGATTGCGGCGATCGCGACGACGAGCAGGGTCAGCCGCTGGTTCTTGGCCTTCACCGCTCGCCCTTCAGCCGCTCGGCCTCGGCTTCCGCACGGCGCATGCCGAGGAAGCTCCAAAGCACGAGGCCGCCCGCCCCGAGCCCGGTCAGCGCGTAGGCGGCGACGACGAAGGGCCACGGGTTCACGCGGCCATCCTCTTCAAGCGCGCTTCCACCTTCTGCCGGGCCAGAGCGGATCGCATCCGCATCAGCACCACCGCTCCGAACAGCAGCGAGAATCCCAAAGCGGAGGCGAGCAGCGGCCACAGCATCGAGCCGTCGATGCTCGAGCCGCCAACGCCGATGCTCTGCCCCTGGTGAAGCGTCCGCCACCACAGCACCGAATAATGGATGATCGGCAGGTTGATCGCCCCGACCAGCCCGAAGATTGCGGCGAGCCGCCCCTCCCCGCCCCGCTCCCGTTCCGCCTCGGCGAGGACAATATAGCCGATATAGAGGAAGAGCAGCACCAGCATCGAGGTCATCCGGCCGTCCCATTCCCAATAGGTCCCCCAGGTCGGACGGCCCCAGAGCGAGCCGGTGACGAGGCAAAGGGCGGCGAAGACGGCGCCGGGGACGGCGATCGACCGGGCCGCGACGGCGGCGAGCGGGTGGCGCCAGACGAGCTGCATCAGGCTTGCGAGCGCGATCCCCGCCCATCCCGCCATTCCCAGCCAGGCGGAGGGAACGTGGACGTACATGATCCGGACACTCTCGCCCTGGAGATAGTCGCGAGGGCTGGCAAACAGGCCGGCACCGAGGCCGATGGCGAGCAAAAGCGCGCCGCTCCAGCCCAGCCAGACCGTAAGCGGTCGTGCAAGCTTCAGGAAACGTGCCGGATTCGCGAAGATGTGCATTTGCCCGAGCCGTCTCTAGCCGAGGCGGGGTAGTCGGGGACAGTCACTTTCCGCGCGGCAACTCGAGAACTCGAGCGGCGGCGCGTGAAAGTGACTGTCCCCGTCCTTGCCTTTTCCTGGCCACAGGCGCCATGGCCCGGACGCATGTCCTCCGACCGCCCCCAGCAGAACCGGCTGCTCGGCATCGCGCTGAGGATCGGCGCGACCACCTGCTTCGCCTTCATGGCGGCGATGATCAAGCTCGGCTTCGAAGCGGGCGTCGCGACCGTCGAACTAGCCTTCTACCGCTTCGCCTTCGGCCTTCCGCCGCTGTTGCTGTGGATCGCCTGGAGCCGCAATTTCGGCGTCTGGAAGACACAGCGGCCGCTCGCCCACGTCTGGCGGGGGATCGTCGGACTTGCGACGATGGTGACCGCCTTCAGCGCCCTCGCCTATCTGCCGCTGGCGGAAGCGACCACGATCGGCTTCGCCGCGCCACTGTTCGCAGTGATGCTCTCGGCGCTCATCCTGAAGGAAAAAGTCGGCCTTCACCGCTGGAGCGCCGTCGTCATCGGCTTCCTCGGCGTGCTTGTCGTGATGCGCCCCGAAGGAAGCCATTTGCCGCCGATCGGGCTCGGCCTCGCCGTCCTCTCGGCGTTCGGAGTCGGAGTGGTGACGATCACCATCCGCCAGATCGGCCTGACCGAGCATCCGCAGACGACGGTGCTTTGGTTCAGCCTCTTCTCGATGCTGGTCCTCGCCACGTTGATGCCCTTCCACGCGCAGTTCCACGGCGCCCGGACCTGGCTCATCCTCGCCGCGCTCGGGGTCTTCGGAGGCTTCGGCCAGCTCTTCCTGACCAGCTCGCTCCGCTTCGCCCCCGTCTCGGCGGTGGTGCCGTTCGACTATGTGCAGCTTCTATGGTCGGTGCTGCTCGGCTGGCTGATCTTCACCGATCAGCCGCCCGCGACCACCTGGGCCGGCGCCGCCGCGATCATCGCCAGCGGCCTCTACACTCTCTACCGCGAGCACAAGCTCGGCCGCGAGAAGCCGAGGGTGGCGCCTCCGCTCTAGCCCCGCCCGATCAGCCTCTTCGCCATCGCGTCGGCGACTTCCGCAGGGTTGCGCCCCGTCTCGGCGCTCTCCGCCCAGATCTGCTCGAGCCGAACCGGGATCTGCTCGATGCGGCTCCGCACGCCCGCCGCGTCGGCATCGCGCAGATATTCCGACGAGACGTTGATGATTCCGCCGGCATTGATCACGTAATCGGGCGCGTAGAGGATTCCGCGCTGGTGGATTCGCTGGCCGTCCTCCGGGGTCGCCAACTGGTTGTTGGCGCCGCCGGCCACGATTGGAACGTTGAGCGCGGCGATGCTCGCCTCGGTCAGGATCGCGCCCAGCGCATTGGGGCTGAGGATGTCGGCCTCGATCGTCATGATCTCCTCGGGAGCGGCGACTCTGCCGCCGACCTCCGAGGCGAGCCTGTGCGCGCGGTCCCGGTCGATGTCGGTGAGCGTGATGCGCGCGCCTTCGTCCGCGGCCTGCCGAGCGACTCCGCCGGCGACGCTACCGGCGCCCTGGATGGCGAGGTGAAGGCCGGCGAGCCGGTCCTTGCCGAGGGCCCGGCGGACGGCGGCCTTGATGCCGAGGAAGACGCCGTAGCTGGTGTGCGGGCCCGGGTCACCACCCACCTCGCCGTCAGCGACGGGAAGGCCTGCAATGTAGCGGGTATGCCCGGCAACCCGGACCAGGTCCGGAACCGTGATCCCGACGTCCTCGGCGGTGACGTAGGCGCCGCCGAGCCGCTCGACGGCCCGGCCGTAGGCGGCGAGCATTTCCGGCGTTTTCGTCCGTTCCTCGCCGGCGAGAATGACGGCCTTACCGCCACCCAGCGGAAGCCCGGCCAGGGCGTTCTTGAAGCTCATTCCGCGCGACAGCCGAAGCGCGTCCCTCACCGCCTCGCCGGCCTCGGCATAATGCCAGAAGCGCACTCCGCCGGCGCCGGGGCCGAGATGGGTGGAATGGACGCAGACGACGGCTCGAAGGCCAGTTGCGGCGTCCGTGACGAAGTGGACGATCTCATGATCGTCGAAGTCGGGGTATTCCCAGGGGGATTGCATTGATAAGTCCCGAAAAATGCGGGCGCAGGTGGGGCGATCGACGGGGCTTGAACCCGCGACCCCCGGTACCACAAACCGGTGCTCTAACCAACTGAGCTACGATCGCCACTGCGCGCCCGAAGGTGCGCCGGGCACATAGGAGCGGGGGGTGGCGAGCGTCAAGGAAAAGGCGGCACCCGTGGGGACGCGCCCGTGGGGACAGTAAGGTGACTGTCCCCCCTCTGTTGCTCAGCCGAGCAGGATCTTCGCGCGTGGGGACAGTCACCTGACTGTCCCCCCCGATCTGCCCTTCAGCCGATGCAGATCTTGCCGATGATCCCCATCGCGCCGAGGCCGAGCGTCAGAAGCACCGGCACGACCAGCATCTGGATCAGCGCGTTCGCTCCGCCGCTGCGGCCCGTCAAAGTCGCCGTTCCGTCGCGCATGAAGGCGCCGAGCGTCGGGCGCCGCCCCGGGGCCGCCTCGACCGCGAGGAAGATCTTGGGAACCGCGAAGAACATCGCCACGAAGAAGGCGCAGACGGTGATCGCGAAGAACGCGACCGCGGAATTCGCGAACAGGCCGAAGAACCCTGCGCGACGTGGTGCTGGTGGTCCGAGCCGACGAGGCTCACCACCGGGACGTCAATCACGCCTTCGCCAACGAGCTCGCCGGGTTGCCGCAGGGAGACGTCGCCCCCTGCCCGCCCCACCAGTTGCTGGAGCCGAACTGGAAGAGCGCCCCTTCCGGAATTACCGAAGAAGCGCTCGGCCGTCTGGTCGGGCGCTTCTACGAGCGCGTGCGGGCGGATTCGCTGCTGGGGCCGGTGTTCGACGGCGCGATTGGCGATTGGCCCGGGCATCTCGACAAGCTCCAGGCCTTCTGGTCCTCGGTCGTGCTGACCAGCGGGCGCTACAAAGGGCGGCCGATGGCGGCCCACCTGCGCCACGCGGACGCGGTGACTCCGGAGCGCTTCCAGCGTTGGCTCGGCCTATGGCGCGAGACCGCGGCCGAGCTGCTCGCTCCCGAGGCCGCGGCGGCGATCCAGGAGAAAGCGGAGCGGATCGCGCAAAGCCTGCAGCTCGGAATCGCGCTCGCCACCGGCGCTCACCCGCTCGCTACCAGTCGACCAGCCCCAGCCGTTCCCGCCGCATCCAGCGGGTGATCATCAGGAAGGCGACGACCGCGAGCCCGGAGGCGAGGCCGATCCAGATGCCGACGCCTTCCCAGCCGAGGCCGAAGCCAAGCCAGACGCTCACCGCGAGGCCGACGATCCAGTAACCGAACGCCGCGAACAGCATCGGCACCCTCGTATCCTGGAGGCCGCGAAGCATTCCGGCGCCGACCGCCTGGGCGCCGTCGAAGATCTGGAAGAAGGCGGCGACGATCAGGAACGAGACGGCGAGCGAATAGACCGCGGCGTTCTCGGCCGTCACCTCGCCGAGCACCGCGAGGACCAGCCTGTCGGGAATCGCGATGATGAGCAGCGCCATCACGGTCATGAAGCCGACGCCGAGCAGGAAGGAGGTCCAGCCCGCCACCCGCACGCCTTCCCTGTCGCGGCGCCCGTAGGCGAGGCCGACCCGCACCGTCACCGCCTGGCCGAGCCCGAGCGGCACCATGAAGGTCAGCGCCGCGATCTGTATTGCCACCGCGTGGGCGGCGATCGACTCGGCGCCGATCAGGCCCATCAGGAACACCGCGGCGTTGAAGACGGTGATCTCGAGCCCCAGCGTCACCGCGATCGGAAGCCCGATGTGCCAGATCTCGCGGAACCGCGCCCAGTCCGCGCGCCAGAAGCGGCCGAACAGGCGGTAGCGGCGGAAGCGCGGGTGGAGCATCACCACCGCCGCCATGCCGAGGAACATGAAGAGGTTGGCGGTGGCGCTGCCGATCCCCGCGCCGAGCAGGCCGAGCTTGGGCAGGCCGAACGCGCCGAAAATCAAGCCGTAGTTGATGACGCCGTTGTAG
>DASVVP010000029.1:0-2147 GCA_036386495.1 Allosphingosinicella sp.
CGGTCCGCTTTGCTCTTCGGCGCAGCCGGAGGTCGCCAGCAGGGCGCCTGCAGCGGCGAGAAACGCGGAAACCTTCATCGTCCTTGCGATAGCGCAGCAGGCAGGGCCTTTTCGAGCGCAATCGCGAAGGCATCGGCCGCAGATTTTACGGCTCGTTCATGTTTGCGGGCCTAACACCGATTATGAACAGACGACGTCGCGTACCGAGGCTCTCAGTGACCGGCGGCTCCTCCTTCCATGAGCGCGGATCCGAGCGGCATGCCGTCGATGAGGCTACCGAATTGCGCCACCGCTACGCTATCGAGATCCTGATCCGCGACCTTTCGACCCGCGGGTTCATGGCCGAATGCGACGAGTGGGTCGAAATCGGCAGCAAGGTTTCGCTCGACGTGCCCGGCATCGGCTCGGTCGAAGCGCAGGTGCGCTGGCAGATCGGCAACCGCATGGGCGGCATGTTCCTCGATCCGATCAGCCTCGAACGCTGCGAATGGACCGCGACGCGCGCCGATCCGCCGGCTCTCGAGACCTGCTGAACGGCGCGACGCGCCGATCCCTTGCAACAAAAGGGATCGGGCGCGGGTTGGGCGGACATCAAGCGGCGGGCGGGCTGATCGGAGGCCCCAATGTTGAGTACGGTGATCGCCCTCTCCCTCGTCCAGGCGGCGGCAGCGCCCGCGCCCGCGCCCGCAGCCGCGCAGGCGCCCAACGGCTGGAACCTCGCCGCGAGCGCCGAGGGCTGCATCGTCCACACCACCGAACGCGCCGGCACGATCCTGTCGGTCTTCGCCCTGCCGGGGCAGGACGGGATCGGCTTCCTGCTCCAGAACCGGAAATGGTCGGAACTCCGCGACGGGGAGATCTATCCGCTCAGCATACGCTTCGACGGCGGCAGCGAGTGGCCGATCCCGGCGCTGGCGAGAACCGAGATCGACGGCGACGGCCCGGGCCTGTTCTTCGCGATCCAGCCCGCCGGCGAGGAGGGCGGCCGCGACTTCATGTCCGACTTCGCCGGCGCACGGGGCATGCGCATCGCCAATGACGGCGTCGGAGTCGGCGACGTCCGTCTCCCCGAAGCGCGGGCGGCGACGCTCGCGCTCGCGAACTGCCTGCGCGGAGTGTTCGAGGGGCGGGGCAACCCGTTCGGCGACAGCGAGGGCGCGAGGACCGCGACGCGCATCTGATCCGGCGCGAAGGGATTGTGCGGCACCTGTGTTAGTCCTACGCGACACCAGATTGACAGGGAGCTGTACCAGCCATGCGCGACATCGATTCGAAGGATCCGCCGGCAACAGAGCTGATCGAGCGGATGACGAGCCGGATCGTGAACAGCCTGGTGATCGCGGCAGGCGTGATCGCCCTGGGGATCTATGCTGGCGGCGGCGCCGGCGACGTCGAGGCGCCCGACTACCAGATCGTGCCGATGTCGGATGGCAGGGTGGCGAGGCTCAACACCGAAACCGGTTCTATCGTCACCTGCGATGCGGCGCGCTGCACGCTCATCCTGCTTCGCAGCAGCGATCTCGAGACTCTCTCCGAGGAGGAGCGGCAGCAGATCGAGTCGCGCCACGCCCTTCCGCCGCCGGCCGCCGCGCCGGAGAACGGGACCGTCGCCCCGCCCGCGGCTGCGCCGGCGCCTCAGGTCCCGAAAGCCGCTCCGACGCCGCAGCCTGCCCAGCCGCAGCGCTGAGGCAGGCGCGCCGCGAGAGGCGGGGATGTGGTGCGGACGGCGGGACTCGAACCCGCACGCCCCGAGGGGCAGGAGATTTTAAGTCTCCGGCGTCTACCGGTTCCGCCACGTCCGCACGAGGAGGATCATGCCAGCTTCGCCGCCGGCGCGGAAGCTTCGGCCGCGCCAGGGTGGAGCATGACTGAATGAGGTCGCGATATGGTCCGACGATGTCGGCGCTTGTCGGCATGTGGCCGGCGGTAGGATCCTCGGATCCGCCCTAATCGGCCGTGACTGCCGCGAGATTCAGGCGCTCGCGCATTTCCTTGCCCGGCTTGAAATAGGGCACGCGCTTGGCCGAGACGTCGACCGGCTCGCCGGTGCGCGGGTTGCGGCCCTTGCGGGCGTCGCGGCCGCGGGTCGAGAAGGCGCCGAAGCCCCTCAGCTCGACGCGGCCGCCCTTGCGCAGCTGCTCGGTGAT
>DASVVP010000030.1:0-6566 GCA_036386495.1 Allosphingosinicella sp.
GGCCGCGATCGCCTCGCCGCGCGCGATCCGGCGAATGCCGTCGAGCAGGCGCTGCCGGACCTCGGGCGTGAAGCTCCTGACCGTGATCTGCAGGTTCGCACGGTCGGAGATGATGTTGTGCTTGGTGCCGCCGTGGAAGCTGCCGACCGTCACCACCGCCGAGTCGAGCGGGTTGACCTCGCGGCTGACCAGGGTCTGCAGAGAGGTCACGATCCGGCTGGCGAGCACGATCGGATCGCGCGTCGTGTGCGGATAGGCGCCGTGGCCGCCGACGCCGCGGACCTCGATGTCGACCGAATCGACATTGGCCAGCGCCGGCCCGACCGCATAGCCGATCACGCCCGCCGGCAGGCTCGCGGACTCGTGGAAGGCGATGGCGTGGGTCGGGCGCGGGAAGCGGGTGAAGAGGCCGTCCTCGATCATCGCCCTGGCGCCGGCGCCGATCTCCTCGCCGGGCTGGGCGATCATCACCAGGGTGCCGGACCACGAGCTGCGCATCGCCGCCAGCCGCCGCGCGGCGCCGACCCAGGCGCTCATATGGGTGTCGTGGCCGCAGGCGTGCATGATGCCGGTCTCGGCGCCCTCGCGGGTGGTGCCGCGCGCCCGGCTGGCGAAGGGCAGCCCGGTCCGCTCCTCGACCGGGAGCGCGTCCATGTCGGCGCGGATCAGCAGGGTCGGCCCGGGCCCGTTGCGCAGCACCGCGACGACGCCGGTCTGCCCGACCCCGGTCGTGACCTCGAAGCCGAGCCGCCGCGCCTCCGCGGCGAGCAGCCCCGCCGAGCGCGTCTCCTGCATGCTGAGCTCGGGATGGGCGTGGAGGTCGCGGTAAAGCGCCATCAGCGACGGCAGGTCGGCGCGCACGGCGTCGGTCAGCGGGTCTGCGGCGGCGGGGGCGGTGGTCAAGGCGGTCACCAGCAAAGCGGCGAGGAGGCGGCTTCTTAACATGGATGAGCCTTTCAGGAAGCCGGCACCAGCTCGATCACGTCCAGCGTCGATTCGAAATGCGGATAGGGAAGGACGATCCGCCAGCGCCGCTCGCCGATCCGCTCGACGATCCCCGCCATGTTGCGCTCCGGGTCGCGGCCGTAGCGCAGCGCCCGCGCCTCGTCGCCGAGCTGCATCGCGCCGAGGAAGATCTGGCGCCGGTCATGCTCCTCGTAGAGCCGCCCGACCGGGCGCTGCGATCCGGTCAGCTTGGTGAACTGGATCCGTCCCTCCGCGTCCGCCGCGACGCGGCAGCGGAACGCCGGATAGGGGGTGTAGGTCAGGCCCCCTTCGCCCTGGCTGCCGAGCTTCAGCGTCCGGCAGCGATAGTCGCCCGCCGGCAGCCGCGCGCCCGGCAGCGCCGCGTCGGGATCGAGCAGCGCTCCTTCGGGCGCGATCTCGCCCGCGTGTCCGCCGGTGCGCGCCTCGCGCAGCGCCGCGACGAACGATTCCCGCCACAGCCGCAGGCGCCGCCGGTCGTCCTCGGTCGCGGTCTCCCGCCACGTCCGCGCCCGTTCGCCGCGCGGGCGCGCGCAGACCTGCGCGGGTGCCTGGGGAGAAACCGTGCAGCCGGGCTCGGGCTGGGCGGCGGCGAGGGCGAGCAGGAGTGCGGGCGTCAGCATCATCTTCTTCTCAAAGCATTCCCGCTGCGAAAAAGGAAGCGGCGCGCAACGCCGCCGGACCCTTGCGCCGCCGCCGGCATCCGTTAGTCCGTGGATTAGAAGGGGAAATCCATGCGCCGCCCATTGCTTCCTTTCGCCGCGTTGCTGCTCGCGTCGGCGGTCGCTGCCCGCGGCGCCACCCTGCAAGCCGATCCGCCCGCGTCCGGGAGTGCGGGGCGTCCGCAATCCGGCGCGCACCGGCCCTCGATGATGGAGTTCGATATCGGGCGCATCCTCAACGATCGCGCTCACGCCGAGGAGGTGCTCCGCTGGGTCACGGCCCACGACCCCCCAACCGACCCCATTGCCGAGATCAACATCGACGCGATCCGCGGCCTCGCGCTCGCCGGGCTCGGCCGCCGCGAGGAGAGCCGCGCGAGCGTCGACCGCCTCCTCGCGCGGCGCAGCGAGCGCCCGTTCCCCTACATCGCGGCCTGGTTCGCCTCGCTGGCGAATAACGATTGGGACCGGCTGCTCGCCATACTCGAGGCGGGGGCGGCGAGGCTGCCGCCGGCTGCGCGCGAAGAGTTCAACGCACAGCTGATGCGCGATCAGCTGAGGCAGCTCATCCGTACTTTGGGCGGCGACGAGCACAGCCCGCGCAACGGTCGTTTGCTCGAAGCCCTCGCGGCGCTGAACTGGCCGGGCGATCACTGGCCGAGCGCCCGCGACGAGGTGAGGAAGGCACTCGTCGATCGGTATCTCGGCCTCGGCGACCGCGCGGCGGCGGCACGCTTCGCGCCACGGATCGAGGCCCCGATGCATCTTCTCGATCTGCTCCTCGGCCGCCGCTACGACGGTTTGCATCCGCACGCCGATCCGCTGCCGGCCCTGCGCCGGGCGCTCGAGCGGGAAGACCGCGCCACCGCAGCTGCCCTGGCCGCCCGTCCCGGCTCCGTCCCGGTCGTTCACGAGCGCGCCCAGCATCTGTCCAGCGTCGGGCGCAGCGGCGAGGCGCTCGCCGTCCTGGAGCCGCTGTTGCGGGACGTACGCGCGACAGTCGCGGCGGACGAGGACGGCATGTGGGCGATCCTCGAGGCGGTAAACGCCCTGCTCGATCTCGGCCGCCGCGACGAAGCGGTCGCGCTGATGGAGCGGCTGGTGGCGCTGGACCTCGCTCTCGATCCCCAGCTGATCGGGGCGCGGATCGATCATGTCGACGTGCTGCGCGTCGCCGGCCGCCCGGCCGCGGCCCTCGCTTACGCCCTGCGGCTGCGCCCGGAAGCGGAGCTTCATGCCAATGCCGGCGGTCAGAGGTGGGTCGAGGCCGGAATCGTCTGCTCGCTCGTGGATATCGGGCGCAGGGCGGAGGCGGCGCCCTATCTGGCGCCGTTGCAGGATCGGGACGACAGCCCGATGGCGCTCACCATGGCCTTGCTCTGCCTCAATGATCTCGACGCCGCCGCGGCCTTGCTCGTCCGCCAGCTCGGCAGCGACGACCCGGGAGCGGCGATCCAGACGCTGCAGGAATATGAGATTGCCGGCGCCGCCAGCCCGGATCCGCTGGCGCCGCGGATGGACGCCGTGCGCAGGCGTCCCGAGGTGGTCGCCGCCCTCGCCCGCGTCGGCCGCGCGCTGCGCCTGCCGCTCTCGCGCTCCTACTGGGCGAATTTCTAGGCCGGGCCGGTCAGGCCGCCGTCCAGCCGCCGTCCATGCTGAGGTTCGCGCCGGTGATGGCGCTCGCTTCGTCGCGGCAGAGGAAGACGGCCAGAGCCGCCACCTGCTCGACGGTGACGAACTGCTTGGTCGGCTGGGCGGCGAGGAGAACGTCGCTCATCACCTGCTCGCGGGTGAGGCCGCGCGCCTTCATCGTGTCGGGGATCTGGTTCTCGACGAGGGTCGTCCAGACATAGCCGGGGCTGATGCAGTTGACCGTCACCCCGCTCGTCGCCGTCTCCAGCGCCACCGCCTTGGTGAGCCCGGCGATGCCGTGCTTGGAGGCGACGTAAGGCGCCTTGTTGGGGCTTGCGACCAGGCTGTGCGCCGAGGCGGTGTTGATCACCCGCCCCCAGCCCTTCGCCTTCATCCCGGGCAGCGCCAGCCGGATGGTGTGGAAGGCGGCGCTGAGGTTCAATGCGATGATCAGGTCCCATTTCTCCGGCGGGAATTGGTCGATCGGCGCGACATGCTGGGTGCCGGCATTGTTGACGAGGATGTCGATATCGCCGGCTTCCGCCATCATCTCCTCGATGGCGTCCGGCCTCGTCAGGTCGGCCGCGCCGTGGCGGGCGCCGAGCTCGCCGCAGAGCCGGTCGATCTCCTCCGGTTCGCCGAAGCCGTTCAGGATGATCTGAGCGCCTTCCGCCGCCAGCGCCCTGGCGATGGCGAGGCCGATGCCCGAGGTCGATCCGGTGACGAGTGCCGTCTTGCCTTGGAGGAACATGGGGGGCGGGTCTCCGGTTTGAATGTCAATTCTCCGTTCGTCCCGAGTAGCCGTCGAGCGAAGTCGAGACGGCGTATCGAGGGATCAGGTCCTTCGATACGGGCTCTCGATACGGCTTCGCCTACTCGATCCCTACTCAGGACGAACGGGAGGGTGATTGCCCGCGTCTTGCCCCGCCCGCGCCCCCCTTTGCAACCTCCGCGGCGCCCCACGCATTTGACGCCCAGTCCCTCCCCGAAAGGCCCGCCCCATGCGTCTCGACGACTTTCGCTTCAGCGACAATGTCCGCGACCAGCGCGGCATGGGTTTCGGCGGCGGCGGCTTCGGCGGCGGCGGTGGCATTTTCGGGCTGCTCTTCGGGCTGGTCCTCAGCCGCTTCGGCATCGGCGGCGTCCTTCTGCTCGGCCTCGGCTATTGCGCCCTGCAGATGATGGGCGGGACCGGCAGCGGCGGCAGCGGCGTCGTCGCCCCGTACCAGCAGGGCGCTGCGGGCCAGAGCGCCGCGGGCGGCAGCGAGGCGCAGCAGGCCTGCGCCAAGGACGCGGTCAGCGGCTTCTCCTGCCGCGTCCTCGCCTCGACCGAGGACACTTGGGGGCGGATTTTCCAGGAGCGGGGCGAGACCTACCGGCCGGCCCTGTTCACCTTCTACGCCGGCACCGGCCAGTCCGGCTGCGGCGCCGCCCAGGCCGCTATGGGCCCCTTCTACTGCCCGACCGACAATTCGATCTATCTCGACACCGCCTTCTTCAACGAGCTGCAGACCCGCTTCCGGGCGGCGGGCGATTTCGCCCAGGCCTATGTCATCGCCCACGAGGTCGGCCATCACATCCAGCAGCTGACCGGCGTGCTCGACCGCGCCCATCGCGACCAGCGGCGCCTCTCCCCGGCCGAGGGCAATGCCATGCAGGTCCGGGTCGAGCTCCAGGCCGATTGCTATGCCGGGGTCTGGGCCGGCCGCAACCGCGAGCGGATGGAGCCGGGCGACCTCGAGGAAGGGATGCGCGCGGCCGAGGCGATCGGCGACGACACCATCCAGCGCCGCTCGCAGGGCCGGGTCGCGCCCGAAAGCTTCACCCACGGCACCTCGGCCCAGCGCATGGCCTGGCTCCGCCGCGGCATCGAGACCGGCGACCCGGCCCAGTGCGATACCTTCTCGGGAGCGATCTGAGCGGGGCGTCATCCCGAAGGCTAAGATTGACGTTGTGCTCCGGCGAAGGCCGGAGCGCTGGATGGAGCGCGATGAGGCAGGAGTGCCATCAACCGGTTTCGGCTCTCGCATCGCGGACCTCCGTGCTGCGGCCAACGCTCCGGCCTCCGCCGGAGCACGAATAGCCTTGGAGCACCTCACATGGCTTGACGCGCGGCAAGCCGCGTGTAGCTCCAGGCGCTATCTTCGCGAAAGACACCGATCCATGATCCGCCTGATCCTCTCCCTCATCCTCCTCCCTCTCGCCGCGGCCTGCGCCACCGCGCCCACCGACGCCCCACGCGCCGCCTTCGCCAGCGAGCGGATCGGAGTGACGGTGCGCGGGGAGGGGCCGGACGTCGTCCTCATCCCGGGGCTCAGCTCGTCGCCCGCGGTGTGGGAGAGCACGGTCGCGGCGCTGCCGGGCTATCGCTACCATATCGTCCACGTCGCGGGCTTCGCCGGCCGTCCCGTCGGCGCCAACGCGTCCGGGCCGGTGGTCGCGCCGGTCGCCGAGGAGATCGCGCGCTACATCGCCGCGGCGGGGCTCGAGCGGCCCTCTTTGGTCGGCCATTCGCTCGGCGGCAGCCTCGCGATGATGGTCGCCGCGCGCCATCCCGAGCGCGTGTCGCGCCTCATGGTGGTCGACATGGCGCCGTTCCTCGGCACCCTGTTTGGCGGCCCGGCCGCGACCGCGGAGTCGATCCGCCCGGTCGCCGAGCAGGTGCGCGCCAGGATCGCTTCCGGCGCCGGCGACGCCCGCCGCGCCGAGATCGAGCGGACCATTTCCGGCATGATCCGCACCGAATCGATGCGGCCGCAGGCGGTCGCCGATTCGGTCGCCAGCGATCCCGCCGTCTCGGGCCAGGCGATGTACGATCTGATCACGACCGACCTCCGCCCCGAGCTTCCCCGGATCCGGGTGCCGCTGACCGTCCTCTGGGTGCGCCCGCCGGGCGTGCCGGTCAGCGAGGAGCAGATGGAAGCCTTCTACCGCGCTTCCTTCGCGGCGACTCCGCAGGCGCGGATCGTGCGCATCCCCGAATCGTATCACTTCATCATGTGGGACGCCCCCGAAGCCTTCCGCCGCGCGCTCGCCGCCTTCCTCGCCGGCTGAAAGGGGACAGTCCTGTGACTGTCCCCAATTTCATCCGGACGATATTGACCGCTCAATTTCGTCCGGGTAAAAGTGCTGCTCATTCCGGTGAGGAGCAATCGCGGTGGAACAGCTGACGGCCTTTCTCGGCGACGAAATCGTGGCGCGCGGGTCGCGCTCCGACGTCACCCGCCTGATCGGGGAGCGATGGCGCGCAGAGCAGGCGAGGATCCGCGCCTATGACGACGAGAGCGG
>DASVVP010000031.1:0-4167 GCA_036386495.1 Allosphingosinicella sp.
CGTGCTGCACGAAGGCTCGCGCCACGTCGCCCTGCACGATCAGCGCCAGCGCCTGGCGGTCGAGCGACGCGGCCATATAGCGCGCGCGTGCCGACCGCTTGCCGGCCTTCAGCCTGCCGAACAGGTCGATCTCGAACGCGACGTCGAGGCCGGCATAGCCCTCGTTGAAGTCGAACGGCTTCACCCCGCCGCCGCCGGCGCGGCTGCCGGCGAGGCCGGCGGATGCGGACACGACCGGCAGCATCTCGGCGCGGGCGAGGCGCAGCTGTGCGCGCGCCTGGCCGATTCGGGCGGTGGAGACTCCGAGATCGGCGTTGGCCGCCAGCGCACGGGCGAGGAGGCCCTCCAGCTCGGGCGAGGCGAGCGCCACGCCCAGATTGTCGGGGAGCGCCGCTGCGACCGACTGTGCGGTGGGACCGGCCCGCCACTCGGTCGACAGGACCTCGGGGGCGACCTGCAGCCGCGGAGTGGGTGCGCAAGCGGACGCGGCGGCCCCTAAGGCCGCGACGCAGCCGAGCTTCCAAGGCAGGCGACGCTTTGCGATCATCCTGCGTCGTCTAAGGCGATCCGGTTAAGATTGGCTAAGCCACGTTCGCGGGACGGTTGAGGCGCGATTAACCGACCTTTCAGCCATTCCCGCTACCAGCCGGGCTTGAACCAGGCGGGCGACGTCGAAGGCAGATGGCCACACAATTATTCCGGCAAGAAGTGATCGAGGCCGGCCGCGACCGCCTGGCGGGGACGGTCGTCGCCGCGACTCCGCCGCGCGCGCGTCTCTATATCGCGCTGGTCCTCGTCGTCGCCGCGATCTTCATCGCCTTCCTCGTCTTCGGCCAATATGCGAGCAGCGCGCAGGTCCGGGGAGTCGTCGCCTTCGATGCCGGCATCGCCCGGGTCTATCCTACCGCCCAGGGGGAGGTACGCGCCATCCATGTGCGGACCGGGATGCGGGTCGCCGCCGGGGCCCCGCTGGTCACGCTCGGCCTCGCTCAAGGCGCGGGCGGGGTTGGCGGCCAACTCTCCGAAGTCGCCGTGCAGGACGCCGAGCTCGCCCGCCAGGAACAGCTCGCCTCTCTTCTCGGCTCCAGCGAGACCCAGGCCCTGCAGGCGCAGCGGAGCAATCTCGGCGCCGGAATCGCCTCGCTGGAGCGCCAGCGAACTATCGCCGCCGGCCAGATCCGACTCGCCGAGGCCGCTGCAAGGCGGTCCATCCAGCTTGCTCGCGAGGGCGCCGGCACCCAGCGTCAAGTCGAGGACGGGCGTGCCGCCCTGCTCGCCCGGCGCGCCGAGCTGGAAAGCCTGACCGAACGGATCATCACTCAGCGCGATGCTCTCAGCCAGGTCGAGGCCCGCATCGCCCAGCGCGGCATCGAGGCGGACCGCAGCCGTTCCGAGATCGTGGCTCGACGTGCCGCCCTCGCCGAGCAGGGCGCAGCCTTGAAGCGGACCGATCAGCTGGTGCTGACGGCCCCGGTGGCCGGTGAAGTGGGCGACGTCGCCACGGAGATCGGCCTGCGCGCCAAGCCCGACACGTCGCTCGTCACCATCGTTCCGGAGGGCAGCAGCCTCGAAGTGTGGCTCTATGCCCCGTCCCGCGCCATCGGCTTCGTCCGCCCCGGCCAGCAGGTCCGGCTGAACTTCGACGCCTTCCCCTACCAGCGCTTCGGGATTGGCCGCGGCACCGTCACCGCCGTGTCGCGGGTCCCCGTCGAGGCGAGCGCCATCGACTCCGACCTCGGCATCACGGAGCCCGTATTTCGGATCCGAGTCCGCCTCGACCGGATGCCGCCCCGCGCAACCCGGGGCCAGGCGCTGAGGCCGGGCATGACCCTGTCGGCCAATCTGGTGCTGGAGCGCCGCAGCTTCTGGGAGATCATCTTCAACCCGGCGGTCATGGCGGCGGCATCGTGAGCATGGAATGGCCCTGGGCGCGCCAGACCCGTCCTATCCTGCAGGCGGAAGCCGCGGAATGCGGGCTGGCCTGCCTGGCGATGGTGGCGAACCGCCACGGCCATAAGGTCGATCTCGTCGGGCTGCGCCACCGCTATCCGACCTCGATCCAGGGCGCGACTCTCGCCCAGATGGTGACGATCGCAGCAGATCTCGGCCTCGCGCCTCGGGCGGTTCGGCTGGACCTCCCCGAGCTGGGCAAGCTCAAGCTGCCCGCGATCCTGCACTGGGACCTCAACCACTTCGTGGTCCTGGAGAGCGTCGGCTCGGGCAAGGCGGTGATCCTCGACCCGTCGGCGGGACGGAAGACCGTATCCACCCGGGACATGGACCGTCATTTCACCGGGGTTGCCCTGGAGCTATCGCCGGCCGTCGACTTCGATCCGCTCGAGATTCGCACGCGCGTCCGGCTTCGCGATCTGTGGAGCCGGCTGACCGGCTATGGCGGTGCGCTCACCCAGCTGATCGCCTTGTCGCTGGTCCTGCAGGCAGCGGTGCTGGTCGCGCCGCTCTTCCTTCAGCTGGTCGTGGACGAGGCGGTGGCGCAGGGGGACACCAGCCTTCTGCTCGTTCTCTTCCTCGGCTTCGGCTTCGTCTTCGCCTTGAACGGAGTCGTCGCGGCGCTGCGCTCCTGGGTCGTGCTCGTCCTCGGCCAGTCCCTCTCCTACCAGCTGGCCGGCAACGTCGTCCGGCACATGCTGGGGCTCCCCCTCGGCTTCTTCGAGCGGCGGCACATCGGCGACCTGATGTCGCGCCTGAGCTCGGTTCAGCCGATCCAGGCGCTTCTGACCCAGGGACTGGTCAACGTCGTCATCGACGCGGCACTCGCCGTCACCACGCTCGTCGTCATGCTGCTGATCAGCCCGCTTCTGACGGCGCTCGTCGTCGTCACGACGCTCCTCTATCTGGGCGTCAGCCTCGCCCTCTACCCGGCGCTCAGGCGGCGGACCGAGGAGGAGATCCTCGCCCGCGCCAACGAGGAGACTTATCTGCTCGAATCGATCCGTGCGATCCGGGCCGTCAAGCTGCACAGCCACGAGGCGATGCGCGAAAACGGCTGGCGCAACCGCTATGCCGAGGTGATCTCCGCCGGCTATCGCGCGCGGATCTTCGGGATCCAGCTCGACCTCGCCGAAAGCCTGCTGTTCGGTTTCCAGTTCCTGATCGTCGTCTATGCCGGGGCGCTCGCGGTGCTCGGCCAGCAGATGACCGTCGGCCTGCTGCTCGCCTTCCTCGCCTACCGGACCAACTTCACGACCAGCGCTATCGCCCTCATCGAGCAATTGCAGAGCTGGCGGCTGCTCGGCCTCCATCTCGAGCGCCTGTCCGACGTGGTCGCGGAGAAGCGCGAGGCGCTCAGGCTCACGCCGCGCCGCGGGCTGCTGCCGGCTCCGGCTATCCGTGCGGAGGGGCTGAGCTTCGCCTACGGTCCGGCCGAGGCGCCTATATTCGAGAAGCTGGACTTCGAGATCCCCGCCGGCGCCTTCGTCGCAATCGTCGGCCCGTCGGGATCGGGCAAGACCACCCTGATGCGGATCCTGCTCGGCCTGCTGCAGCCTTCCTCCGGGCAGATCCTGATCGACAAGGTGCCGCTCGGCCCCGCCACCACCTCGGCCTGGCGCGGCCGGATCGGCGCGGTGATGCAGGACGATCACCTTCTCACCGGGACCCTCGCCGACAATATCGCCTTCTTCGATCCGACCCTCGACCAAGGGAATGTCGAGCAGGCGGCGAGGATGGCGCGGATCCACGACGACATCGTCCGAATGCCGATGGCCTATCAGAGCCTGATCGGCGACATGGGCTCGGCCCTGTCGGCCGGCCAGCGCCAGCGCATCATGCTGGCCCGGGCGCTTTACCGGGATCCGGACGCCCTGTTCCTTGACGAGGGTACCGCCAATCTCGACGACGCCAACGAGGCGGCGATCGCGGCGATGCTCGCGAGCCTCCCCGTCACGCGAGTCGTAATCGCCCACCGGCCGGCGCTGATCGCGAAGGCCGATCTGGTCCTCCGCCTCGAGGCGGGAAAAATCATCCGCGTGGAAGAGCCGCGCAAGGCGTGCGCGGCCTAGATCGAAATGGAGAGCGATCGATGACGTTCAAAGTGATGTGGATGAGAGGACCTCTGACGATGGGAGCCGAGGCGTTCGAAGACCTACCCGCCGCGACCACCTATGCCACCGATCGCATGTCGGACATGCAGAGCCGCTTCGGGGC
>DASVVP010000032.1:0-14083 GCA_036386495.1 Allosphingosinicella sp.
GCCCTTCCTGGCCGAGGTCTTCTTCTCGACCCGCCGGGAGGAGGTCGCGCAGACCGGCTGGCCGCCCGCGCAGCAGCTCGCCTTCCTCCGCCAGCAGCACGAGGCCCAGCACGCCCATTACACCAGGGGCTATGCCGGCGCCGAATGGCTGGTGATCGAGCGCAACGGCGAGGATATCGGCCGCCTCTATCTCCACGAAGGGAGCGAGGAGCTGCGGGTGATCGACATCGCCTTGCTCCCCGAGTCGCGCGGCCAGGGGATTGGCGAGGCGATCCTGCGCGACGTCGCCGCCGACGTGGCGAGCCGCGGCAAGAGAGTCACCATCCACGTCGAGAGGTTCAACCCGGCCCGCCACCTCTACGAACGGCTCGGCTTCGTCCGCATCGGGGAGGGCGAGGTTTACGACAAGATGGAGTGGCGGCCGGCTCCGGAGGGCTGACCGCCGCCGCCTGCGTCAGAAAAAGACCGCCTCGTAGCGCGTCCCCGACTGGTCGCGGCCGATCGCGGTGACGAAAATTTCGCGCGCCTCGCCGTCGCGGCGGAAGAGGAAGGTGCCCTGCTGGAAGGCCGGCTCATAGGGCCCGCGAAACTCGAGCCGGAACGAGCCGCCCTCACGCCCCGAATCCAGCAGCGGCGACGCGTCGATCAGCTCCACCGGGCAGCTCATTCCTCCCGCGTCCATGTCGAAGCGGTCGCCCACCGTGAAATCGCCGAGGCCCATTTGCGCCATCTAATCCACCTCCTCGTCGGGCCCGACGCCCCAGATATGCTCGGCCCGGATGAAGCCGCGCCGGCCCGCCACGTCGAGCTCGCACCAGCCGGCCGCACAACCCTCGATCCGTCCGACCACGCCGGCCTCCGCGCGGTAGCGCACGCGGCTCTCCGCCTCCGGCCGCTCGTGCATTGGCCGCGGCTCGGATCCAGTGACGAGCGCGGTGCGAACGTCGCTGAGCAGCCGCACCATCATCCAGCCGGTCGCCCCTTCCGGATCCTGCAGCCTGCGCCAGTTGGGCTGGGTCGCGACCACCCGCATCGGCAGGCCGCGGCGAACATAGCGCCAGACCGCCGGATAGGTCTGCGCCGGCCCGCTGCGCATCAGCGCGTCCGAAGCGGTGATCGACACCCAATAAGGCGGCCGCCGCTCCCGCTGCGCCTCGGCGCCCGTCTGCACGAAGGCGCCGAGCGCCAGCACCAGCACGATCAGAGCCCGCTTCAGCATCGTCCCTCTCTAGGGCGGCGGGGCCCCGGCTTTCAACGGCAGATGTGCAAGCCGTCAGTCGCCCGTCTGGATGCGCTCGACCAGCTGCTTCACGGTGGGAACGAAGCCGTTCGAATAGAAGGGGTCGGTCTTGAAGCGGAAAGCGGCGTGGCCGGCGAACATGAGGTTCTGGTCGACCGGGCCGCCATGGGCGATGTCCTGCAGCGTCTTCTGGATGCAGAAGGAGCGCGGGTCGGCGAGGCGGCCGGTCGTGTTCTTCTCATTGTCCGCCCATGACGAGAAGGCGCATTGCGAGAGGCAGCCCATGCAGTCCGCCTGGTCCTTGCGGATGCGGTGCTTCTCCTCCGGCGTCACGAAGACCAAAGTCTCGTCGGGAGTCTTCAGCGCCTCGGTATAGCCCTGCGCATACCATTCGCGCGCGTGGAGCAGGTCGCCGCGCGTCACCCAGAAATTCTTCTTGGAGCCGATGCCGACGTCGAGCTGGAAGGCGTGGTCGCCCAATTGCTCCTTGGTGAAGGCGATCTGGCGATGCGAGCGCGCCTCGAGCTCGCGCAGGAAGGGGTTGCGCACCGCCGACGAATAGAAGCCGGTCGGCGAGAAGCGGTGGAGCAGGATGTCGCCCTCGTCGAGCGTCATCAGGCGCCGCTTCCATTCCTCCGGGATCGGGCTCTCCTTGGTGAGGAGCGGACGGGTGCCGAACTGGAAGACGATCTGGCCGAGCTCGGGATTGCCGATCCAATGCTCCCATTCCTTCAGGTTCCAGACGCCGCCGGCCATCACGATCGGCACGTCGTCCGAGATGCCGCCGGCGCGCATCGTCTCCCGGAGCGCCTTGACCCGCGGATAGGGGTCCTGCGGCTGCAGCGGGTCCTCCGCGTTGGAGAGGCCGTTATGGCCGCCCGCCAGCCACGGATCCTCGTAGACGACCGCGGCGAGCCACTCGGCCGCCTTGGAATAAGCCCGCTTCCAGAGCGCGCTGAAGGCGCGCGCCGAGCTGATGATCGGGAGATAGTTGACCCCGTAGGAGGCGGCGATCTCGGAGAGCTTGTAGGGCATGCCGGCGCCGCAGGTGACGCCCGAAACGAGGCCCTTGGTCCGTTCGAGCACGCCCTGGAGGACGCGCTGGGCGCCGCCCATCTCCCACAGGACGTTGATGTTGATCGCGCCCCGGCCGGAGGAGATGTCGTAGGCGCGGCGGACCTGCTCGACGGCGCCTTCGATCGCGTAGTGGACGAGCTCGTCGTGCCGCTCGCGCCGGGTCAAAGCATGGTAGACCTGGGGGATGATCTTGCCCTCGGCGTCGTAGCTGTCGGCATTGACCGCCGAGACGGTGCCGATGCCGCCGGCGGCCGCCCAGGCGCCCGAGCTCGCATGGTTGGTCGCGGAGACGCCCTTGCCGCCTTCGACGAGCGGAAGGACCTCACGGCCCGCATAGAGGATCGGGCTGATACCCTTGAACATTCTACCTCCGAAATCGTCCGCGCCTATAAGAGCCCGGGCGCGCCTAGGCAAAACCTATGTTGCCATATCGCCGCAGAACGCATGTGGGCGGCCGATGGCTTCACCGTAAAGCCGCGCATAGGCAGCGATCATGCCTTGCTCGTCATATTCGGCCGCCGCCTTCTCGCGATTGGCCCGGCCGATGGCGCGGCGCAGGTCGGGGCGTGCGGCGAGGCTGTCGAGAGCGGCGGCGAAAGCCGCCTCGTCCTCGCGGGCGACGACCAGCGGCCGGTTGTCCGCCGACAGCATCGAAGCGACGTCGCCGACGTCGGTGGCGACCGCCGGCAGCCCCGCCGCCATCGCCTCGAGCAGCGAGATCGGGAACTGCTCGCTGTCCGAGGACAAAGCGAAGATGTCGAACCGCCCGATCCACCGTGCCGGATCGGCGAGGAAGCCGGGCAGTATCAGGCGCTCGGCGGCGTGCAGCGCCCGGGCCTCGGCAACGATCCGCTCCGATTCCGGTCCCTCGCCGACGATGACGAGCCGCACGTTCTTCGCGCTCATCGCGGCGACGGCGCGGACCAGCCGCGGCAGGTTCTTGATCGCGCGCAGCCCGGCGACGGTGCCGATCACGATCTCGCCCTCGACGCGTGCCAGCCCCGGAATCTCGTCCGGAGGACCCGCCTTGAAGCGGGCCACCGGGATGCCGTTGGCGATGCGCTCGACCCGCTCCGGCGGCTGGCGCCAGTCGCGCCGCGCGATCTTCTCGAGTCGCTCGGACGGGACGACCAGCCTGTGCGCCGCCTTGAGCCCGATCCGCCGGTAGAGGTTGCGCTTGGGCTTGAGCGCTTCCGCTTCGTCCTCGTTGAAGCCGTCCTCGTGATGGACGAGCGGCGGAAGCTGAAAAGCCTTGGCATAGAGCCGCCGCGCCATCACCGCGTCGAACGCGCCCCAATTGTAGGTGAGGACGAGGTCGAAGCCGCGCATGGTGCGGGCGAGCCGTCCCAGCCGCAGCGGCCCCGGCGCTCCGGCCAGGGGCGGTGCGTCGTCGGGAAAGTCGACGCGCACATGCCTGTCGATCGCCTCCCGCGCGGAGACCTTTCCCGGCATCGCGCTCAGCACGACATGCTCCGCGGCATCGCCGAACAGGTTCATCAGCCGTACCGCCCGCGCCTCCTTCCCGCCCAGCGAGAAGGTCGAATGGCAATGGAGGATGCGGACGGGCGCCATCGTCCGCAGCATCGGCGATCCACAGCCTTCGCGCCAGCCCCCGCTTGCCAGAGCGGGCAAAGCCCGTCATGTCCTGCTGACGTCAATGTCGCTCCGCCGGGGGGTGGAGCAGACCGGGAGGATTTATGAAGAGCATCACCAGGCTGCTGGCTTCGGCCGGCTGCGCCGTCGCACTCGCCGCCGCCGCGACTCCGGCCTCCGCGCAGACCGTCGACCGGATCGTCGCCTTCGGCGACAGCTATGCCGACGACGGCAATCTCTTCGAATTGCTCGGCATCCCGCGCCCGGCGCCCTATCCGCAGGGCCGCTTCAGCGATTCGACCAACTTCGTCGACACCATGTCGCAGATCCTTCAGGTCCCGGTCGCCAATTTCGCGATCGGCGGCGCCTTCACCGGCAACGGCAACATCAACGGCCCCGGCATTCCCGGCTTCGTCACCGAATATCAGTCCTTCCTCGCCGGAGGGGGCCCGGCCGCCTTCCCGCGCGTCAGCGGGACCTTCAACGCAAACGACCTCGTCGTCGTCTCGATCGGCGGCAACGATGCCCGCGCCTATGAGCGCAGCCAGGGACTCAACCCCAGCCAGGCGCAGATCAACGCTTTGCTCGCCGGCGTCCCGGCCCAGGCGGCAGCACGCGTCGCCGAGACCACGACCGGCTTCAACGCCCTGATCGGCGCCGGCGCGCGCAACTTCACCTTCCTCGCCGGCGACGTCGGCCGGCTGCCGGAAGTGAACGGCCTCGCCATCGCCCAGGTCGGCAGCGCCTACGCCACCGCCTACAATAATGGCATGCGCGCCCAGCTCGCCACCTATGCGGGCCAGGGCGTGATCGTGAACTATGTCGACTTGAACCGGATCGGCGACCGCGTTGCCGCCAACCTGCCCGCCTACGGCCTGATCAGCGCCGGCGCCTGCCCGCTGGCCTGTGCCGCCAATCCGGACGTCGCGCGGCAATATCTCTTCTACGTCGACCAGGTCCACCTGACCTCGCGCGGCTTCGAGATCGTCGGCCAATATGCGGCCCGCCAGGTCGAGGCGCCGCTCCATTTCGAGGCGCAGGGCGAGATCGGCCTGCAGAGTGCGCGGACCTTCGGCAACACCATGCTGTCGCGGCTCGACCTGTCCTCGGCCCGCTTCGGCTCCGGCCACAGCGGCGTCAATTTCTTCTTCAGCGGCAATATCGGCCAGAGCGACACGGAGCGGACCCAGACCAGCCTCGGCTACGACGCCGAGACCAAGGCGGCGACCGGCGGGGTCGAATACGACCTCTCCTCCGGAATCATCGTCGGCGCGGCGGCGAGCTACACCCGGGGCGACGCCGACTTCAACACTTCGACCGGCAGCATTGGGGCCGACGGCTGGCAGTTCGGCGCCTATGCGGGCTGGCGGGGAGGCGGCGCCTTCGTCCAGGGCTATGCGGGCTGGGGCAGGCTCAATTACGAGATCGAGCGCGATGCGGTGATCGACACGATCGCCGCCAGTCCGGACGGCGAGACCATGGTCGCCGGCGGCGAGGCCGGCTTCCAGCTGCCCCTGGGCGGCCTCAGCGTCGGCCCGGTGATCGGCCTGCGCTACGCCCGCGCCGAGATCGACGCCTACACCGAGAGCGGCGATCCCGTGCTGACCCTCAACGTCAGCGAGCAGCGGCTGACCTCGCTCACCGGCTCGGCCGGGGTCGAGGCGCGCGGCACCATCGGCGCCGGCGGCATTTCGGTCCAGCCTTACGCCTCGGCGGCGATCGAGCGCGAGTTCGAGGGCGATGCGCGCAGCCTCACCTACGCGCTCACCGCCGCGCCGGAGATCGTCAACACCTGGAACATGCCGGGCCGCTCGCACGACGAATATGGCCGGCTGACCGGCGGCGTGAACCTGGCGCTCGGCTCGGCGATCGCGCTCCAGGTGCAGGCGACCGGCACGCTCGAGCGCGAAGGCGGCAACGATTTCGCCGGCTCGCTGGCGTTGCGCGTCGGCTTCTGAATCGCGGAAATCCGCGAAGAAAGGGCGCGGCGGGCTCGGCTCGCCGCGCCCTTTCCGCGTCCCGTCGCTGCATGCTTGATCCGCGCGCACGAGGAGAGCACCGGCCCAGCCGCTTGATTTAGATCAATTCATTTGGGTCCCGTTACGATGGGCGACGCGCGTCGCATCCTGATCGTCGAGGACGAGCCGATCGTCGCGATCGCGCTCCAGGACATGCTCGAGGATCTCGGCTACGAGGTCGCAGGCCCCGCTTTCCGCATTGCGCCGGCGCTGGCGCTGGCCGCGCAGGGCGGATTCGACGCCGCGATCCTCGACGTCAACATGGGCGACGGCGAGAGCTATGGCGTCGCCGAGCGGCTGAAGGCGGCGGGCATCCCCTATCTCTTCGCCACCGGCTACGGCCGCGAAGGCCTCGCCCCCGGCCACCAGGACGCACTCGTCCTGCGCAAACCCTATCGCGACACCGACGTCGCGGCGGCGCTGAAGAGGCTGCTGGGCTAGGGCCGGATCGTCACCCCGGACTTGATCCGGGGTCCATGAACACGGCTTTGCTCAGGTTCGTCGAGGCTTCGGTGCATGGATGCCGGATCAAGTCCGGCATGACGAGAAATTCTACGCAGCGATCTGCGCCAGCAGCCGGTCGATTGCCGCCGCCGCCTCCGGCTCCTCGAGCGTCGGCGCGTGGCCGACGCGGGGCACGGTCGCCACCTGCAGCGTACCGATCGCCTCCGCCATGCGCTGCGCGACCTCCTCGCTCAGCAGGTCGGACAGCCCGCCGCGGACGAGCAGCGACGGCACGCCGCGGAGCGCCTGCAATGCCGGCCACAGGTCGAAAGCGGGCGCGTCCGCGGGGGCGGCGAGGATCGGCTCGGCGATGCGCATGTCGTAGTCGAGGCCGATCGAGCCGTCCGGCTGCTCGCGGCAGAGCCGCCGCGCCTGCACCGGCCAGCGCTCGGCGGACCAGTCCGGATAGACTTCGCCATGCGCCTCGGAGAGCCAGCCCGCTGCCTCATCCCAATCGCTCCACCGTTGCTGGCGCCCGATATAGGAGCGGATCCGCTCCAGCCCCGCGGGGTTGAGCTCCGGCCCCACGTCGTTGAGCAGGACGGCGGCGATGCGGCCCGGATCGCGCCAGGCGAGCAGCATCGCGATCAGCCCGCCGAGCGAGGTGCCGAACGGGACGAAACGCTCCAGCCCCAGCGCCGCGATCAGCCGCTCGACGTCGGCGACATAGACGGGCGGGGAATAGCTCGCGGCATCGTCGGCTTGCGCGCTGCCGGCCCGGCCGCGCAGGTCGACGGCGATCAGCCGCCATTCGCCGGCGAGCCTGTCGGCGACGCCTTCGAAGTCGCGCGCATTGCGGGTGAGACCCGGAAGGCAGAGGATCGGCGGCCGGTCCTCGCGCCCGGCATAATCGCGATAATGGAGCCGGAGCCCGTCGGCCGAGTCCCAAAAGCCGTCGCTCCAAACCGCCATCTTCCGACTTCCCCGTTTGACCGGCCTTATTGCCGATTGCGGCAGATCCCGGCGCCACTCGCGGGCTGCCCGGAAGGGGCAAGATCGCCCGCGGCGGCTCCCGGCGCAACACTAGAGGAAAGCGGGCTCAAAGGGACCATTCCCGAGCTGAGCAAGGCATTTCGATTGCATTCCTCATCGCCAGAACAAACCAAATCCCTGCACGTCGATTACTGCATAGTGCCCGTTGCGGACACTATGGAGGCGATGCACTTGGGTCGACCGCTGCAACATCGGTGCGTGTATAGCGATTTAGGATTTGCGTCATTTGGAAACACAGCCTAGCAATTTCTGTTCTCAGTTCTCTATTTCTTGAGATAAATCGGTTACGCGACCTGTTGAAATCCGTCGTAAGGCGAGGAAGATTAGACGTAGTTTCGATCATGCCGTCGATAGCGGTCATGTTCTGTTGCAATACACGCACGACGTCTTCCACAGCAGACCTAAATTCGATATAGGCAACGTGATCTTCTCCAAAATCTTGTGCTAAATCAAAACCGCGTTCAGTTAAGAATGCAAGTTCATCATTCCTATCTCTAAATAGCGATATGCGGTCTTCTAAGAACTGCGCCGACTCGTTCATACTTTGTGCTATGCGAGCAACTACTTTCTTCACACGGGCGGGTTCGGCTTGACCAAAGCTTACAAGGGTCTCCAACTCTTCAGTCGCCTCCGTTATCTGGATATTTGCCCGTCTCTGCACTGTGGAAAGGTCTTCAAAAAACTGCACCTGCTGCCCAGCTACTTTCTCAATGGCCTCGTTAACCTCAAACAAACCTATGTCAGAAATGTCTCCTTCTTGGTCACGGGCAACCTCCACGCCGCCATCGCGAGTTTCTGAGGCATCAACATCCGGAGTTGGATTTCGCGACGACTTTGATCGCTTTGTCTTCTGTCGCCCGCCATTGCGCGGCGCAGACGAGCCCCGAGTCGGAGATTTTTCTCGTGAGCGAACAGGTGGCGTGCCCCTAGGGGACGGTGGAGCTGAGCCGGGAGCCGGACCGCCGGCGGCTCCAGCAATATCCTCGAATACCCGATTGAGCAGACGGCGGAGGCGATCGTCACTATCGAAGTCGCCGTAGAATCCGCCCTCCTCAGCAAACTTGTGTTTGAATTCCTGTACCTGTTCAAACTGGCTACCGACCAATAGCGATTGGGGGATGTCGTTTGTCTTGAAAAGCATGGCGAGATGTACGCTGCCATCGCGCCGGAAGCGCTCAAGGGCGCGCTCGTACTCCTCGACCGTCCCGGACGCGGCCGCACCCGTCGGTGTTCCTATCTTCGCCCACATTATTCCGAGGTAAACGTCATATTCGTCCCCGAAATCTTCATTAGCGACTGCCTGCGCGCGCTCCCCAAGGCGCGGCGTGACTACGTCCTCCCAAGTGAGGACATTTAAGAAAGCGCCTGTCGCCTTGCTCCGAAGGGAGTTCCATTCGCGAGCGGCTTCGACCACGAATCGCCTCTCGTCCTCCACGTCCGATGGACTGGAGAGGAGGACATCCACGATCCGAGCTGATCGAGTCATGCCGCAACTCCATTGATGCGATGTACGTGACATAGGTGCTGCCTTGCCCAGCGGCTAGGGTCGGAATGCGTTTCACCCTAGCCCGCTGAAATCGCGCAGGAATCGCGAGCGCCGTGGTTTGCGTTTGCATGCCACTCCCCCTAACCTTCCGGGGACGGACACCTATGTGGAGGGGATGACGTGCTTTTCAGGACCATGTTGCTTGCCGGAGCGGCGGCCGTAACGGTGGGCGCGAACGCGGAGACTGCAGGTGGGGCACAGACCGGCACGGTCCCAACTTCGATCCGCGCTGCGCAGGCGGCGGATCCGCTGGCGCCGGACGAATTCCAGTTCCTCGAAGAGATCGAAGGGGAGCGGGCGCTCGCCTGGGCCCGCAGCGAGAATGAGCGCACGCTGGGCGAGCTGCAGTCCGATCCGCGCTACCGGCAATTTTACGATCGCGCGCTGGAGATCCTGCAGGCCCGCGACCGGATCCCGATGGTGACGATGCGCCCCACCGGCCTCTACAATTTCTGGCAGGACCAGGATCATGTCCGCGGCATCATCCGCCGCACCACCCTCGCCAGCTACCGCAGCGACAATCCGGCCTGGGAGACGGTGCTCGACATCGACGCGCTCGCCCGCGAGGAGGATGCCAACTGGGTCTATAAGGGCATGCAATGCCTGCCGCCGGAGGAAAGGCGCTGCCTGGTCACCCTCTCGGACGGTGGGCGCGACGCCAGCTTCGTGCGCGAGTTCGACCTCGTCGAGCGCCGCTTCGTCGAGGGCGGCTTCAGCCTCCCCGAAGGCAAGCAGAATGTCGACTGGCTGGACCGGGACACAATCCTCGTCTCGCGGGACTTCGGCGAGGGGACGATGTCGCCCTCGGGCTATCCGATCACTGTCCGCCGCCTGCGCCGCGGCCAGCCGCTGGCGGAGGCGCAGGAGCTGTTCCGCGGAACGCAGCAGGACGTGCGCGTCTTCCCGATGGTGTTCCGCGACGCCGCAGGCCGGGTCCACGCGGCCGGCGCCGGCCGTTCGGTGACGACCTTCGAGAACGAGTACACCCTGTTCACGCCGCGCGGCAACGTCGTTCTCCCGATCCCGCGCCGGGCCGCACCGATCGGAATCGTCGACGGGCGGCTGCTGGTCTCCCTCGACGTGGCATGGGAAGCAGCGCCGGGCCTGCGCTTCGCGCCCGACTCCGTCGTCTCCTACGATCTGCGCCGATGGAAGCGCGATCCGCTTCGCGCCCGGCCGAGCCTGGTCTGGGCGCCCGGGCCGCGCCAGACGCTCTCCGGCGTCGCCACGACCCGCAACACCCTGCTCATCACCACGCTCGACAATGTCCGCGGCCGCGCCTTCACCTACAATTATGTGCGCGGCGCCTGGCGCGCGAGCCCGGTGCCGCTGCCGCAGAACGCGACCCTCGATATCGCCGCGACCTCGGACGAGAACGACCTGGCGATGTTCACCGTCAGCGATTTCCTGGAGCCGACCTCGCTCTATCTCTACGATGCCGGCCGCACTGCGCCGCCCGAGCGGATCAAGACGACGCCGCCGCGCTTCGAGGCATCGAACCACCTCGTCGAGCAGCTCGAGGCGACTTCGCGCGACGGCATCCGCATCCCCTATTTCGTGGTCCGGCCCCGCAATGCGCCGATGGACGGCTCCACCCCGACCTTGCTCTACGGCTATGGTGGCTTCCAGAATTCGCTGAAGCCCAATTATCTGGGCACGACCGGGCGGTTGTGGCTCGAGCAGGGCAATGCCTGGGTCGTCGCCAATCTGCGCGGCGGCGGCGAGTTCGGCCCCGAATGGCACCAGACCGCGCAGGGCGCGAACAAGCAGCGCACCTGGGACGATTATATCGCCGTCGCCGAGGACCTCATCCGCCGCCGCCTGACCAGCCCGCGCCGGCTCGGCGTGATCGGCGGCAGCCAGGGCGGCCTGCTCGTCGGCACCGCCATCACCCAGCGGCCGGAGCTGTTCAACGCCGCCATCATCCAGGTGCCCCTGTTCGACATGATGCGCTACCATCTGCTGGGCGCCGGCGAGTCCTGGATCGGCGAATATGGCGACCCGCGCATCCCCGGGCAGCGCGCCTGGATCGAGGGCTATTCGCCTTATCAGATGCTGCGGCCGGGCGTGACCTACCCGACGCCCTTCATCCACACCTCGACCGCCGACGACCGCGTCCATCCCGGCCACGGCCGCAAGGCGGCGGCGCGGCTCCGCGCGCTCGGCCAGCCTTATTATTATTACGAGAACATGCAGGGTGGCCACTCAGCCGCCGCCAACCTCCAGGAGACCGCGCGCCGCCTCGCGCTCGAATATACCTACGCCAGCAAGCGCCTGGTCGACTGAGGCGAGCGGGGGATGTACTTGATCCCCTCCCCCTTGAGGGGGGAGGGGGCAGCTAGATCACACCCACCAACATCGCCGCCCCCGCCACGATGAAAACCGTCCCCGCAACCCGCGCCAGCACCCGTCCCCCCGGCGCGACCTTCTCGGCCAGCACGATCGCGGCAAGCGCGGCGATCCAGAGCAGGTTCATCACGCCGCCGAGGAACAGCAGCATCATCAGCGCCCAGCAGCAGCCGATGCAGTAGGCGCCGTGCTTCAGCCCGAGAACGAGCGAGGCGTGCCGCTCGCGCCGGAAACCGCCCTGGGACTGGATGAACTGCAAGGGCGAGCGGCACCGGCCGAGGCACGCATTCTTCGCGGGCGTCCATTGGTAGATGCCGGCGGCGAGCAGCACGGCCCCCGCGAGCCGCCGGTCGGCGAGCGCCATCGCCGGCGTCATCAGCGCCGCCTGCTCGAGCAGCCATTGCGCGCAGGTCGCCAGCAGCGCGAAAGCCGACCAGGCGGCGAGATAGCCGCAGGCGAACCAGCCGGTCGCCGCGAACGGCTGGCCGCGCGCCTCGGCGGAGCGCGCGACCCGCGCATAGAGGAGCAGCATCGGCGCGACCGACGGGACCATCATCCCGACCATCATCGCCGCCCACATCGCCAGCATCAGCAGGAAGTCGGCGGCAGACCAGGCCGAGCCCATCTCCATGCCCATCGCGCCCCGGCCGGAGCCGCGCGCGGGCGCGGCGGACATGAGCAGACAGGTCCAGGCGAGGAGGACGATCGCGGCGAGCGCCGCCAGCACGATCGCGCGATCCCGCCGCAGCAGTCTCTCCAGCCGGCCGCCGGTCACGCGGCCTGGTGGACCACGCCGCTTTCGGTGATGTGGAGCGGCGCGAACTGCGCGTGCGAATCGGCGAGCGAGACCCTGAGCGGCCCCTGGGTCTCGGCCCAGCCGCGGCCGATCTCGGCGGTGTCGTATTCGAACCCGTCCGGCAGGTTGATCCGGGCGCGGTGCTCCTCGCCGCTGATCGGGTTCCGGATCGGCTCCCCGCGCGCCTCGATCCAGCCGGGCACGCTGAGCCGCGCCGTGCGGCCCTCGACGTCGAGCTCGAAGTCGATCGCTGCGAAGACGGGGTCGTGGACTTTCTCATAGGTGGTCGCGAACACCTGGAAGAAGGTGGCGCCGGGCACCGTGTCCTCGCCGCTCATGATCCGCAGCAGCGCCTCGCGCTGCGCGGGCGAGGCGCGCTCGTCGACGATCGGTTGCGCCTGCCCGCGGCCCTCGTGGATCGGCCCCGGCCAGGCGAGGATCACGGCGATCCGCAGCCCGTCGAGGCGGGTGTCGCCATGATGGCCCTCGTCGATGTCGATCGCCGCCACCGCCCGGCAGTCGCCATGGGTCGGCAGCGCGTTGAACTGGCAGGGGCAGCCATAGGCGCAGTTGCAATGCACGAACTCACGTCCCTTGAGCGTCCAGCGTAGCTCCGTCACCATTGCCTCCATCGCAGCCGACGTGCGCCGATAGCATGCTTCCGCGCCGCCGTCATATCGTGCCGAAGCCGCCGGGCGCCTCGCCTAGAGCCTCCGGATCCGGGGCATCGCCCGCTCCGGCCGCGAGAGCTCGGTCATCGCCCAGACCATCGCATCGGCCCGGTCGGGCGACCGCCCCGGCCCGCGATAGTCGCCGCCCGCGACCAGCCCGCAAAGCTCGTCCTCGAGCTCGGGGAAGCTGCCCGCCAGCTTCGCCTTGCCGCTCTCGAACAGGGCCACGATCGGCTCGGCGCGCGCCGCCTTGCCCCGGCTGGCGCTGACCGTCCGCACCGGCAGCCCGGCATCGGCGCTGCGCAAGGTGGTCTCGACCATCGCGCCGCCATTGTTGATCTCCGCCACCACCCGGTCGGCGCCCCAAGCCTCCGCCGCGCCGGCCACCTTCGCCGCCCAGCCGAGCGGCGACGCCCCCGCGACGCTGTGGTCCGCGAGCACGTACAGAATCCCGTCCTCGCCGGCGCCGCACACCACGATTCCGCACGTCCCCCCCGCCGAAGCCGGCGGATCGACCCCCACGACCACGCGCACGAGGGGACAGTCACTTTCACCCGCTCCCGCCATCGACCTCGCCCCGCCGTGCTGAAAGTGACTGTCCCCTTTCACCCGGCTCCGCTCGATCGTCTCCCGCGTCCACAGCGCCCCCTCCGCCTCCTCGAGCAGCACCCCCTCCAGCTCCTGGCGCCCGAGCCGCGTGCCGCCATAGGCCTCGATCATCCAGCTCCGGAAATCGGCCGCGAGGTGCGGATTGTCGGCGGTGCGGCCGCGGGTCACCGCGACCGCCTCCATATCCAGCACCGCGCCCAGCGCCGGGCCCGGGCTCGGCGTGGTCGTCACCACCGCCCGCGGCTTCTCCCCGAGCCGCAGCCCGAGCAGCAGGTTCGGCCAGCTCGCCTCGCCGCGCTCCCATTTCGCCAGCTCGTCCGCCCAGGCGAAATGGTGCTGCGGCCCGCGCAGCATCCCCGGCCGCTCGCCCGAATAAGCGAAGGCGAGCGCCCCGTTGCCGAACTCCAGCGTCCTCTTGCTCGGCATCCAGCGCGGCGCCTCGCCGGCCCGCGCGCAGGCGATCAGCCCGCTCTCGCCCTCGACCATCACCTTCGCCACCTCGTCGATCGACCCGCCGACCAGCGCGATGCGGGACATGTATGCCGGCACGCGGCTGGCGCGGCAGGAGCTGGACGGGGAGCTGCTCGAGGATTTTCCCGGGGCGCTGTGGACGCGCGAGATGCTGGAGGCGGCGCGGGTGAAGGTTCCTCCCCAGCCGTCGGCTGGGGAGGGGGACCACCCGCAGGG
>DASVVP010000033.1:0-4494 GCA_036386495.1 Allosphingosinicella sp.
GGGTTTGGGGGTGGGGCCGAGTCTCCCGAGAAGGCGCTGCCCATGTGACGAGTCCACCCCCACCCAAACCCTCCCCCCTCAAGGGGGAGGGCTCAGCGGTCGTTTCGCCGCAGGCGTTTCCATGAAAAAGCCGCCCGGCGCTGTGCCGGGCGGCCTTGTTGATCCGAAACTGGAACCGCTCAGCCGCGGGCGCGGCAGCTCTGGGAGCCCTTGCCGGGGACGGCGATGTTGGTGCGCTCGGCATTGGCCGCTACCGAATGGCCTTCGGCGACATAAGGCGGATTGCCGCCCTCGGCGCGCAGCATGGTCGGCGTGCCGCCCTCGGTGGTGCGGACCTGCGCGGTGTTGTTGGTGTAGAAATCGACATAGACGAGGCTGTTGTCCTGGCAGCGATAGGTCCGGCTCGCCTGGATCGAGGGCGGCAGCTCCTTGGGCGCCGCCTTGGCGAGCGCGTCGCGCTGGGGATCGTTGTCGGCAGGGCCGACAGTCTCCGGCTCGGTATTGCAGGCGGAAAGGGCGAGGCTGCCGGCGACCAGCGCGGCGGCAAATGATATAAGGTTACGTGCCATGGCTGCGTTTCTTCCCCCCCAAGCCCTCCGCGTCAAGCGCTTTTGCGGGGACGGTGTCCCGGTAATCCACACAGGTTCGACAAGGCCGATCCTTTTCGTTACCCCTTGCGCGTCGTTCACGCGGGGGCGGAGAGCAATCGGCGCATGCAGCGCGTTCGTATCGGTCTGACGGGACTCGCCTTCGTCTTCCTCCTGGTCGTGCTCGCGACCATCCTCGTGCGTCCGAGCGAGGAGCCGCCGCTCAGCGCCAACACCGTCGGCCAGCCGCGCGGTGCGACCGGCTCGACCGCCAACAGTTCGGGCGAGCCGACCGAGCCGCTGGCCCAGCTCGGCGTGGCTCCTGGCAGCGCCGAGACCAACAACAGCGCCGCTCCTTCCGCCCCGCCAGTTGCCCCCGCCCCGGCTCGCTAAAGGGGCGGCGGCGCCGCTGATCGGGGCCGGCCTGTTCGGCGCGTGCGAGCTTGCCGCCGGGCTGCTGGTCGGCCGATTCTTCGAGTGGGGACGGGCCGAAGCGCTGCTGTTCCTCGCCTTCCGGCCGTGGCTGCTCGTCGTCGGCGCGGCGCTGGCTTCGACCTGGAGGTGGCGGCAGCGGGCGGTCTTCTACACCGCCGCCCTGGTCGCCGCCGGGTCGGCCGAGACGATCCTCCTCGCCTCCCTCGGCGCCGCCGACCCTTGGCCGGAGCTGCTCCGCGGCCTCGCCGGCGGCGCGGCGGTGGCGCTCGTGGCCGACATCGCGGTGCAAACGGCGGGGCGCTGGAGGCCGCGCCTCGGCGCCTTGTTGGCGGCGGCGGTCCTGATCGCATTGCTCGCGGCCGGGGCCATCCGGCCCTACGAGGCGCTGGTGCTCGGGCCGACCGTGCCGCCCGCGCAGACGGGGCCCAAGCCGCCGCTTCTGCTGATGACGAGCCTGCCGCTGGTCTGGGGCCCGGGCGGTGCCTTCGATCCGGAGAGTCGCCCGTCCGAGAGCTATCGCGCGCTCGGGCGCGAGTATGACGTCCGTCCGATCGATGCGATCGAGCCGGGCTCGCTCGCCGGCGCCCGGCTCATGCTCCTGGCCCAGCCACGCCTGCTCGCGCCCGAGGAGCTGGTCGCGCTCGACGATTGGGTGCGGGGCGGCGGACGGCTGCTGGTCCTGGCCGATCCCCGCCTGGCCTGGGCACGCGACTGGCCGGCCGGGCATGTCCTGCGCCCGCCCGAACGCAGCCTGCTCGGCCCGCTCCTCGACCATTGGGGGCTGTCGCTCGGCCCCCTGGAGCATTCGGACCTGTTCGAAGACGAGCTGGGGCCGCAAGGCCGGGGCAGGCGGCTGGTGCTGCGCGCGCCCGGCTCCCTGCTGGCGTCGGGCGGCCCGTGCCGCCGCTCCGTGCGATTCTATCTGGCGCGGTGCCGGATCGGTCGCGGCCAGATCGTGCTTCTCGCCGACGCCGATCTCCTCGACGACCGGCTGTGGATCCGAGCGCCTTCGCCGCGCGGCGGCGAACGCCATTTGCGGACCGCGGACAATCCGCTGATCCTTGCCGATCTGCTCGACGGCCTCGCCGGCCTGCGCCGCGAGCGCGCGGACGGCCGGGTCAGCTGGCTCGCTATCCCGCGCAGTGCCCCGGTCGGGGAAGGGCGCCGGCGCGCGCTCCTGCTCGCATCGCTGCCGGTTCTCGCGGCGCTCGCCACGGGACTCGGCTTGCTGTACCGTCGCCGGCGACTGCCAACAAACTTATCCACAGGCCGGCATACCGTGAACAACACAAGAACAGATGAGATTGGCCGGCCGTAAAATCTCCATGTCTTCCCTAGGAAGACCACAAAAGACCATGAAAAGGCATGAAATCCCTTTCCAAGGCATTCCATCCCTGTTATTCACACCGCTCCAATTAGGGGCATTTCCTGGCTGAGCCATTGGGTCACGCGGGGCGCGAGTAGTGCGCTCCGCGAACGGGGAAGCTCCGCGTGCGTGAGGGGGGTCGGGGCAAGGCCGTGGAGTTGGAGCATCTCTTCAACGGAAGCGCGCTCAACGCGGTGGACGCCAAGGGGCGTCTGTCGATCCCGGCTTTCATCCGCGGCGTCGTCGAGCGGCGCTCGGACGCAAGGGCGATCGTTGTCGGCCCCCATGAGACCGATCCCTGCCTTACGGCCTACGACCGCGGCTATGCCCGCCACCTGCACATCGAGAACGAACGCCGTCGCCTGCTGGAGGAGAGCCAGGCGGGAAGCGGCGACAATGTCGGACATTTCCGTCGGGCCCGGCGTACTTTCGGCCTGACCGAGGACGTGCCGTACGACCCCAGCGGACGCATCATCATGCCCCCGATGATGCGCCGCAAAGGCCGGATCGAAGACCTGGCCCTGTTCGTCGGGGTCGGCGGCACGTTCGAGATCTGGAACCCCCTCCTGGCGCTCGAGCATGGCGACGAGGACCTTCGGGAGCTCGCCGCCTTCAGGCTCGAGGAGAGGGGGCTCCGCCCGTGACCGCGGCTGTCCAGCATGGCGCCGTCCAGGCTCACCTCCCCGTCCTCCTCGACGAAGTGATCGCCGGGCTCGAGGTCGCCGAGGGCGAGACCCATGTCGACGGCACCTTCGGCGCCGGCGGCTACACCAGGGCAATCATCGAGAAAGGAGCGGCCCGTGTCTTCGCTTTCGATCGCGATCCCGATGCGATTCGTGAGGGCGAGGAATTTGCCGCTGCTTGCGGGGGGCGCCTGACGCTTGTTCCGGAACGTTTCAGCCGGATGCGTCAGGCGCTTGCCGCCCGCGGCGTCGCCACGGTCGACGGCGTTGCGCTCGACATCGGCGTCTCCTCGATGCAGCTCGACCGCGCCGAGCGCGGCTTCTCCTTCCAGGCCGACGGACCCCTCGACATGCGCATGTCGCAGGAAGGGCGCAGCGCCGCCGAGCTGCTCAACGAGGCGTCCGAAGAGGAGATCGCCGACATTCTTTATCGCTACGGCGAGGAGCCCAAGTCGCGGCGGATCGCGCGCGCCATCGTCGCCGCCCGGCCGATCGAGCGGACCGGCCAGCTCGCCGAGATCGTGCGCAAGGCGCTGGGGTGGCACGCCGGCATGAAGAAGGACCCCGCGACCCGCACCTTCCAGGCGCTCCGCATTCACCTGAACGAGGAGCTGCAGGAGCTGGCAGGCGGGCTCGAGGCGGCGGAGCAGGTGCTCCGTCCCGGCGGCCGCCTCGCCGTCGTCACATTCCACAGCCTCGAGGACCGCGTCGTGAAGCGCTTCCTCAAGGAGCGCAGCGGCGATCAGCCGGCCGTCTCGCGCCATTTGCCCGAGCGCGCCGCGCCTGCGCGCGCGCCGAGCTTCGAGGCGGTCGCAAGGCCGGTCCGCGCCGGCGAAGCCGAGGTCCGCGCCAATCCGCGGGCGCGCTCCGCGACTCTCAGGGTCGCCCGCCGCACCGCCGCACCTTGCTGGACATTGGAAGCACAGGGGACGTCCTCATGATCGCCAGGAGCTTCAAGTCGGTCGTCTGGGTCGCCGGAGTCGGCGCCGCCGCCCTCGGCTGCTACATGCTCTCGCTCCAGGTCGCGGCGGAGCGCTCGGAGCTGGCCAAGGTCGAGCAGCGGATCGTCCGCGCCCGCCAGACGATCCGCGACCTCCAGACCGAGCTCGGCACGCGCGGACGCCTGTCGCAGCTCGAGCAGTGGAATTCGGAAGTGCTCGCTCTGTCGGCGCCGGTCGCCGGCCAGTTCGTCGACAATGAAGTCGTGCTCGCCCGGCTCGAGACGCGCAGCAACGGCGAGCTCGCCGAGGGGGCGCCGGTCCGCATGGCCTCGGCCGAGACGGCCGCGCCGTCCCCGGCGCCGCAGGTCCGCACCGCCGCCGCGCCGGCGCCGGCGCCCGAGCGTCCGCAGGTCCGTACCGCCGCCGCCACGACGCCGGCGCCGGCCGTGCCGACGGTGCGCCGCGCCAGCCTCGCCGTGCCG
>DASVVP010000034.1:0-4352 GCA_036386495.1 Allosphingosinicella sp.
CACCCAAACCCTCCCCCCTCAAGGGGGAGGGCTTTCGATGTCGTCGCCGTCTCTTTCATTCCGGGTGCTTGACGTAGTTGATCTCGCGGAGCCGTCCGATGAACGGACCGCGGTAGCGTTCGGGCGGCTCGGCGGTTCCAAGCGCCCAGGCCATGATGTCGACGTCCTGCTCCTCGAGCAGGGCCTCGAACCAGTCCATCTCGTCGTCGCCCCACGCCTGGTGATGGGCGTCGAAGAAGCCGCCCACCATCAGGTCCGCCTCGCGCACGCCGCGATGCCAGGCGCGGAAGCGGAGGCGCTTGAGGCGGGTCTCGCGGTCCAAAGGATGCTCCATGCGGAAAAGGCCGCGCTCGGGAATCGAGGCGGCTTAATTCACGGCTATGTAATGGCGCCTCCGTCGCCCGTCACCCCGGACTTGATCCGGGGTCCATGAACACGGAGGCCGGCGACGGGGCGCCAGATTCTTCGGTTCATGGATGCCGGATCAAGTCCGGCATGACGGGGGTAGCGAGCCGCGCTAACAACCTTCGATGCGCCCGGACATCCTCAATCCCCTGTTCGCCGAAGTGGAGGTGCTGAAGGGCGTCGGGCCGGCGCTGGCCAAGCCCTTGAAGCGGCTTGGACTGGAGCGTGTGGTGGACTTGCTGTTCCACCTGCCGACCGGGTGGATCGAGCGCAAGCGGGTGGACGTGCTCGACATGGCGGATGCGGGCAGCGTCGTCACCGTCGAGGTCACGCCGGTCAATTATCGCGAGGGCGGGCCGCGCAGCCCGATGCGCGTCCATGCCACCGACCGCGACGGCAATTATCTCAGCCTCGTCTATTTCAACAATCCGGGCTGGGCGAAGAAGCAGCTGCCGATCGGCAAGGCGCGGATCGTCTCGGGGCGGATGGAGATGTACGGCCAGGAGCTGCAGATCGTCCACCCCGATTATGTGCTGCCTCCCGAGGAAGCGGCCGAGCTTCCCGAACGCGAGGCCGTCTACCCGCTGTCGGAGGGGCTTACACACCGGCGGATGGCCGAGTTCGCCGCACAGGCGCTGGCGCGGGCGCCGGCGCTCGACGAATGGATCGAGCCGGGCCTGCTCGACCGGCGCGGCTGGCCGGGCTGGGAGGAGGCCCTGGTCCGCGCCCATCGCGGCCGTCACGCCGCCGCGGCCAAGGAGCGCCTCGCTTATGACGAGGTGTTCGCCAACCAACTCGCCTTGATGCTGGTGCGCGGCGCGGCGCGGAAGCGGCGGGGCGTGCCGCTCATCGGAGACGGGCGGCTGAGGGACGCGCTGAAGCTGCCTTATGCGCCGACGGGGGCGCAGCGTCGCGCGGTCGCCGAGATCGAAGGTGACCTCGCCCAGGAGACGCCGATGCTGCGCCTGCTCCAGGGCGACGTCGGCTCGGGCAAGACTTTGGTCGCTTTGATGGCGATGCTGACCGCGGTCGAGGCGGGCACCCAGGCGGCCTTGCTGGCGCCGACCGAGATACTCGCCCGTCAGCATTTCGAGACGCTCAGCCGTCTGCTGGCGGGACTTCCGGTGAACGTCGCCATCCTCACCGGCCGCGAGAAAGGCCGCGCCCGCGAATCCTGCCTGATGGGCCTGGCCGACGGATCGATCCATATCCTCGTCGGCACCCACGCCATCTTCCAGCAGGCGGTCGGCTATCGCCGCCTCGGCCTCGCCGTGGTCGACGAGCAGCATCGCTTCGGCGTCGCCCAGCGGATGATGCTCGCCCAGAAGGCGGAGCGGCCGCCGCACCTGCTCGTCATGACCGCGACTCCGATCCCGCGCACGCTGACGCTCACCCATTATGGGGAGATGGACGTCAGCCGGCTCGACGACATGCCGCCGGGCCGCCAGCCGGTCGAGACCCGCGTCCTCTCGATCGAGAAATTGCCCGAGGTGGTCGATGCGCTGGCCCGTCACATCGCCCGCGGCGGTCAGGCCTATTGGGTCTGCCCGCTGGTCGAGGAGAGCGAGGCGTCGGACCAGGCCGCGGCCGAGGAAAGGGCGCAGGTGCTGCGCCTGCGCTTCGGCGAGCAGGTCGGCCTCGTCCACGGCCGGATGCGCGGGCCGGAGAAGGACGAGGTGATGGCCGCCTTCGCGCAGGGCGCGATCTCGGTCCTGGTCGCGACGACCGTCATCGAAGTCGGCGTCGACGTCCCCAACGCGACCCTGATGATCGTCGAGGGCGCCGACCGCTTCGGCCTCGCCCAGCTCCACCAGCTGCGCGGCCGCGTCGGGCGTGGGGAGGCGCGTTCCATCTGCCTGCTGCTGCGCGGCAACGCGCTCAGCGAGACCGGCCGTGCCCGCCTCGCGCTGATGCGCGAGACCAATGACGGCTTCCGGATCGCCGAGGAGGATCTGCGCCTGCGGGGCGCCGGCGAGATCCTCGGCACCAGGCAGTCCGGCGAAGCCCGGTTCCGCCTCGCCTCGCCCGAGCAGATCTCCGCACTGGCGCAGACGGCGAGCGACGACGCGCGCCTGCTGGTCGACCGCGACGGCGGCCTCGAAGGCGAGCGGGGCAAAGCGGCGCGGGTGCTGCTCTATCTGTTCGAGCGGGATGCGGCGGTGAATTTGCTGAGGAGCGGCTGAAGGCAACGGCGCGCTGCGCTGGACAGGTTCAGGCGCAGGCTTATCATCGCCGGCGATTCAGAGGAGCGAGCGATGACGTCTACCGTTGCGGCCGACGATTTGCGCCAAAGCGAGGCCGCGGCGATTCCGCCGGCCGAGGTCCCCGAGCCGTTCCGGGCCGCCCATCACCAGGTCGACGGCTTCCTGCCCGAGGCGCTCGCGCTCGAGATGCGCGCGGCGATCGACCGCCACTTCGCCGAGCCCTACAAGCAGGGGACCGACGCTTTCCAGGTGTGGAATTACTGGTACGTGCCCAATCTCTACACCTATTTCCGGACCTTCCCGCACAAGGTGATCCCGCGGCCTCTGGTCGAGCGCTTCCAGGCGGCGCTCACTGCCTGGGCGTGGAATTTCCTCGGCATCGGCCGGGTCAGCAGTCCGTTGCTCAGCCTCTACATTCCCGGCTGCAGCCAGGCCTTCCACAACGATTCGCGCAACGGCCGCTTCGGCTTCGTCTATTCGCTGACCAGAGACGAGCGGCAGACCCGCGGCGGCGAGACTTTGGTGATGCGCGAAGGCGACCTGTTCCGCGCCAATCTCGACCGCCCGCAGGCGGGTCACGGCGGCTTTTACGACGTGATCGAACCGCGGTTCAACCGGCTCACCATCTTCGACGACCGCATGCCCCATGCCGTGCAGCGCGTGGACGGCGCGATGGACCCGGTCGAGGGGCGGTTCGTCCTCCACGGCCATATCAGCGAGACCGGGCCCGGCACCCGGGGCGCGCTCGGGCCTGCGGAAGTCGGCCCCGTGGTCGAGGACGCGGCCAACACGGTGCTCAACGAATGGCCGATGAGCGGCGACCCGCACGGGCCGGTCGTCGTCCGGCTCGCGATCGCCGCCTCCGGCGCCGTCGAATCGGCGCGGCTGGTGTTGGACCGAGTCGCATTCGCCGACGGGTCGAGCGCCGCCGGGCTCGCCGACGCCATCGTCGCCGAAGCGGCCACTCGCAGCTTCCCCGCGCGGGACGAGCCGACCGAGGCGATGGTGCCGGTGCTGCTCGGCGGGCCTCTGCCTATCAAAGGCTAGGGTAGCGACTACGGACCCCTAGTCGTCGCGTTCGCTTTTTCGGGAGCGATTGGCGTAGAGCAGCGCCGCGACCAAAGCCGCCGAGCCGATGCCGATGGCTGCGCCGGCGACGAGGTGCCGCGTGCGCTTCGGGTCGGACGCCTTGGCCGCCGCCGCCGCTTGCGCGGCCTCGCTCTCTCCGCCGACGGGAGCGTCATCGGGATAGGAAGGTTCGCGCGCCATGAGCCCTCTCTTCGATCTTCGCCGCTCCTAGGCCGGTCGCGCGGCCAAAGGAAGCCGGCGCGGGAGCCACCCGCGCCGGACCGGTCTTCGATTGGGGCGTGCTAGATCCTGTTCATCAGCAGCAGGACGATGACGACGATCAGGATGATGCCGAGCAGGCCGGACGGGCCATAGCCCCAGCTGCGGCTGTGGCCCCAGCTCGGCAGGGCGCCGATCAGGAGCAGGATCAGGATGATGAGAAGAATGGTACCGAGTGTCATGTCTACCCTCCAGCGGCGCCCATGATAGAGCGTCATGGAGCCGTAACGATCCGAATCGCGGAAGGGTTGCGTGCGGTGGGGACCGTGGCGACAGTTACTTTCACGCGCGGCGGTTGGGTGTGGGGACAGTTACTTTCTGCCGAGCCGTGCGAAGCCACGCACGGCCGCGCGTGAAAGTAACTGTTCCCGCTCTCGCCGCGCGCGGGCCCGCCCA
>DASVVP010000035.1:0-4245 GCA_036386495.1 Allosphingosinicella sp.
CACCGCCATCGAGTACGGCCTCATCGCCGCCCTGATCGCGGTTGCCGCGATCACCGCGATGACCCAGCTCGGCACGCAGCTCGGCACCACCTTCAACAACGTCAAGAACGCGATGGATTGATTCGTCGCGCGTTCGACGAACCGGCGGGACGCCGCGGCCTTTTCGAAAGCCGTTGCGTCCCGCCTCTCATTAGGGCCCCAGCGTTCAGTTTGCGGGCCCGGCGGGGGCGGGAGCGTTGCTTCCGCCCTCTTCGCTTCACCGACGGCCCGGCACGCACGGGCGCGCCGCGGTCCGGGCCCGACGGTCAGGACACTGGCAAAGAAGCTTTTTCCACCTATATCGGCGCACGTGAAGACGTTCGCCCTCCTGCTCATCGCCCTGGCGGCCGCCCCCGCGGCGGCGTCCGAGACGCCCGCTGCGGAACAGCGCGTCCGTTTCCAGGGCCTGTTCGTCGATTGGAACGCCGCCGGCCGCCAGTCGATCGAAGCCGAGCGGCAGGCCGTGGCCCGTCCCGCAATGCCCGCCGCGACTCACGCGACCGTCGCGATGGCGACGGCCGGTTCGCGCGAGCTCGGCGAGCGGGTCGGCGACATTGTCGCCCTGGGCGATTGCGCCGAGGGTGAGCGCGTGGCGCGCGCGGCCGGCGATTTCGCACTCGTCGCGGCTGTCCGCGACTATTGCAACGCCCGCCCGACGGCGGAACGCTGACCCTCGCGCATCCCGCGCCGACAAGCTTCATTGTCGCCATTGCCCTTTTCCGATAAGCTCGCGCCTGGGCTAGGAGGGAAGTGGGATGAAGATCACACGTAGATTGAGCCGCCGGTCGTTCCTGGGAACGGTCGCGGGTGGAGCGATTGCCGGCGGCGGGGCGCTGGTCGCTCTTGCGGGGACGGCACGAGCGCAGGTCAGCGACTCGGACAGCGGCCGTTATGCGGACCCCGCCGGGCGCGGGCGCGGTACCGGCGTCACCGACAGCGATCCCAGCGATCCGTCGGGCCGCGGGCGCGGCATCACCGACAGCGACCCGAGCGATCCCGTCGGCCGCGGCCGCGGGCGCACCGGCATCACCGATGCCGATCCCGGCGATTCACCCGGCTACGGCCGCGGCGGGGTCACCGACGCCGATCCGAGCGACCCTGTGAACCGCGGACGTGGCCGCACCGGCATTACCGATGCCGATCCGGGCGACGTCCCCAATTACGGCCGTGGCCGCCGCTCGTGCAGCGACAGCGACCGGGGCCGCTACGCCGATCCGATCGGCCGCGGCCGCCGCTGCTGATCGGCCGGCTGGACTGAAAGAAGGCCCGGTCTCCCGTCGGGAGCCGGGCCTTTTTTTGACAGACTGCTGAGCGGCGGGCTCAATCCGCTTTTTCGAGATAGCCTGCCGACCAGAGGCGCCGGATCATCTCGACGGGCTCCGCGCATTTGAGGTCCGCCTCGCCAAAAGGCTCCCCGGAGAGCGCGACGTCGAGCGCATCCCCGTCCTCCTCGGTAAAGCGCAGGTCGCCGCCAGGGCCGACGATCACCAGCGCGCCCTCGTCCTCGGCCGCGTTCCATGGGACGAAGCGGCGGCGGCGGAAGCGCTGGCCGGGCTGCGGGACGGGCGGGTGCTCCATGATCACGCCGGCGAGGTTCGGCCGGCGGCCGCGGATGAAATTGTCCGCCATGAGGTCGAAAGCCGAATCCATGCTGGCCTTGTCGGCGACGAGGGCGATCAGCTGGTCGAAGTGCCGGCGCGCCAGCTCGCGGTCGAACTCGCGGGTGGCGAAGCCCGGCGGCAGCGAGCGGCGGAAGCCCGGCTCTTCGAGCGCCAGCTCCGAGACCGCCTCGAGCAACAGGTCCGCCCAGGTCTTCGTGATCAGGCCGACGGTGATGTGAAGCGACGGCTCGTCGCCGACATTCTCGGCGTCGTGCATCAGGCCGCGCGGTATGTAGACGCAGTCGCCGGCGCGCAGGGTGAATTCCTGCTTCACCTCGCTCGGCTTGTGCCGTTCGAGCGAGAAACGCTCGCCGCGAGAGGGCGTCGCCACCGGCGTGGCGTAGAGCCGCCAGTCCTTGGCGCCGGCGATCTGCATGATGAAGACGTCGTGATTGTCGTAATGCGGCGGGAAGCCCTGATTGCCTTCCGGAGTCAGATAGATGTTGGTCTGGATGTGGCTGGAGAAGATTTCCTCCAGCGAGCGGGCAAACTCGCCGAGCTGGAACAGCGATTCGTGCAGGTGGGGCAGGATGATCGTCGCCCCGTTCTGATATTCGCGGGCGACCGCGTTGCGGGAGATCCGTCCGTCCTCATAGGTATAGTCGTCGCGGCTGATCGGGTTCTTGCGGTTGGTGACCTCGATCATACCCTCGCGCAGGTCCGCGCTGGCAATGAAATCGTCGATCATGGCGAGGGTGAGCAGCTCGGCATAGCGCTCCGGCTCGCCGCGTATGTTGAGCAAAGGGCGCTGCTCGTAATAATCCGCGACGAACGCGTCGCGGCCGACGGGCGCCATCAGGAAGCCGAGCGCATCCTCCCGCCAGGAAGGGGAGGGCGCCGCCGCCTGTTCCTCGCCGCGCGCCAGAGCCAAGCCGTTCATGTCTCATCCCCGCAGATCCAGTCGAAGCGCCCTTCTATCCGGCGGCGGCGGCTTCCGGAAGCGGCTAAAGGTTGGGCCGGAGCGGCTTTGCAGTCGCCTGGACAGTCCGGACCCGGCCTGATGCCCGCCGCGCCGACGGCGGGAAGCGTGTGCCGGCCGCCTAGCGAGAGGGCCGCTGCGCCTCGTTGAGCGCGGCCTCGAGCATGCGCAGCGCGCCAAGAGCGGCGCGGGGCAGCTGCCGATCCTCGATCTCCTTGCGGAGCGAGGCGAGCACGGCACGGGCCGCGGCGGCGATCAGCTCCTGGTCGCGCTCGGCGCGGTCGCTATTCACGGGGCGGCGTCCAACAGCGAAGCAGGATGCGCGGGCATTACTGCGGCTGGATTGAGCCTGTGGCCGTGCAGCGAGCACAGCAAAGACAGCGCGCCACTTGCAATTGGCGCGAGTATGCGGCTTTTCATGTCCCCGTGCACTTACGCCTTGGTCACGAATCGATCCATAATCTCTCCATTTCGAATGAATTGTCAACAAGGATTTTTCAAAAACGATGAGTTTCGGCGGGAGACTGGCAGAAGAGCGCAAGCGACTCGGGCTTAAGCAGGCCGATTTCGCCGGTCTCGTCGGGACGGATGTGCCGAAACAGAGCCTTTACGAGAACGACCGGCGCGAGCTTCGCGCCGAATATCTGGCCCGGCTGGTCGATGCCGACGTCGATGTGGTCTACATTCTTTCGGGGCGCAGAAGCGGGGCCGAAGCCTTGGGCGAAGGTGCCAGCGCGCTGCTGTCTGCCTATCTCAGCCTTCCACCGGAACTTCGCCACGCGCTCGAGGAATTCGTCGGCGCGATGCGCGACCAGTTTACCCGCGGTCCCGGGACGACCTTGCACGCCGCCCGGATCGACTATCGCGCTGAGGACCGGGCGGACTGAGCTCTTGGAAAATCGCAATGCTTGCGCCCGCGACTCGATCCGAATCGCGCCGGCGCCTGCCGGTCAGGCATGCTCCTGCGCAGTGGGCAGCACGCCGCGGCGGATCTGATCGAGCTCGATCGATTCGAACAGCGCCTTGAAATTGCCCTCGCCGAAGCCCTGATTGCCCTTCCTCTGGATGATCTCGAAGAAGATCGGGCCGAACATGTTCTCGGTGAAGATCTGGAGCAAAAGCCCCTCGCCGGTCTCGGGCGAGCCGTCGATCAGGATGCGGCGCCTGCGCATTTCCGCAATGTCGTGGCCGTGGCCGGGCAGGCGCTCGTCGATCATGTCGAAATAGGTGTCGGGGCTGTCCTGGAAGCGGATGCCGGCGGCGCCGAGCGCATCGACGGTGGCAAAGATGTCGTCGGTCGCGAGCGCGATGTGCTGGATGCCCTCGCCATTATAGTCGCGCAGATATTCGGCGATCTGGCTGACATCGTCCTGACTCTCGTTGAGCGGGATCCGGATCTTGTCGTCGGGCGCCGTCATCGCGCGCGACAGCAGAGCGGTCTGCTGGCCCTCGATGTCGAAATAGCGGATCTCGCGGAAGTTGAAGATGCGCTCGTAGAAGCCGGCCCAGTGGTTCATCCGGCCGCGGAAGACGTTGTGAGTGAGGTGGTCGAGCGTGTGGAGGCCGGCGCCCGCCGGCTTGCGCTCGACGCCAGGGACCGGCTCGAAGTCGCTGTCGTAGATATTG
>DASVVP010000036.1:0-2730 GCA_036386495.1 Allosphingosinicella sp.
CGCTGTGGGACGTCACCAAGCAGGTCGAGGGCCACACCATCTGTGCGCTGGGGGACGCCGCCGCCTGGCCGATCCAGGGCCTGATCCGCCACTTCCGCCCGGAGCTCGAGCGGCGCATCCGCGAGCGCGAGGCGCCGACGCTGGAGGCGGCGGAGTGAAGCCTCCCGGCATCGTGGCTCTGGCCGCCGCGCTCCTCTTCACGACGCCCGCGGCCGCGCAGCGCGGGGAGGGGACACCGAGCGCGGGCAGCCCGGCCGAGATTCACGCGCTCGCCACCTGCATTGCCGACGATTATTACGGGGTGGAGGTTCTCGAAATACTCCCGCAAACGGAGCGGGAGTTCAGCCAGGTTCGCTTCAGGTCCACCTGGGACGGTCGCGGGTGCCGTCCGGCAAATCGCATGGTCATCGTCGGCCCGCCCTACATGCGCGGCGCGGCGGCCGAATATCTGCTCGAATCCCGCTCTCGCCGGACCCAGCGCGTCTTTTCGATGCCCGGCAATGAGGAGATGCAGAGGCTCGGCACGGACACGCGTGCCGCCATCCTCCTGATCCAGGTCGGCGAATGTGCCGCGCGCGCAAACCTGCCGGGGGTCATGGCCCTGCTTGGAACGGCGGTGGAAAGCCCAGAGGAGCGGGCGGCAGTCCGGGCGCTGGTTCCGGCGATCGCGGGCTGCGTGCCGCAAGGAGTCTCGTTCCAGCTGCCGCCGTTGCTGGCGCGCGCCTATCTCGCCGAGGGCGCCTACCGCAATTCCGTGGCCGACCGGGCGAGGGCACGGCGATGAGACGGTGGACCGCCGCATTGCTCGCAGCATTTCTGCTGGCGCCGGGCGCCCGGGCGCAGGACACCGATCAGCAGCAGATGTCCGACCGCCGCGCAACGGCGCAGGAACCGCCGGCGACGCCGGAAAGGATGCGCGCGAATTACGCCTTCGCCCGCTGCGTGCTCGGCTCCTTCCAGTGGAGCACCCTGGTCATCGGGGCCGTGCCTTTTTCCCGGAGCGAGGAGAGCAGCGCCGCCACGGCTGTCAGGGCGAGCAACTCGTGCAACGGACGGGGCCGCACGCCGCCCGCGACCCGCGCGGTGCTCAGGGGCATCATGGCCGAGTTGCTCCTGCTTCGCGACTTCGACGTGGCGAGCGGCCGCCGTCTCCACGCTCCGGTTCGCCGCTTCGAAATGCCGGCCGGCCGCGCCTTCGAGCGGCTCGGCGCCGACAGCCAGGCGGCGCTCCTGCTGGTCCAGTTCGGCGAATGCGTCGCCCGCGCCGATCGGGCGGGCCTCGCGCGCCTGTTCGCGACGCCCGCGGCAACGGCGGAGGAACGGGCAGCGCTCGCCGCGCTCGGCCCGGCGCTGAACGGCTGCATCCCGCAGGGAGCAACCTTCTCGATGAACGCCCGCCAGATGAGGGGCTACCTCGCCGAGGGCGCGTATCGAAGCCTCGCCGCCGCGGCCGCGGGAAACTCTTGAAATGGGCCGTAAAGTCGATGGCCGCGAGCGCGCACGCACGATAGAGGGGCTGCACATTTGAACCTTGGAGGCTGCACAATGAAACGGTTGACGATAATGCTCGCCGGTGCCGCGCTGGCGGTCTCTCCAGCCCTGGCTCAGCGCATCCAGACCAGGGGTCCGACGGGGCCCGAGCCGGCGCCCACCGCCGAATCGGTCCGCGCCAATTTCGCCTATGCGAGCTGCCTCCTCCGGAGCAATCGGACGACGCCGCGGATCCTCTCCCTCGTCCCGAACACCCCGGAGGAGCAGCGCAGCGCGTTCGGGGTGGTGATGCTGACCACCTCCTCGTGCGAGGGCAGCGGACGCCGGTCCCCGACCTCGCGCATCGCTTTGCGCGGCATGATTGCCGAGCTTCTGCTCGAGCGCGATTTCGACGTCGCGACCGGGCGGCGTCTCGACAGCCCGGTGCGCCGCTTCGACATGCCGACCGTGGCCGCCGCCCAGCGTCTGCCAGCCGACGCGCAGGCGGCGCTGACCATGCTGGTGATCGCCGAATGCGCCGTGCGGGCTAACCGCGCGGGCGCGGCGCAGTTGTTCACGACCGACCCGGTGACGCCGCAGGAGCGCGCCGCCTTCACCGCGCTCGTCCCCGCGATCGGCGGCTGTATTCCGCAGGGGGCGAACCTCTCGATCCAGCCGCGGCAGATGCGCGGCTATCTTGCCGAGGGCGCCTATCGCGTGCTCGCCGCGGCGCCTGCCGGGAGCTGACATGCCGAAGGTGAAGGTCGACGGCGCCGAGATCGAGGTGCCGCAGGGGGCGACGGTGCTCCAGGCCTGCGAGCTTGCGGGCAAGGAGATCCCGCGCTTCTGCTACCATGAGCGGCTGTCGATCGCCGGCAATTGCCGGATGTGCCTGGTCGAGGTGAAGCCGGGGCCGCCCAAGCCGCAGGCGAGTTGCGCGCTGCCGGCTTCCGAAGGCCAGGAGATCTTCACCATGACCCCCGGCGTCAAGAAGGCGCGCGAGGGGGTGATGGAGTTTCTGCTCATCAACCACCCGCTCGATTGCCCGATCTGCGACCAGGGCGGCGAATGCGACCTCCAGGACCAGGCCATGGCCTATGGCCGCGGCCACAACCGGTTCGCCGAGAACAAGCGCGCCGTCACTGACAAATATATGGGGCCGATCGTCAAGACGAGCATGACGCGGTGCATCCAGTGCACGCGCTGTGTCAGGTTCGCGGAGGAGGTGGCGGGGGTCGAGGAGATCGGGGCGATCGGGCG
>DASVVP010000037.1:0-7052 GCA_036386495.1 Allosphingosinicella sp.
GAGCCGGTCGCCGTCGATCCGCCCGACGTCCCCGGTGCGCAGCCAGTAGAGGCCGTCGTCCGGGTCCGTGCGGGCGCGGAACACCTCGCCAGTCGCCCCCTCATCGGCGAAATAGCCGCCGGCGACCGAGGGCCCGGCGACCCAGATCTCGCCTTCCTCGCCTTCGCCCGCGGTCCGCCCGTCGGCGCCGAGGATCCGGATCGCGGCACGGCTCGCGGCATCGAGGTAACAGGGTGCCCGTTCGCCAGGCGAAGGCAGATCGGCTTCCGCATGCTCCGTGGGCCGGTGCGCACCTGCTGCGTACAGCGTCGTCTCCGCCAGCCCGTAGCAGGTGAAGACCGCCTCCGGCCTAAGGCCCGCCCGCGCGAAGCGGTCGCGGAAGGCGGCGAGCGTGGAGGAGAAAACCGGCTCTGCACCGCAAAACGCACTCCGCCACGACGACAGGTCGAGCGTGTCGATCACCTCGTCGGGAATGCGGCTGATGCACAGGTCGAGCGCGAAAGCTGGCGCGCCGCTGGTCGTCGCCCGATAACGGGTAATCGCGCTCAGCCACCGCGCGGGACGCTGGACGAAGGCCAGCGGCGACATGTGGACGGTCTCGAGACCGTTGACGAGTGGCGTCAGGATCTTGCCGACGAGGCCCATGTCGTGATGATGCGGCATCCAGTTGACCAGCAGCTCGCGCTCCCGGCCTTGGCCGACGTCCATGCCTTTGGAAGAGGCGGCGATGTTGGCCAGAAGGCAGCGGCTGTGCAGAACGACACCGCGCGGCACCCCGGTCGTTCCGGACGTATATTGCAGGATCGCCGCCGCGTGCGGGTCCTGAGCCGCTCCGGGGCAGTCATCGGTTGCGCCTTCTGCGGCGAGCATAGCCACATCGAGGACCGGCAGGCGGCGCAACGGACTCTCGGGCGACGCTCGCCCGATCAGCTGCGCGCGGATTCGCGGCGATGCGATGACGATGGCGGGACGGCAGGCGGCGGCGATCCGCTCGAGCCGGTCGAGGGACGCGCCGGGCCGCGGCTCCGGCGCCGGCACCGCGACCACTCCGGCGTAGAGGCATCCCACCAGTGCGGAAAGGAATTCCGGCCCCGTCTCCATGACGATCATCGCCCGGCATGCGACCAGCCTTCTCTCGACCAGCCCCCCGGCGACACGGCGCGCAGCGGCATCGATGTCGCCGCAGGCGAGCGCCGCGGTCTCCTCGTCGCCGTTGTTAAGGTAGCGCATCAGAACGCGATCCGGCGATGCGGCGAGCCGCTCTTGGATCGCAGAAGCGACTGATCGATCGGCACGCATACTCATCCCCCGCAGTGGCGGTCGTTATAGACCGACGGGGGCTCCGGAAAGCTCCAAAATCAAACCTATGTTTAGAAAATTGGCCCAGCGGCGCGCCGGCTGTCGCGATCGGGAACAACTCGCCGGCCACTCGGAACTGGGCCTCGGGGAGCCCTGGACCTCGGCCCGCCATGTTCGGCCCGCTTCGGGCGCTTGCCTCGGGTCGGACGCTTGCGTTGGTTACCGCGCCTCTTTAGCCGAAGGCGAGCGAGGAGCCTATGACGGACAACAGAATCAGGAAAGTCGTGGTGGTCGGCGGCGGATCGGCCGGCTGGATGAGCGCGGCCGCGCTCGTGAACACGCTACGAGGCGGGTGCGAAATCCACCTGGTGGAGAGCGACGAGATCGGCATCGTCGGAGTCGGCGAAGCGACGATTCCCCCGATCAAGCTTTTCAACGACGCTTTGGGGATGGACGAGAACGATTTCCTCCGGGCCACCCAGGGAGCGTTCAAGCTCGGTATCCAGTTCGTCGATTGGGCAAGGATCGGCCACGTCTATTTCCATCCGTTCGGCCACATCGGCGCCCGCTTCGACAGCATCCCCCTGCATCAATATTGGCTGCGTGCGCGCGCCAATGGCGACCAGACACGTATCGAAGATTATTCAATGGCTTGGGCAGCGGCGGCGCGGGGCCGTTTTACGCGGCCGGTGGCCGATCCCCGAATGGTCCAGTCGACCCACAGCTATGCCTATCATTTCGATGCCGGCCTCTACGGACGCTACCTCCGGGCCTATTCCGAGAAGCGCGGCGTCCGGCGGCACGAAGGAAAGATCGTCGACGTCGTTCTGCGTGGCGAGGACGGCTTCATTGAAAGCGTGAAGCTCGCGGATGGCCGGATCATCGAGGGCGATTTGTTCATCGATTGCTCGGGCTTTCGCGGACTGGTCATCGAAGGCGCCCTCCAGTCCGGATATGAGGATTGGAGCCATTGGCTCCCGTGCGACCGCGCCCTCGCCGTCCCCTGCACCCACGGCGACAGCGAATTCACGCCCTACACCCGTTCCACCGCGCGGAGCGCCGGATGGCAGTGGCGGATCCCCCTCCAGCACAGGATTGGCAACGGCTACGTCTATTCGAGCGGCTTCATCTCGGACGAGGAGGCCGCCTCGACCCTGATGGAGAATCTGGACGGCGAGCCCCTCGCCGATCCGCGTCCGCTGCGCTTCACGAGCGGCCGCCGCAAGACCTTCTGGAACCGAAATTGCGTCGCCATCGGCCTCGCCGCCGGTTTCATGGAGCCCCTCGAATCGACGAGCCTCCATCTCGTTCAGAGCGGGATCACCCGTCTCCTCGCTTTATGGCCCGACCTCGACTTCAATCCGTTGGGCGCGGCCGAGTATAACCGCATGACGATCGAGGAATGGGAACGCACGCGCGACTTCATCATCCTCCATTATCGGGCCACCGAGCGCGACGACAGCGAGCTGTGGCGCTATTGCCAGGCGATGGTCGTGCCCGACCAGCTCCGTTATAAAATGGACCATTTCCGCGCCTACGGGCGGCTTGTGATGGAAGGCTACGAGCTGTTCCAGAATCCGTCCTGGATCGCAGTCCATCTCGGGCAGTTCGTGACGCCTGGACGCTATGATCCGATCGTCGATGAAAGGCCCCATGTCGAGGCGGATCGCATTCTCGCGGAACTGCGCCGCCTCGTCGCCGAAGCGGCCGAGGCAATGCCGATGCACCGCGACTATATCGATATGCATTGCCGCGCGTCCGCACCCTAGGCGTCACGGACAGGAACCGACGGCGACATCGCGGTGCGGCAAATCCCGGGAAACCCGTCAGGCGCTGACCTTCTTGCGGCCGATCGCGACCCAGTAAGGCGGGCCTTGGCGAAAGCGGACCTGCTCGAGACCGCTCCCATCCATCATCGCTTCGATCGCAGCGCGCGAGAAGCGCTGCTCGAGCGGCGTTCCGAACCGGTCGAGCGCCGCCATGCGCATGTTGCCGAGTCGGGCGTCGCGATACGAGCCGAGGGGCACCCGCTCGGCGTCGCCGCCAGCCCGCTCGACCAGCCGGGCGAGCCTGCTCAGCGGCCAATAGACGGAGACGGCGATCGCGTCGCAGGCGAGGCTGCGCAGGCGCACCGGCAGGCGAAATATGACGCGGCGGCCGAGATCCGCGGCCCGCCAGGCAGTGCGGAACCACAATGGCCGATTCTCGAAGTCGTAATAGAGGTAGAGCAGGAATGGTGCGCCGGGCTTGAGCTTGGCGACGCAGCGCCGGAGCGCGGCTTCGGTGTCCGGAACGTGGTGAAGGACGCCGAGCGAATAACCGAAATCCTGGCTGCCTTCGGCCAGGGGGATGTCGTCGACCGCGGCGAGGTGGAAATCGACGTTGCACCGGTCCGCCATTGCGCTGCGTGCAACGGCGAGACCGCTCGGCGACGGATCGATGCAGTGGAGCCGGCCCACCCGCGGCGCGACGTGGAGCGCCAGGCGCCCCTGGCCGCAGCCGAGATCGAATCCTTCGGCCGCCGCCAGCTCGTCGAAAGGAAAGAGCGAGAATAGCTGCTCGAAGCCACGCCGCGACCTCTCCGGATTGTCGGTCCTGCCCGTACGGGCTCTCCATTTCGCGTCGAAGGCGCGCGCGGTCGCTTCGTCGATATTGCTCACCGGGACCGCTTAGCGCGGCCGGCGGGAGGGACCAAGCGGCCGGATAACCGGCTCAGACGCGCGGGCTGCCGCCGAGCGCCTTGTACAGATCGATGGCGGCTTCGAGCCGTTCCTGGTGCGCGACGGCGCGCGCGTCCTCGGCGCGGACCAGCAGCTGCTCGGCGTCGAGGACCTGCTGGAGGTCCGCCTCGCCCTCGAGATACTGGCGCCGCGCCAGCCGGGCGGTAACGGTCGCCTCCGCGACGATTTCGACCAGCAGCGCCTCACGGGCGCCGGAGTGGGCGACCGCCGCGAGGGCGTTCTCCGCCTCGCCCAGAGCTGAGAGGAGCGCGCCCCGATAGAGCTCGACGCTCTCCGCCTGCTCGGCGGCGACGGTGCCGAGCTCCCCGCGCAGGCGGCGGCGGTTGAAGATCGGCGCCAGCAGGTCCGATCCGATGCGCAGCGTCACACCGATCGGGCCGCCAAGCGTCGCGGCCTGGCCGAGCGAGCTGGCACTCAGTCGAATGCGCGGCAGGAATGCGGCACGGGCGCGGGCGATGTCGCCTTCCGCAGCGGCGATCCGCGCTTCGGCGGCGCGCACGTCGGGCCGGCGGACGAGCAGCTCCCCGGGCTGCACCAGGGCGATCTCGGGCACCATGAGGTTCGCCAGCCGCCCCTCCGGGGCCGCAAAACGCGGCGCCTCTTCGCCGACCAGCACCGCAAGAGCGTTGCGCGTCCGCGCCAACGCTTCGACCAGCCGCAGCCTGTCCGCCTCGAGTTGACGCACCTGGATGGTCTGCAGCCCGGTGTCGACGCGGGTCGCATCGCCCAGTCGCAGCCGCACGCCGATGATACGCTCCAGCTCGCGTGCCTGGCCGATATTGCGGTCGAGCAGCCCGATCCTGTCCGCCAGGGCCGCGTGCTGGACATAAGCGCGGGCCACTTCGGTCTCGACCACCAGAGCGGCGGCATCCCTGTCAAAGGCAGCGGCGGCGAGGCGCGCGCGGGCGGCGCGGCGGCCGGCCCGCTCCCCGCCGAACAGGTCGAGATCGTAGGAGATGTCGAGGCCGGCGAAGCCCTCGCTGAAGTTGAAGGCACCGCCGCCGCTATTGTCGGTGTCGGTGCCGCTGAGGCCGGCCGAGCCGGTGACCACTGGCAGCATCGAAGCGCGGGCGATGCCGAGCTGCGCCCGCGCCCTCTGGACCCGCGCCGCAGCGGCAGCGACGTCGGCGTTGCGGGTTGCGGCCAACGCCAACAGCCGCTGCAGCTCGGGGTCCCCGAACGCGTCGCCGAGCGCGGGCTGGCGGGTCGGTGCCTGCATCGCGACCCCCTCCCCGCTCCAGCCGTGGGACTGCAGCTCCGGCCGCGGCCGGGTCTCGACCGAGGGCGCGCACGCCGAAGCGAGCGCTGCGAGCAGGGCGAATGCGGGCAGGCGGTGCGCGGTCATCGCATCAGCGGATAGCGGCCGGAGGTTAAAATGGGTTGAAGCGGAATTAACCCGACTTTCAGTGATTTCCGCTAGCTGCCGCTCAAGGGAAAAAGGGCCGCGCAGCTTCGAATGTCCACGCAATTGTTCCGCCAGGAAGTGATCGAGGCGAGCCGCGACCGGCTGGCGGGCGCCGTCGTCGCCGCCGTGCCGCCGCGCTCGCGCCTCTACACGATGCTTCTCCTCGGCTTCGCCACCGTTGTCGTCGTCATCCTGATCCTGGGCCAGTACGCGACGAGCGCCCGGGTGCGCGGGATCGTCGCCTACGATGCCGGCATCGCGCGGGTCTATCCGGCGAGCCCGGCCGAAATCCGTGCCATTCACGTCCGCACCGGACAGCGCGTCCGCGCCGGAGACCCGCTGGTCACTATCTCGCTCGCCCAGGGGTCGAACGGCGTCAACGCCCAGCTCGCCCAGATCGATCGCCAGGACGCCGAGCTCGCCCGGCAGCAGACGCTCGCCGGCGAGATCGGCGCCACCGAGGCGGGCGGCCTTGCCGAGCAGCGTGCGGGCCTGCGCGCAGCGATCGCCTCGCTCGAGCGGCAGCGGGCAATCGCGGCCGGGCAGATCACGCTCGCCGAATCCGCCACGCGACGCGCCGTGCAGCTCGCCGGCGAAGGCGCCGGGACTCAGCGCCAGGTGGAAGACGCACGCGCGACACTGCTGGCGCGCCGGGCCGAGCACGAGGGGCTCAACGAGCGGCTGATCGCGCAGCGCGAGCAGCTTCGCGCCATCGACAACCAGGTCGCCGGCCGGACGCTCGAGGCGAGCCGCAGCGGATCTGTGCTCGGCGCCCAGCGCGCGGCTTTGGCCGAGCAGCGCGAAGCCCTGCTCCGCACCCACCAGCTCACCCTCACCGCACCGATCGACGGCGAGGTCGGCGACGTGCCGGTCGAGGTCGGCCAGCGCGCGCGCCCCGACGCGTCGCTGGTCACCATCGTGCCAGCCGGGAGCCGCCTCGAAGTCTGGGTCTATGCCCCCTCGCGCGCGATCGGCTTCGTCCGGCCCGGCCAGGAGGTGCGCCTGCTGTTCGACGCCTTTCCCTACCAGACCTACGGTGCCGGCCGCGGCCGCGTCACCGAGGTGTCGCGCGTCCCGACGGAGCCTTCCGCGATCGACGCCCAGCTCGGCATCGAGGAGCCGGTCTTCCGCATCCGCGTCGCGATCGACCGGCTCGCCCCGCGGGCGAGCGCCGACCAGCGCCAGCTCCGCCCGGGCATGACCCTCTCTGCCAATCTGGTGCTCGAGCGCCGCAGCCTCTGGCAGGTCCTGTTCAACCCGTTCCTCTCCACGGTCGCGCAATGAGCGGGATCGAATGGCCCTGGCTGCGGCGCCTCCAGCCGCTCTACCAGTCGGAAGCGGCCGAGTGCGGTCTCGCCTGCCTGGCAATGATCGCCAATTATCACGGCCATCGGGTCAACCTGTCGGGCCTCCGCCAGCGTTATCCGACCTCGATCAAGGGCGCGACCCTCGGCGACCTGATGACGATCGCCGCGGGCCTCGATCTGTCGCCGCGCGCCGTCCGGCTCGACCTCGACGAGTTCGACAAGCTCCAGACCCCGGCGCTGCTCCACTGGGACCTCAACCATTTCGTCGTGCTCGAGAGCGCCGGGCGCGACCATGCCGTG
>DASVVP010000038.1:0-5276 GCA_036386495.1 Allosphingosinicella sp.
TGAACCCTCCTCACCGGACATGGCGCCTGGTGCTCGCCGCCCTTGCGCTGGCGCTGCCCGCGGCAGCTCCCGCCGCGCCGCCGGCGCTCCCGGACGCGCTCGATGCCTCCGGGGCATACAATGCCTGGTATGGCGAGCCGTGCCGGCGGCTGATCGATCAGTGCGAGGATTATGTCGATCCGACCGGGGCCGAGCAGGTTTCCGGAGTGTCCTGCCGACGGCTGGGGGCGCGCCGGGCGCGGTGCCGGTTCACGGTGCGCTACGGCGGGGGCTATCGCTGCCGGGCCGTGTTCGGGGACGTGACCGGGACCTATGGGCGCTCGTGGGTGCCTGAACGGGGGCGGCGCGGGGGCGTGCGCTATGTGCTGAACGTCCGCTGCCGGGAGGCGGGGCGGGGCGGGTGAATTTATTTTCGGCCGCCCCCGCCGGGGGCTGTCGGATGGTACGAACCGGGTGATATCTGGATTGCCTCCATTGCGAATCGGCCCTTCGACACGGGCCTTCGCCAGGCTCAGGCCCTGCCCAGGGTGAGCGGAAAGAGAGGTGAAAGATGCTGCCGAAGATGAGCCGGGCCCGCCGGGGTGCGTTCCTGAAGGCGCTCGACGAGACGGGGAACCAGACGCTCGCGGCCGAGCGCGCCTGCGTGTCGCGGCGCTGGGTGCTGAAGGAGCGCAAGGCCGATCCCGCCTTCGACGCAGCCTGCCGGGCGGCGATCGAGGCGGCCTTCGCCAGGTTCAGGAGCTTCGGTGAAAACAGGCCGCCGGGCAGCTGGGGGCATCTCGACGGGGCCGACCTGGTCGTGCGCGGGAGCAACCGCCGGCGGCTGCAGATCGCGCGGGCGCGGCCGGGGCAGATCTCGCCCCGGACCGAGGACCGCTTCCTCGCGGTGCTGGCGGCGACCTGCAACGTCGCCGCGGCCTGCAGCGCGGCCGGGATCAGCAAAGGCGCGGCCTATTGCCATCGCAGGCGCTGGGCGAACTTCGCCCGGCGGTGGGCGGAGGCGGTCAGGGAAGGCGCGATCCACCTCGAATTCGGGCTGCTCGAAAATTGCGGCAACATCTTCTCCTCGCGCGGGCTGCCGCCGGCGATCGACACGCCGCCGATGCGCACCGACGAAATCCTGCACAATCTCTACATGCACCAGCACGAAGTCTACGGGATCGGCAGCGCGCCCGGGCTTCCGCCACGCGAAATGGATTTCGAGGAAGCGGGCCGGTCGTTCCACGCGCGGATCGACGCGATCGAGCGGGGGCGGGCGCTTGGCGAGGAGACGAAGCGGAGGGACCGGGAGGAATGGGCGCGGCGGCGCGGGTCCGCACAGATGCGTCCTTCGACGAACCCGGATGAGCGGGCCGAACCCTCGGCGGCGCCCGGCGTTTCACCCGCATGAGCTTCACCATGGTCCTCGTCCTGATCGCGCTCGCCGGCTTCGTCGCCGCTTCGTGGGTGCTGGCGCGGGGGCTCGCCAGGGACGATGCCGGCTATCGCCGGGCGCAGAAGCGGGCGGGGCTGGGGCTTGCCGGGCTGCTGCTCGGCCTCGGCATCGTGCAGGTCGGGCAGACCGAGCGGGTCGTCCAGCGGCTGACCGCGCCGGAGGTGGACGGGAGCTGGATCGCGGTGACGATCGACGGACGGGCGGTGGCGCCGGGCGGGTACAGGATCTCGGTCGAGCGGGGCCGGGTGTCGGGCGGGCGGGACGATTGCAACGACTGGGGCTATCAGGAACCCGAGGAGCAAGGCGGGCAGCGGACGATCGCCTCGACCCTGGTCGGCTGTCCGGAGGACGATCCGGTGCGCAGGGCCTATTGGGCGATGGCGACCGCGCCCGACGCCGCGCTCGCGCTCGGGGAAGACGGGACGCTGCGCCTCGCCGCGCGCGGGCATGAGGGGGTGTTCCGGCGCTGCCGCTGGATGCGCGAGCCGCCGCCGCCGCCAGCCACGGCGCGCAGCGTCCGCCAGGTCTGCGTGCCGGCATGACCGCGCCCCGCGAAACCGAGATCCGGCTGTCCCAGGCAATCTTCTACGCCGGTACCCTGGGGGGTGCGGTCGCGCTGACCGTCCTGGCGCTCGCGCTCGCCGCGATCGATCGGGGCGAGCCATTCGCCTGGCTGGACGGGCGCAGCGCCATGTGGATCCTTGCGGTCATTGTCGCCGCCCCGGTGGTCGGCATGACGAAATGGGCGGTCGAATGGTGGCGGGGCGCGAAGCTGCTGCAGCCGGGCGGCGCAGTCGCCTCGTTCGCCCTCGCCATCGTCCTCTTCCAGCTCGCCCATTTGCTGGCCTCTCTGGCACTCGGCCTCGCCGTCACCATTCTCCTGGTCGCCGGGTCGCCGGTCGCTCCCCTGCCCACCCGCGCGCTCCTGCTGCTGCTCGTCGGGGGAGTATGGCTCGCCTTCGCGGCGAGCCTGCTCCGCGACCTGCTCCTGCTGGCGCGGCTGCGCTGAGCGCGAATCGCGCGCAGCGGCAGATTTTTATCTAAGATTATGAAAACACGCCTTTTTCCGTGATTTTGGGGCTTGACTCCCCTTTCGGGGGCAATTTATCCCTGCTTCTTCCCTAAATCATTGAGAGCAGGAGAGAATTTCGTGGCGAAGGTGAAAGAGAGCGGCGTCCAGGCGGGCGGCGGCGGCAAGTCCGGGGGCGGCGGCAAGACCGGCGGCACCAAGGGCGTGACCCTGGTCGGCACCGAGGCGGCCGACGCGCTGCGCGGCGGCGACGGCAACGACGTGCTCGACGGCCGCGGCGGCAACGACGCGCTCTACGGCGGCGCGGGCAACGACTATCTGATCGGCGGCCTCGGCGACGACCGGCTCGACGGCGGCACCAATTACGACCAGATGGACGGCGGCGCCGGCAACGACACCTATGTCGTCGACCATGCCAGCGACTTCGTCATCGAGCGGATCGACGGCGGCACCGACAGCGTGGAGAGCTCGGTCAGCTACGCGCTCATGCCGGAGCTCGAGAATCTGGCGCTGACCGGCGGCGCGGCGATCGACGGCACCGGCAGCTGGCGCGACAACCAGCTCGGCGGCAACGGCGCCGCCAACCGGCTCGACGGCCGCGAAGGCAATGACGTCATCGACGGCGGCCTCGGCGCCGACGCGCTGACCGGCGGGCTCGGCGCCGACCTGTTCGCCTTCACCGCCGCGCTCGGCGGCGGCAATGTCGACACGATCGCCGACTTCGCGGCGGGCAGCGACCGCATCGCGCTCGACGACGCCGTCTTCGCCGGCCTCGCGCCGGGGGCGCTGGCGGCCGGAGCGTTCGCGACCGGCGCGGCGGCCGACGCCGACGATCGCATCGTCTACGACCCGACGACGGGCGCCCTGTCGTTCGACGCGGACGGCCTCGGCGGCGCGGCGGCGGCGACCTTCGCCACGCTGCAGCCGGGCCTCGCGCTCGGCGCGGCCGACATCGTCGTGATCTGAACCTAGCCGGGGGCGGAGGGCCCCGCTCACTCCGTGAGCGCGGGCTCCTCCGCCTGCTGCGCCTGGTGGGCCGCGTCCTCGGCGAGGAGGCGGCGCGAGCGGACGATGAGGTCGACCCAGTCGGCGAAGGCGGCGGCGAGGCCGGTGACGAGCTGACGCAAGGGGCCTTGCGTCAGGCAGCCGTCGGCGTCGAAGCTGTCGTCGGTGACTCTGCCGAGATAGGCTTCGGGCTGCTGCATCACCGGCATGTTGAGGAAGACGCAGGCCTGGCGGAGCTGGTGGTTGGCGCCGAAGCCGCCGATGCCGCCCGGCGAGGCGCTGACGATCGCCGCCGGCTTCCTGTCCCAGACGCTGGCGCCGTAGGGGCGCGAACCGACGTCGACCGCGTTCTTGAGCACGCCCGGCACGCCCCGATTATATTCGGGCGTGCAGAAGAGGATGCCGTCGGCCGCGGCGATCTCGCGGCGGAAGCGGACATATTCGGGCGGCGGCGCGGCGTCGTAATCCTGGCTGTAGAGCGGCAGGTCGCCGATCTCTACGATGCGGCAATCGAGCTTGTCGGATGCAAAGGCGCAGATCGAGCGGGCGACCTTGCGGTTGATGCTGTCGCTGCGGAGGCTGCCGACGACGATAGCGATGCTGTGCCGGTCCATGGCGGATGTCCTTTGCGAGGCCCCCGCGCATTCAATGAGCGTTGGCCGAGAAGGTTGCGCGGTTGCGAGGGCGGCGCCATTGCTTCCGGATGCCCGCCTTTCCAGGCTTCAGCCTCCCGGCGCATCGACCCGCTTTACTCGGGGCTCTCCTGCTTGCCGCGGCTGCCTGTGCGACGGGACCGCGCGCGCCAGGCGCCCCCCGGACGCCCGGCGAGGAGCTGATCGTGATCGAGAGCTCCCAGGGGCCGTTTTGCGGACGGTGCGAGACCCTCAGGCTTACCGCTTCCTCGACCGGCCAGGTCTGGATCGAGCGCGGCCATTGGGCCGGCGAGTACAGCATCTGGCAGGTGCGGCGCCGGCGGCTGCGCGTGGCGCCGGCGCGGTTCGCGAAGCTGCGGGACCATCTGCGGCCCCACCGCCCGCAAGGCGACCTCCTGCTCGACCGCCCGGAGACCTGCTCCTTCTTCGAGGACGATCTGGGCGGAGTCCGGGTCGAATGGCGCGGCGGAGGCGGAGATTCCCGTCTCCGCTACAATTACGGCTGTGACGGCGATACGCGCCGCGCCCTGGCAGATGCGCTCAGGACCGCGCTGCGTCCGCTCGGGATCCGGGGATTTCAGGCCCTTCCCGGTTCGCCGACGGCGGGCCTGCTACTGCGCGTTAAGGTCGGCGCTGCCTGAATTGAGGTCGACCTCGACCGGCGCGTTGCCGAGCGCGTTGCGGGTCTGCTCAAACAGGGCCTCGGCCTCGTTGGAGAGGCGGCGCTCCTGCTCGGCGACGAGATTCTCGGCGCCGGCCTCATATTCGCGGCCCTTATTCTCGACCTCGCCGGCAATGGCATTGAACTGCTCGGCGACCGACGGTTCGTCGCGGCAGGCGGCGAGGCCGAACACGGCGAGCGGGGCAAGGAGAAGGACGAAAAGACGCGTGCGCATCAGCACCCCTTACGTCATTCCCGCGAAAGCGGGAATCCAGTCTGACTCGGTGCGGACGACAGCTTCGTTTGGATTCCCGCTTTCGCGGGAAAGACGAGAAGAAGTGCGCCGGACGAAAAGTGGGGAGCTTCTGTTGCTCGGTGCTCCCCGTACCGCCGTAACCGCTTCTGTTGCCCGGTGCGATCCAACCGCGCTTTTGTCCTTGTAACTCAGTCCGTGAGGACCTTGTTACGCGGCAATTGCGAGCGCCTCGTTAT
>DASVVP010000039.1:0-14113 GCA_036386495.1 Allosphingosinicella sp.
GACGCCCGCACCAACACGGTGCTGAGGGTCTACAGCAACAATCGCTAAAGCGAACCGGCGCGGCGCGGGTGCGCGGGTCCTCCCCGCCGCCCGCGCCGCTTTTTTTTGCTTGCTCGGCCGGCTTGCGGCCGTGGCTCGAACCGACGCTCTCAGGGGCCCGCATCAGGAGGTAGCCGACCGTCGCCAGGGCCAGCATCGGCGGCACCGATGAAGGACGGGCACCAGGATTTGGTTTCCGTCGCGAAGAATGCGAGAGACCGGCCGGGGAGGGACCGGAATGGCCGTGCGCCGAATCCAGTGGGCGATCGCCGCCGTTTTCTTCGTCCTCGGCGGCTGGGCACTGCTTGCGCCGCAGAGCGTAATCGACCTCACCTTCCTGCCGGAATACCGGGTGGGCACCCCGATCCTCCCTTTCGCGGTGGCCTGCTTCGGCGCGCAGGCGATGATCGCGGGGCTGTTCGCGGCGTTCAGCCGGTTCACGCGAGCCACCTTCCTCGCTTACGGCATCGCCCTGCTGCCCTTCTTCGTCTTCAACTGGTGGTTCACCTTCGTCGACCCGGTGTTCACGGCGGTGGGGCTGCTCGACGCGGTCGGCAATGCCGTCATGCTCGTCCTGTGCGTGATCGGCTGGCGCAAGGCCGAGGCTTGAGGCGTGACCGCCACGGGTTAGACAGGTGCCGATGATTCGCCTCACCGCGCTCGCCTTTCTTTCAGCGCTCGCCGCTTGCGGAGATGCGGCGCCGGTCGCGGCCGACAATGCGGCCGCACCGAAAGCGGCGGCGGCGGCGCCCGAGCCGCTGCCCAACATGGTGCGCGTCCGGCTAGAGACCGAGGCGGGCGCGATCGTGGTGGAGCTCGATCATCGGCGGGCGCCGGTCACCACCGCCAACTTCGTCCGCTATGCCGAGGAGGGGCGGTTCGACGGGACGACCTTCTACCGCGCCGCGAAGACGCCGCGCGCGGAGGGCCGCGGCTTCATCCAGGGCGGGATCAGGCGCGACTATCGCAGGATGCTGCCGCCGATCGCTCACGAGCCGACCAGTCGGACCGGGATCAGGCACCGGGAGGGGACGATCTCGATGGCCCATGCGGAAGGGGGCGCGGGCGCGATCGGCGACTTCTTCATCACCGCCTCGGCGATGCCCGCGATGGACGCGCAGGGAGAGGAGGAAGGCTATGCCGCCTTCGGCCGGGTGGTCGAGGGGATGGACGTCGTCCGGCGCATCCTCGCCGCGCCGACCCTCGCCAATTCCGGTCGCGGCGCGATGCGCGGCCAGTGGCTCGCGGCGCCGGTGCGAATCGTCCGGGCGCGGCGGGTGCGATAGGGCGCTGGGACATCGAATGCCGCCGCGCTGGACGCCTGGCTGGGCGGGCAGCCGGCGCCGGCAGGTGGCCGTGGACGGCCAGACGGACCTTTCTCTGACGCGGCGGCGCGGCCGCTAGCGGGACATTTCGTCCAGGGCGTTGCGGGCGTTGGTGCGGGCCTGGGCCTGGAGCCGCTGCTGCTCGGCGGCGAGGGCGTTGATCCGGCCGAGGTGGCCGTTGGCCGCGGCGGCGTCCGCGTCGGAGGCGAACAGGATCTCGGTGCCGCTCCGGGTCCAGCGCCGCGTCCCGAGCAGCTCGCAGAGCGCGCCGGCCTCGGATGCCCAGTCCGCCGTCATCGACCAGAGGCGGCGATAGTTCGCGCTGTTGCGCTCGGCGCCCGCAATGTAGCTGTCGAGCTCGGCGCCGCTCAGCGTGCCGCGCTGAAGGTGGGGCGCGGCCGCCGCCCGCGCGGCGTTCAGATAAGCGGGGTGGCGGCCCGCCTGATCGCGCGCCCGAACGGCGAGCGTATCGATCCGGCCGCAGGCCTGCAGCGCCGGATCGTCGCGGCGCAGCGTCGTCAGGTCGAGGATCCGGTAGACGCCGGTGGCCTGGGCCTCGCGATCGAAGGCCTGCTGGTCGGCGAGGGCGGCATTGATCACGGCCGCCTGCATCTGCGACATCGGCCCGGAGCCGGCGGTGAGCGGCGCCTGGAGCTGGTCGCCGCGATCGATCGCCTCCTTCATCTGCGCGGCCGTGGCGCGCGCGTCCTCGCGCAGAGCCTCCGCCCTGCCGCCATGCCGGACCACGGTCGCGACCAGGGAGACAACGAGGAGGGCGACGAAGGAGCCGATCTTCGCGGCGCGCGAAGCGCGGCGGATGGTGATGAGATAAGCGATACCCCAGACGATGAGCGCCCCGGCGAGCGTGCTGCCGACGATCCGGCCGGCGAGATAGGCGCCGCCATTGGGGCCGAAATCGCCCGGGTCCGGCCTCGCCGCCGAACCGGCGCCGACGAGCAGCAGGAAGACCCCTCCGATCAAGGTTGCGATGACCGGGTGGCCGCCCGGCGGCTCCTCGACCACCGTTTCCGCGCCGTCCGGCTCCCAGACCTGCTCCTGTTCCTGTTCCATCAAAACCCCCCGTCCCGCGAGCGAAGCTGCCGCAGCCGCGGCCGCCCGGCAACCCCCCCCCCCGGCCCGGGCGCCGAACCGCCGCGGGCAAGGCTGTGGCAAAGGCCACATCCCGCCGGCCCCGGCGCGGCTAGGAGCAGGGCCGAACAAGGGAGGCGGACATGACGGGAAAGCTGGCGCTGGTGCTGAGCGGGGGTGGGGCGAAGGGCGCGTTCCAGGTCGGCGTGCTCGACGAGCTGATCACCAACAGGGGGCTAAAGGTGGACACCGTCGTCGGAGTCTCCACCGGGGCGCTGCAGGCGCTCGGCGTCGCGCAGAAGGACGTGCCGCGCCTGCTCGCGGAATGGCTCGCGATCAAAGGCAATTCCGACATCTACAAGAAAAGGCTGCTCGGCGCCGTCGGCGGCTTCCTCGGCTCCGACGCGATCTACAATACGAAGGCGCTGCGTCGGCTGATCGAGCGGGTCACCGACGAGGCCCGGCTGAAGGCGAGCGGGATCAGGATGCTGGCCGGCGTCGCCAATCTCGGCACCGGCGAGTTCAAGACCATCAACGAGCAGACGCCGCGGATTCACGAATGGATCTATGCGAGCTGCGCGATGCCGCTCTTCTTCGACCCGTACGAGACGGTCGACGCGAGCGGGATCAAGCATCAATGGGTCGACGGGGGGGTGCGCGACGTGACGCCGCTCAGCGCCGCGCTCAAGCTCAAGCCGGACGCAGTCCTCGTCGTCCGCGCCTCGCCCCAGCCCAAGGTGGGTCCGCCGCGCACCTTTCCGAACCTGATCAAGATCGGCCTGCGCGCGGTCGACATCCTGCAGGCGGAGGTGTCGGCGAACGACACCGAGGTGGCGGGGCTGATCAACGACCTGCTCGTCGCCCGCGACGCCCAGAAGGCGGCGGTGGCGGCGGCGGGCGTTAGCGGGCCGGCCGCCGACGCGATCCTGGAGCCGTTGCAGGACAAGATCGACAAATATAATTTCGCGCCGATCCATGTGATCGAGCCCGACGTCGAATTCACCGACACGCTCGAATTCGATCCGGCCCGGATCAGGACGGCGATCGCCGCCGGCCGCAAGGCAGCCGCCGACCATTTCCCGGCAATCGCATCGATGTTGAGCTGACGGGGGGCCGAACTCGACGCGGCCTGACACCTCCGGAGCGATGGCTCAACGGCGAAATCGGGCGACGGCCGCGGCCGTGACGACCTGGACGCGTTGGACGCGGCGTCTCAGCCGCCGTCCGCGGGGCGTACCGGATCGGCGGCCGCGGCTCCGACGACGGTTGCCCAGGGCAGGACCCGCCAGGAGCGGACGAGGCCTTCGCGCACATAGGGATCGGCCTCCGCGAAGGCGCGCGCCGGCCCGGCGGCGGCGAACAGGAGCAGAGCCGATTCGACCGGATCGCCGACGGCGCCGCCGAGGATCAGGGCGCCGTCATCCGCCGCCTGCCAGGCGAGGGCGAGGTGGGCGTCGCGCAAGTCGCCGCGGCGCTCGAGATAATCGGGGGCGAGCTCGTAGACTAGGAGATGATGCGGCATGGCGCCCTTATGCGCAGGGGCGCGGCTCTGTCTCAAGGGCCGCGGTCAGGGGCGTGCGCTTTCCTCGGCGACGAAGGCGAGCAGGGCCTCCTCATAGTCGTCGCGGGCGCCATCGGCCTCGACATGGCCTTCGAGCCACCTTCTCTCCAGCGGCGTGACCGCCCGCGCTGCGTCGACCGCGGCGTCATGCTCCGCAGCGGATTGCTCCCGGGGGAAAGCGGCGCGCAGGGCCTCGCCGACGCCGCCGGCGGGGCGCATGCGGGCGATGAAGCCGAGCACCGAGCTGCGATGGTCGGCGGCCCAGGCCTCGAGCTGCTGCGCCTCGGCCCGCTCGAGCGGTCGATAGGAGGAGAAGGCCATCAGATGATTGCCGACCGCCTGGACGAACAGAGTCTTCCAGGCCGGCGCATTGTCGGCTGCGAGGGTCGCGTCCTTGATCCGCCACAAGGCTTCCGCTTCCTCCTGGCCGACCACCGCCGCGCCGTCGCCGCCGGCGGCGAACAGGATGCGCCGCAGCGTCTTCGCCTCGTCGTCGCCGACCCGGCCGTCGTCGAGCACCGCGGCCTCGGTCCGGCGCAGCGCCCAGGCCTTGAGGGCGTCCGGGGCGTTGAGCGCCCGCTCGAGCAGCCTCACGACCAGCTCCAGCTCGACGGCATCGGCAGCCTCGTCGCCGCGATCGATCTGGCCGATCAGCCAGGCGGCGCCGGCTTCGTCGATGTAGCTTTTGGGGGCGCGCGCGTTGAGGAGATGGTCGCAGATCGCCTCCAGGAAGAAGTCGGGCCAGGCGGGATCGGCGTCGCCGGCGAGCCGGTTGAGCTCGAACAGGGCTTCGGCCTCGGCTTCGGAGATGGAGCCGTCCGGCCACACTTCGCGCCGCACCGCCAGCACGTCGTCCGCCGAGATCGCCGCGCCGTCCTTCAGCGACCGCGCAAGATCCGGAAAGGGAAAGGTCATCGCCGCATCGCTCCGAATTGCCCGCGCTTTGCCTAGCAAGGAAGCTTTAAGCCTTGCTTACCTGGCCGGAGGCGGCGCTGCCGCTTCCGAGAGCAGCCAGCTTCCCATCCCCGCGAACAGGGCGCGGAGGGTCGGATAGCCCTGCGGGTCGGCGACGGGGACGGCCTCCGCGCACAGATAATCGCGGAAATGCGTGAAGGGAGACGAGCTGACGGTCGAGCGGGGCCGGCTGTCGATATCCTGGCTCCACAGCAGCGGGCCGGTGCGGGCGTGATAATGGGCCCGGATGCTCCAGCTGGTCAGCGCCGCGCAATCGTGTGCCGTCTCGACGATTACATAGTCGAAGGCCCGGCCGGCGACGTCGAGCGGCCCGCGCTGGCCCCAGATGACCTGCCGGCTGAACGTAAGCGGACCCTCCCGGCGAACCGACAGCGTGTCGAGCGCCGACCAGGTCGTATAGTCCCGCCGTAGAAGCGCCAGGATTCGGCGGGGGCGGGAGTCGCGGGTGAAGCGGTGGCGGCCTGGGCGGCGAGCAGGGCCGCAAGGATCGGGAAGGCGGTCATGCCGGCCTCCGCATGTGGCCAGGAAACATTCTCAATCCTCCCGGCCCTGCCGCTGAAGCTGGTTCAGCCGCGCTTCCAGCTCAGTGCGTTCCGCCTCGCTCAGTTCGCCGCTGATCAGTCGGTAGCGAAAGCGCCCCTGCGAGATTTCGAGGACGCCGAGGCGCGGTTCGTCCGTGTCGCGGGCGGTTTCGCGCAAGTAGAGCGGGTGGCCGGCCGCGGGGACCTTCCAGTCGTTGGGCGCCGGGATCAGCGAGGAGCGGGGGCAGAGAAGGGCGGCGCCGGGCGGGAGGTCGACGACGAACGGGCCTTCCTGCGCCGTGCGCTGGATCACAAAGAGCCCGGGGACCCGCTCCGAGACCACGCGACCGTCTTGCTGACGCATCGTCCAGCATTCCCGCTCGCGGACGACGACCGCCCCGGACGACTGATCGGCGCCCGCCGCGAACGCGAGGAGGAGGACGAGCAGGCTCATCGCGGCGCCGCCCCCGAATCTCCGTCGCCGCCCTCGCGCATCCCAGCCATCCTGCCCATCTTCCCAGGCGGGAGCATTGGCTGCGACACGGTCCGGGTCAAGCTGCGGGTCGCGCTGCGCAGGGTTCGGGCCGCGAGCCCTGCCGCGGCACGACCGTTTTGGCGGGGGCGCCCGCTCAGGCTGGCGCGGGCCAATCCTCCCGGCGGATCTCCCAGACGTCGCAGGCTTCGCGGAACGGCGTGAACTGCTCGCCGGTGCGGCGCTGGCCCAGGCGCCCGGCGACGCGCCGGCTGGCGAGGTTGAGCGGATGGATGGTGGAGATGATCCGGTCGAGCGGAAAGCTGGCGAACGACCAGCCGATCGCGGCGCGCGCGGCCTCGGTGGCGTAGCCCTTGCCGCGCGCGCCGGGGGCGAGCGACCAGGCGATCTCGAAACCGGGCCAGCGCGGCGGGCGCAACGGGCCGACCCGGCCGAGAAAGGCGCCGGTGGCGCGCTCCTCGACGACGAACATGCCGTGGCTGAGCATCTGCCAGTGGCCGACCAGCCAGACCGTCGCGTCCCACGCCTCCGCCTCGGTGAGGGCACGGGCCTGCGGCGTGATGAAGCGTGCGGTCTCCGCATCGGCGAGCATCGCCGCGTAGGGCGCGAAATCGGCCGGCCGCCAGCCGCGCAGCGTGAGGCGGGGCGTCTCCAGCGTGGGGGCGGCGGGCGTACCGAGCATGGTCCATCATCTCATCATGTTGTGGCGCAATTATGGACGGGACGGACGCTCCGAGGCCAGGAAGCAAGCGAGGTTTTCGAGGCTCGATGCGAGGCCGGCGGCATGGTCTTCGGGCGAGATGCCGGCGGGAACGTTCTTCGCGCTCACGGTCACCTGCGTGCCTCCGGGCGCGGGGTCGAGCGACCAGATCATCTCCATCATCCCGGCGAAGGCGCGATCGTCGGATTCGAACTCGACCGTCTGCACGATCCGCTTGCCGGGGATGAGCTCGAGGAAGCGGCCGGAGGTGACGTCGGTCCGCTTCGTGGTCTTGCCCGATGCTCCATGCCCATCGCCCGCCAGGGCCAGCTCGATCCGGTAACGGCCGCCTTCGCGAAACTCGAACGCCAGTGCGCGGCCGCTCATCCCCTCCGGCGGCAGCCACGCCATCAGCGCCCCGGAATCGGCGAAGGCGCGATAGACGGCATCGGGAGAAGCGTGGACGAAGCGCGTTGCGGTGTCGGTGCGCATTTTCTATCGGTCCTCGTCGGAGGAAAGGCAAATGACCGCCAGGCCGTCGCGGGCGAAAGGGGCAAGGAAGGAAGCCCTCGCGCCCGTGCTCCTCGCCGGCGGCAATCCGCAGATTCCCAAAGGCGAGGGCGACGCGCCTGTCCAGGCCTATATCGCCGCGATGCCGGGGTGGAAGAGCGGCGTCGGGCGCCGCCTCGACGCGCTGATCGAGCGCATCCTCCCGGGCGTCAGGAAGGCGGTCAAATGGAACTCGCCTTTCTACGGCGCCCCGGACCGGGAGGGCTGGTTCCTCAGCGTCCACGTGTTCACGAAATATGTGAAGCTGACCTTCTTCCGTGGCACGTCGCTGCGCCCGATGCCGCCGGGCGCGTCCAGGCATGAGGAGGTGCGCTACTTCGACATATACGAAGGCCCGTTCGACGAGGCGCAACTGGGGGACTGGGTGAGGCAGGCGAGCGCCCTGCCCGGCGAGAAGATGTAGGAGACGAGGATGGACGGAGACAGCGCTTCGGAACTGATCGACGCGAAGATCGCGGCGCTGGGCGACTGGCGCGGCGAGATGCTGGCGCGGCTGCGTGCCCTGATCCGGGAGGCCGACCCGGAGGTGGTCGAGACGGTGAAATGGAGGAAGCCGTCCAACCCGGCCGGGGTGCCGGTGTGGGAGCATGACGGCATGATCTGCACCGGCGAGATCTATCGCGACAAGGTGAAGCTGACCTTCGCGCGCGGGGCGGCGCTGGCGGATGCGGCGGGGCTCTTCAACGCCAGCCTGGACGGCAATATGCGCCGTGCGATCGATATCCGGGAGGGGGACGAGATCGACGACGACGCGCTCAAGGCGCTCGTGCGAGCGGCCGTCGCGCTGAACCTGGAGAAGGGCGCCCATCGGTGACCCGCGCCGCCGCCTAGGCGGCCCTGAAGCTGGCCGCGTCCGGGCGGCGAGCGAGCTTGTAGGCCGCTTCCGGCGACAGGGCGACGAGGCGGCAGGCGGCGAGCACGCAGCGCGTGCAAGCGAGCGCGGCGATGAAGGCGCGCTGGCGTTCCGAAGTCCAGCCGTCGCGGCGATAGCGCAGGGGGACGGGCTCGAATGCGGGCGGCGGCGCTGGCGGCTGCGGCGGGGGCGGCGAATCGGATGGCTGCTTCATTCGGCAGGGTAGAACATATCGGGTATATTATCCGAAAGCCTTTTCTGGCTTCAGAGATGGTGTTGGACGCGCCGACAGGATTCGAACCTGCATGACCGGGGTTGCAATCCGGTGCGTAACCTTTCCGCCACGGCGCGAATGGTGCCGAAGGGTGGACTCGAACCACCGCCGCGCGGCTCTTCAAACCGCCGCTCTACCTCTGAGCTACTTCGGCAAAGGATGTGGGAGGGTGGTTGCAGCGGCCGGATTCGAACCGGCGACCTGAGCCTTATGAAGACCCTGCTCTGACCGCTGAGCTACACTGCACCGGATGGCAGTGCGCGAACGCTCCGCCTTCAACAGGTGAAGGACGGCATTCGCGCGGTGGTAAAGAGCTCGTGGCGAGTCATGGTGGCGGGCGGATAGCAGCGCTCGGGCTCACGGGCAAGGCAAGCGGGCGGGGATGAGGCTCACCTGGTCCCGGAAAATGCCGCAACCTGGTGCCCGGGAGCCGAGTCGGTGGCTAGCAGGCTACCGCTTCCGTGACATTCATCTCGCCGATGTCCACCTCCGTCGCATTGTCGAGCGGGGCGTCGCAGCCGTCCTGTGCCACCGTCATGTCCGTCCCGTAATTGGCGATCTCCGCGGCTTCGGCGGCGGTGGCGGTGCGGGCTTCCCAGTCCCAGGCCAGAGCGAGCGCGTAAGCGGGCTCGAGGCCGGTGAGGGCGGCGCGGACGGCGCGGCGCGGGGCTGCGCATTCCGCCAGCGCGGCGGCGAGGCGGGCGCGGATCTCGATCACGTCGTAGATCAGATGGCGGTCGAGCGGCTCGCTGCCGCCGCAGCCTTCGCCGATCGCCGAGACGTGCTGGATGACGCCGTCGTTGCCGCGCCAGAAGGCGGCATGATATTCGAGCCGGTAGGGCCCGCTGGTCCGGGTCATGCGGACGAGGCGGCCGCCGTCGCTCTCCGCGACATCTTCGACCAGCCAGCCCTGGACGCGCCGCTGCCGGTCGCCGGAGTGCGTCTCGGCGGCCGCGAGCGCGCCGGCCGCCAGCGCGGCGAGGAGCAGCGGGGCGGCAGCGGTCGCGGCGGAGAAGCGCATGTCGGGCCTCCTGTCGGGCAGGCTACGGAGCCGGGCCATTGTGGCCGATCCATCCGATTTCGCCTAGGCTCGCCCGACGACCTGAAAGCAGACGGACATTGGCCGGACACCGCATCTACACGACCAGCTTCGCCAGCGTGTATCCGCATTACGTCGCCAAGGCGGAGAAGAAGGGGCGGAGCAAGGCGGAGGTCGACGAGATCATCGCGTGGCTGACGGGCTACGGGCCGGAGGCGCTGGCGGCCGAGCTGGAAGCGGGCACCGATTTCGAGACCTTCTTCGCGAGGGCGCCGCGGATGAACCCGGCGAGGCGCGCGATAACGGGCATGGTCTGCGGCGTGCGGGTCGAGACGATCGATGAGCCGCTGATGCGGGAGATCCGGTATCTCGACAAGCTGGTCGACGAGCTGGCGCGGGGGAAGAAGATGGAGAAAATTCTGCGGGCGTGAGCGAAGGCCCCGGCGACGAGGGCGGCGTGGCGAAAGGTCACGCCAAGGTCTCACCGGTAGCGCCTTTTCGACTTTTCGGCGGCCATGCCGATGGGATCGATATGGCGGCACATGTCGGCGAACTCCTGCCGGCTCAGCTCGCCTCCGCCCTGGGCCTTCTCCCACGCCTCGGCGCCGCGGGCCTCCTGCGCCGCCCGCGCCTCGGCCGCCGCCCGGGCGGCGCTCTTCGGCGGGCGCTGCTCGGAGAGGAAGTGCGGCAGCACGCCGTCGGCGACGTCGGAGAGGTCGAGTTCGTGCTCGAGCGTGTCCGCGTCGAGGAGCGTCTCGGGCGGCGCGGGGAGCTCGGGCTCCATCGCGCGCAGGCTCGCGTCGAGGAGAATCTCGGGCGGCGGCGCGGGCTCTCCACGCCCGGGGGGCCCGGCGGGCTCAGGGAGCGGGGCGGACGCGCCGGCGCCGCCGTAACGCTCGGGCTTCAGGTGGCGCAGCAGGAAGGTGAGCAGGCGGTCGCTATAGACCCGCTTGGTGCAGACGATTTCGCCATTCTCGTCATAGACATTGTGCTCCACGCCCTCGAGAGCCCGTTCGAAGGCGATGTCCTCGACGACGCCGCCGGCATGGCGGCGGGCGGCGTCCCAGGCGCGGGCGAAGGCGGCGCCGTGCGGCGAGCGGCGGAGGCGATAGGCGGTCTCGCGGGTCATGCCGACCGCCTTCGCCGCGGCGGAGACGAGGCCGGTGTCGGCGAGCGCCTCGATGAAGCGGCGCTGCTTCTCCTCGGTCCAGCCGTCGGAGCGCGGGCGGCGGCGGACCGGGACCCAGCGATAATCGGCGGGATCGTAGCCGTTCGGGTCCGGGGCGCCGTCTTCGGTCGGGTCGGCCGCGGCGGGGAGCGCCGGCGGCGGAGACGGGGCGGCCGGGACGGGGTCCGGCGGGGCGGACCCCGCGGCGGCTTCAGGGACCTCGGGGGAGGCGGCGGAGGGGGCGGGCGCGGCGGCCGGCGAATCGCGATGCTGTTCCATTCGCGAGTCTAGAACATAAGGGGTATATCATCCGAAAGTGGCTTCTTCGCGCATATGCATCCGGAATGGAGCGAGTTTGGAGCGATCGGTGCGGGGCGCGGGGTCGCGCGGGTGTGGGCGGAGGGCTGCTCCTTCGGTCTTGGCGGCTCGCGCGAGGAGCATGACGGGGTCGACCGGCTGACGCGTAGGCAGCGGACGTCCGTCCTATTGGTGCGCCGGCTCGTGTTGGTGGCTTGGAGCGGACCCTTGTCTGTAGTACTTATTTCACTGCAAGAAAGGGGGGCGGAACATGAGCTATTTGCAGGTAGCCAGCTGGAATATTGAACATCTCGGGGGGACCAATCGCGCGACTCGCAAGCAGAGTGCCTTTGCCTTGGCTGAGCATATAGAGATGAGCGGAATCGACGTCATCGCTCTCCAGGAAATTTATGTAACTGCAGAGGAAGAGGTCCATTTGACTCCGGGAGGGCATATCGTTCCCTCGCAGGCGGCGACCGAGCGCCGCAATTCCGACCTGGACCTAGTTTGCTATCTGCTCGAAGAGCATCTCGATGACACCGAATGGAAATATTATATCGCTCCCAATCGCGACGAGGGCGACACCTCGCAACTGTGCGCGGTGCTTTGGAACAGCAAGCGGCTCGCGCTGGACGCAGTGAGGAGGCTCGACGTCTCCCACGACGAGGACGGCGACTCCCTTTGGGACCGGACTCCGCATCTTTTCGAATTCGTCTCGGAAATCCGGGTGTGGCGGAGAAACGACCAGGGCGAATGGGAGCAAAGGGCCGAAACCCGACGCCTGGCCATGGTGCCCCTGCACATGAAGGCCAATGTCGGCGGCGAGACGCTGGGGCGGCGGCGGCGCGAAAAGGAGGCGCGGACCTTGTGCCAGGCGCTGGCGAATCTCGGCGAGGCGCTCGAAGAAAGCCTGGTGCTGATCGGCGACACCAACGTCTTGAGCAGCGCCGAGCCTGCGATCGATCTGTTCTACGATGCAGGTTTCATCGACCTCAACAACCATGACATCCCCACCTACGGCAATTATTTGAGCAAGGGAGCGCCGTTCGACCGGGCGTTCGTCCGGAAGAACAGGAACGAGTTCAAATATTCCCGCCAATATGTGCTCCACTCCACCGATATCGGCGCCCACGACAAGTTCCTGTCGGACCATTATATGATCAAGATTCCGATCAAGGACTATGTGGACGACAATGACTCGAGGCATGACGACCGGTGACGATGGAACGGCAGGCCCCCGAGCCCAGACTTGCCGCCTGAGATCTCCACGCGCTTCGTTCGATCACGGCCCTCCCGGCCGACGCGCATGTCGACCTCGCTCACGCAGTGCGCAGCGGGAGGATTCTCGTCCTTTCGCATCCTTCACGAGGCGACCGATGTGGAACGGCACTCTCGAGTGCCGGCGCGCAGAGGAGGAAGCGCGGAGCGGCGGAGCGGCGGGGTTGAAGCGGGCGCCCGGGTGAACCAAGCGGTCGCCTGACTTATATACGCCAAAGCGAGGCCGATCTATCGTGCCGCGAGGCGCGCAGCGACCGGCAAGCCGATCCGCGCCGGCTCACAGGGTGAAGGGATCGAGGATGACGAAGGCCGACAGGGATATCGAGAAGGACTATGAGCTCTCCGACTTCGTCGTGAAGCTGAGGCGCCTCGCGGACGCGCTCGAGAGCGGCCGGCGTTTCGAGATCCAGATTGCGGGGGAACGGATATCGGTCCCGGTCCGCGCGACCTGCAATATCGAGCATGAGCGGGGCGACGGCGAGGAAGAGATCGAGTTCCAGATCAAGTGGAGGACGGAATAGGGCCGAGGGGACGGAAAAGAGTAGGCGGGAGGGACGGTCCCGTCGGACTCAGTAATCCTGCCCCTTGATTTCTGTACCAGATTATGTACATTTGATCGCATGGATATCGTCACCTTCTCTGAAGCGCGGGCCAACCTCAAGGCGGTGATGGACCGCGCCTGCGCCGATCGGGCGCCCGTGGTGGTGAAGCGCGCCCGGGGGCAGGAGAATGTGGTGATGGTCGCCGAAAGCGAGTGGGAGGGGCTGCAGGAGACCCTGCATTTGCTCGCCTCGCCCGCGAACGCGAAGCGGCTCATGGAAGGCATCGCCCGGCTCGATGCCGGCGAGGGCGAGGAGCACGAGCTGATTCAGCCGTGAAAGTGGTCTTCGACCGCGAGGCGTGGGTCGAATATGTCGCGTGGCAGGCCGAAGACGCGAAGATTGTTGCGCGGATCAATGCGCTCATCGGCGAGTGCCTGCGCGATCCGTTTCGCGGCACTGGCAAGCCCGAGCCCCTCAGGCGGCAGCTCAGCGGCTGGTGGTCGCGCCGGATCACAAGCGAGCATCGGCTGGTGTACCGGGTGGCGGGGAAGGGGGAGGCACACGCGCTGGAGGTGCTGAGCTGTCGCTATCATTATTGAGTGCGACCCAGCATTAGGAGGAAGCAAATGGAGGACGATGCGCTTCGACGGGATGTCGCACTGGCCGTGGCCGAATACGAGAGACTGATCGGCGGGTACGCATCTTACACACATCGGATGCTGGATCAGCTAGGACCGGTCGGTGCTCTCAGCAAGCTGATGGCCCACAGCAAGATTCAAAAAGGCCTTCGGACTCTCGCAAAAGCAGGAAGGCTAGAACTCAGTTTCGAGGCAGCCGTACTAGCGCATCGAGCGCCGTTCCCTCAGCAAATCATTGAAGCCGCCGAGTGGCGTCTGGACCGCGCGCGGCAAGGCGAGTTCGATTAGACAGAGAGTCTTCGACTCTTGTGGGCTCTTAGTCGGCCAAGGGTTTGAGCGGCTCGACCGGCGCGAAACCCGACGTGCGCTTGAACCTCATCTCATGCACGAAATTCCGCATGCAATCGGAAGGGTCGATCCTGCCGAGGCTAAGTCTTCGGAACGTTTCTCGGACAAAGCGCACCGAGAGGATGGGAGTCTCCGCCTGATGCCCCGTGACTCGATCAAGCATGTCCGCAACGCAGGTCACGAAGATTTCGTCGCGCGGGAGCAGGCCGAACAGGTCGCCGGCCACCCGGAGGGCTACGCTGCACACATAGTCTTGGTAAAGCTCGTTTGCTTCGCCAGCAGGCATTTTGCTTTCCGAAAGACGCCCGCTTTGAAGCTGCTTTCGCCGAACTTTGGGAACCACCTCGTCCCCATGCACATGGGCTATCGCGTGCACACACTCGTCGGAAATTCGAAACGACAG
>DASVVP010000040.1:0-16366 GCA_036386495.1 Allosphingosinicella sp.
CCCCGTGCTGGCGCATGGGGAGGAACTGTGCGACGAATTCCCCCATGTCCACCGAACTCGTCGTGCTCGCCTGGGGATGCGTCCTCGCTCTGGTCCACGTCTTCACGGCGGTGAGGGTCAAGACTCGGCAATATGGCACGCAGTGGAACATGGGCGCGCGCGACGAGGCGCTGCCTGCGCCGGAGCCGATCGTCGGCCGGCTGGCGCGGGCGCAGGCCAATTTCTTCGAGACCTTCCCGATCGCCGCGGCGGCGATCCTGATCATCCACGCGGCCGGGCTGGAGACCCGCTGGACGGCGATCGGGGCTTTGGTCTGGCTGGCGGCGCGGATCGTCTATCTGCCGGTCTACGCGGCCGGAATCCCGAAGCTTCGGACCCTCATCTTCCTGGTCAGCGTCGTCGGGATCGGGATGGTGCTGTGGCCGGCTCTGGGGGCGACCTTCGACTGACTACCGATCAGTGCGCGGTCTCGACCGGGCTGACGCGGCCGACCTCGCGGCCGTTGCACAGGATGATGACCGCGCCATAGCGCGGCAGCGCGGGAAAGCGCGCCCGCACCTCCTCGGTAGTGACCGCCGTGGTGACGATCTCCCCCATCGCGCGGATCTCGAGGTTGACGAATTGCAGCGGCGGTTCGCTGCGCGTCGTCGGACCGAGCGTCAACACCGTCCGGTGGCCCCCGGTCGGCGTGGTGACGGTCCCGGTGACGATCAGCCCCGGCCTCTGCGGACCGGGCATCGCATCGACCCACGCGCGCCAGTCGCGGGTGGAGCCGTAGCAGGGGGTGTCGCCGACGCCTGGGGCGGGTGCGTCGGGCGGAGGCAGGGGCGCGCAGGCGACGGCGAGCAAGGCAGCGGGCAGCAATGGTCTCACCTCCGCAGCATGGCCCCGGCTCCCGGCAAGCGCAACTCAGCGGGCGGCGCGCTCTTTTGCCGACAGCCGCACGCCCTCGAAGACGAAGACGGCGAGCGCGGTCCAGATCGCGCCGAAGCAGAATGCGTGGGCCAAGGTGAAGCGCTCCCCGAACGCGAGCACGGCGAGCAGGAACTGCAGGGACGGCGCGATGTACTGGAGGAAGCCGAGCGTCGAATAAGGGAGGCGCCGGGCGGCGGCCGTGAACAAGAGCAAGGGGATGGCGGTGATCGTGCCGGCCGCGGCGAGGAGCAGATCGGTCGCCCCGTCGCCGGCGAGGAACCCGCCCGTCCCGCGGTCATGGAGGATCAGGATCCAGGCCAGAGCAAGCGGCGCCAGCAGCGCCGTCTCGATCGTCAGGCCTTCGATCGAGTCGACCGGGGCGACTTTTCTGAGGAAGCCGTAGGTTGCGAAGGTGATTGCCAGGGTCAGGCTGATCCAGATCCCGCTTCCCGCGCCGACGGCGAGGATTGCGACTCCGGCGGCGGCGAGGACGACGGCGGCGACCTGCGCCCGGCTCAGCCTTTCCTTGAGCAGGACCGTCCCGAACAGGACGTTGACCAGAGGATTGAGATAGTAACCGAGGCTGCCTTCGAGGACGTGGCCGCTGACCACCGAATAGATCCAGATCAGCCAGTTCGCGCCGATCAGCAGCGAGGTCAGGGCAAGCGTCATCAGCACGCGGGGCGTGCCGAGAGCGGCGCGGATTCCCGGCCAGCGGCGCAGCACGGTGGCGAGGATGGCGAGGAAGACCAGCGACCAGACGATCCGGTGGCAGACGATCTCGAGCGCCGGGACGTGGTCGACCGCCTTGAAGTAGATCGGCAGGACGCCCCAGGTGAGATAGGCGCCGAGGCCGAGCAGGAGGCCGGCGCGGCGGGTTCGATCCTGGTCGGTCATGGGGCCGGGCGCTAGACGCGGGTCCGTGCCGCGGCAAGCGGCTGCGCACTTGTGGCGCGGCGGCGGCGCGAATAGTCTCGGCGGCGAGAGGAGAAAGCGATGCGGCCGGGATCATTTGCGGCTCTGCTCTGCGCTGCGGCGGCGGTTGCATGCTCGATGCCTTCGGGCGAGAGCGAGCGCCGGGAGGCGGCCAAGCAGGAGGCCGCGGAGCAGGTCAAGGCGGGGGCCGAAGGGAAGGCCGAGGAGGGGCGGCTGTCGATCCGCGCGCCCGGCATCGACATCGCCATCAACGTTCCCGACGCGATGCGCAGCCGCGCCCGCGCCGGCACCGACAGCGACGTGCTCCCGCCCGGCGCGCAGGTGAGCGGCCTCCACGTCCAGGGCAATGGCGGCGACAGCAATGCGCGCGACAGCGTCGAGCTCCGCTTCGTCAGCGCCGAGCCGCCGGAGAGCGTCGCCGCCTGGTATCGCGATCCCGCGCGGCGCGCGCATTTCTCCATCTCCTCCGCGCGGCGCGAAGGCGGAGAGACCGTGCTCGGCGGAGTCAGCCACGACGGCGGGCCGATGACGGTGCGCCTCGCCGCCGGGACCGGCGGCGGCACCGACGGGCGCCTGATCCTCGTCGACCGCAACTGAGCGCGTGGCCGAGCGGCTCGCCGACCCGGCCGAGGTCCGCGCGCACCTCGTCGCCGCGGCGCGGGCCGGGCAGGCGCTGACCTATTCCGAGCTGCTCGGGCTGCTCGGCTACGCCTTCTCGCGGCCGAAGATGCGGGCGCTCTGCGCCATGCTCGGCGAGATCGACGCCGGGGCGGCGGCGCGCGGGGAGCCGGAGCTGGCCGTGCTGGTGGTCCGGCAGAGCGACGGCCTGCCCGGCCAGGGCTGGTGGATCGCGGGCGCCAGGCACCATTCTTATTCGGGCCCGTGGGAGGGGCCGCAGGCGCGGGCGCTGATCGGGCGCGTGCAGGCCGAAACCTTCGCCTTCTGGCAGTCCCGTTCCGGCACAGGACGTGGTCAAAATGGGCGTTAACCACGAAATTCCAGCACCTTAACCATATCCGCTCACCCATTGCTCGCAGCTTTGGGGCATAGGGTCTCATCCGATGAGGAAGCCGATATGCCCAGCCGCACCGTCATGCTCTTCCGTCTGACCGCTTTCAGCGCGACGCTCGCGCTCGCCGCCTGCGGCCAGGGGAGCGTCGCCAACAACGGCCTTGCGCTCAACGACGCCGACCCGGCGCTGACCAGCGCGCTCGAGGATCAGATCGCGACCGATCCCAATCTCGCCCAGCAGGCGAACCGGCTCAGCGTCCGCCCGCCGGAGACTCCGACCCGCGCGGAATATCCCGTCGCCCCACGCGCCCCTCAGGTCCGCCTCGCCTCGGGGACGAGCGGGGCCGCGGCGCCTCCCCCTCCGGGCGGCGGCTGCAGCGCGCGCGGCGCGGCGCCGGACTTCCGCTACGGCATGGAATGGGCGAACCGCCTTCCGGCCGCCTTCCCGCCTTATCCCGGCGGGCGCGTGACCGAGGCGGCGGGCCAGGACAGTGGAGAATGCCGCGTCCGCGTCGTCACCTTCCGCACCGCCGACCCCTATCAAAGGGTGATCGACTGGTACCAGCAGCGCGCCGTCCAGGCCGGCTTCTCGGCCGAGCACCAGGCGCGGGGCAGCGACCATGTGCTGGGCGGCGTCAACCAGGGCAGCAACGGCGCTTATTATCTGATCGTGACGCCGGTCCGCGGCGGCTCGGAAGTCGCCCTCATCGTCAATAACGGCCACTAGGGCCGCATCGGCGGCAGGCCGCCACCCGCCGGGCACTGGCGGAGCCGGGCGCCGGCCGCTACATCGCCGCGCATGCCGCCGCGCGACGATCAGCAGGTTCGCCAGTTCACCGTCGCGCCCGACGACGACGGCATCCGGCTGGACCGCTGGTTCAGGCGCAACCTGCCCGATGCGAGCTTCAACCTGGTGTCGCGCTGGTCGCGGACCGGGCAGCTCAGGGTCGACGGCAAGCGCGCGGCGCCCGGCGACAGGATCGAGGCGGGGCAGACCATCCGCGTTCCGCCCGCGGAGCCGGCGGCCGGCGGCGCGCCCAGGAAGGTTCAGCGCCGGGAGCTCAGTACCGACGAGGAGGCGTTCGTCCGCGAGATGGTGCTCCACGAGGACCCGCAGGCCTTCGTGCTCAACAAGCCGCCCGGCCTCGCGACCCAGGGCGGCACCAAGACCGTCCAGCATCTCGACGGGCTGCTCGACGGCCTCGGCGACGAAAGGGGGCGGCCGAAGCTCGTCCACCGGCTCGACAAGGACACGTCGGGCGCGCTGCTGGTCGCCCGGACGGCGCGGGCCGCCGCCGCATTCTCGAAGAGCTTCTCGAGCCGGACGGCGCGCAAGGTCTATTGGGCGATCGTGGTCGGCGTCCCGAAGGTCGAGGATGGGCTCATCGACCTGCCGCTGGCCAAGCAGCCGGGGACGGGCGGCGAGAAGATGCATGTCGACGAGAGCGAGAACGGTCTGCCGTCGCGGACCCGCTACCGGGTGATCGAGCGGGCCGGGAACCGCGCCGCCTGGGTCGAGCTGCAGCCGCTGACCGGCCGCACCCACCAGCTCCGGGTCCATATGGCGGCGATCGGTCACCCGATCGTCGGCGACGGCAAATATGCCGGGCAGGATGCGTTCCTGACGGGATCGATCAGCCGCAAGCTCCACCTCCATGCCCGCCGGATCCGGATCGATCATCCCGATGGCGGGCGGATCGACGTGACCGCCGAGCTGCCGCCGCATTTCGCCGAGTCGGTGGCAAATCTCGGTTTCGATCCGGCGCTGGGCGACCTCCCGCTCGACGAACCGAAGCGGGAGCCCAAGCGCGATCCGGCCGCGGCGGCGGCGAAGGAGCGGCGTCAGGCGCGGCGCGGCGAGCGGCGCTCGCGCGGGCGAAGCTGATGCACCCGAACCGCAAGTTCCAGATCGCCGAGCGCGAGGAGATGGCGGCCCTGGTGCGCCAGATCGGCTTCGGGACGCTCGTGGTGCACGCGGCGGAGGGGCTGCGTGCGGTGCACGTGCCGGTGCTGCTCGACGGCACGCGGCTGCGCTTCCACGTGTCGCGCGGCAATGCGGTCTACGCGGCGCTGGCCGGCACGTGCGAGACTTTGTTCGTGGCGAACGGCGCCCACGCTTATGTCAGCCCCGATTGGTATGGGCTCGAGGACCGGGTGCCGACCTGGAGCTACATCGCCGTCGAGCTCAGCGGCGCCGCGCAGCCGCTCGACGAAAGCGAGCTCGTCGGGCTTCTCGACGAGCTCTCCGCCTTGAACGAGGCACGGCTGGCATCCAAGCCCGCCTGGACCCGCGACCAGATGTCGCCGGGGCGCTTCGAAGGGCTGGTGAAGGCGATCGCCGGCTTCGAGATGACGATCACCGAGTGGCGGGGCACGAAGAAGATCGACCAAGACAAGCCGCCTGAGGTCCGCGCGCGCATCGCCGAGGCGCTGGCGGCGCGCGGCGAGGCGGAAATGGCGGCATTGGTGGCGCCCGAGGCGGGAAATCCGGCGCTCGATAATCGTTGAACCGCGGCGCACTCTCCGCAAAGGCGACGGCATGACACCAGACGAAGACAGCCTGTGGCGCAACCGCTTCATCATGCTCAACCTGGTGCGGATCGGGGGCACGATCCTGGTGCTGTTCGCGCTCGCGCTCTGGCAGAGCGACCTCATCGTCCAAGGCGGGACGATCGTCGGCTTCCCGCTCGCCTTGGTCGGGCTGGTGATCAGCTTCTTCGGGCCCAAGTGGCTCGCGGGCAGGTGGGCCGGCGGCGGGAGATGAAGCGCTTCTATCGCGAGGCGACCGTCCGGCGCGGCGCGGACGGCGGCGAGGTGCTGCTCGACGAGCGGCCGGTCAAGACTCCGGCGCGGCGGACGCTGGCACTGCCGACCGCGGCGCTCGCCGAGGCGGTGGCGGCGGAATGGAACGCGCAGGGCGAGGAGGTGCGGCCGCAGACGATGCCGCTGACCGGCCTCGCCAATGCGGCGATCGACCGGGTCGCGCCCGACGAGGAGGCGTTCGCGGCCAGCCTGGCGCAATATGGCGACAGCGACCTCGTCTGCTACCGCGCCGACGGCCCGCCGAGCCTGGTCGCCCGCCAGGCGGCCCTGTGGGACCCGATCCTTGCCTGGGGACGGCGCCGCTACGATGTCGACTTCGAGATCGTGACCGGCATCGTCCACCGGCCGCAGCCGCCTGCCACGCTCGCCCGGCTCGCCCACGCCGTCGTCACGCGCGACGCGTTCGCGCTGGCGGCGCTGGCGCCCCTGGTGACCATCTCGGGCTCGCTGCTGATCGCCCTCGCGCTGGCCGAGGAGGCGATCGACTCCGACACGGCCTGGGCGGCGGCCACGCTCGACGAGACCTGGCAGGCCGAGAAATGGGGCGCCGTCGAAGAGGCGACCGCGCGGCTCGACGCGCGCCGCGCCGAGTTCGAGGCCGCCGAGCGCTTCCTCAGGCTGCTGGGCTAGCGAGTTCCTCCCCATGCGGGACGCATGGGGAGGGGGACCATGCGGAGCATGGTGGAGGGGTAATTGGCTTGGCCTTGCCGGTTACCCCTCCACCGCACTTCGTGCGGTCCCCCTCCCCGCCGCTTCGCGGCAGGGAGGAACTTATGCGTCCGCGCGGGTCTCGGCCGGAAGTGCCTCATCGTCGCGGCGGTAGGCGGGGCTCGGCAGGAACCAGCGGGTCACGACGAGGCCGGCGAGGATCAGCCCGGTGGTCTCGGCGATGAAGGAATAGACCCAATAGCCCCAGCCGAAATGGTTGAAGACCGGCTGGGCGAGGATCGTCCAGAGGGTGATGCCGACTGAGACGAAGATCACGAGCCGCGCGCGCTCGCCGTAGCGGCGCGTGCCGGAGAGGACGGCGAGGCCGAGCGCGAGCAGGATGCCCGAGACGACTGCGATGATGAAGCCCGGCAGGATCATGCTCATGTCGTTGGGCGAGTAACCCGCAGTGTTGTAGTGGACGGTGGCGATCGGGCCGCGGCTGTAGGCCGCGCCGCCCTGCGGCGTCGTCATGTTGGGGATGATGTAGGCGCCGGTGCCTGTCTGGGTCAGGTTGCGGTTCAGGGCCAGCTGGAGGTCGGCGCCCTGCGCGTCGGGGGCGGTCTTGTAGGCGATCTGGCCGAGCGGCGTCGCCCAGAAGATGAAGCCGGTGACGAACAGGATGATCCCGGCGACGATGCCGCCGACGAGCGTGCGTCCGGTGCTGAGCATGATGCGTCTCCCCCTGAGGCGCGGAGAGTAGCGCTATCCGCGGCGGGCTGAAAGTCCCTCCCCTCGAGGGGGAGGGGTTTGGGGTGGGGTGGAGTCTGACGTGGAGACGCTGCCCAGGTGACGGGTCCACCCCCACCCTAGCCCTCCCCCCTCAAGGGGGAGGGAATGGCGCGGAGCGAGCCTCAGCCGATCAGCCCCCGCACGAAATCGTGGAGGAAGACGCGGCGGGTGGCCTTGAGGCGCTCGGCCTTCAGGATGTTGTGGACCAGCTCGCGGCATTTCTCGGCGTCGTTGTTGATGAGGACGTAGTCATACTCGGCCCAGTGGCTGATCTCGGCGGCGGCCCTGTCCATGCGGCGGCGGATGACGTCGTCGGGATCGGTGCCACGGGCGGTGAGGCGGCGCTCGAGCTCGTCCATCGAGGGCGGCAGGATGAAGACGCGGACGATGTCCGGATCGACCTGCTTCAATTGCTGCGTGCCCTGCCAGTCGATGTCGAGGAGGACGTCGCGGCCCGCCTCGATCACCTTCATCACCTCGCTCTTGAGCGTGCCGTAGCGGTGGCCGAAGACGTGCGCCCATTCGAGGAAAGCGCCGCTCGCGACCATCCGGTCGAACTCGGCATCGTCGACGAAATGATAGTGGACGCCGTCTCTCTCGCCCGGGCGGATCGGGCGGGTGGTGGCCGAGATCGACAAAGCGACGCCGTCGTCGCTCGCGAGCAGCATCCGGGCGATGGTCGACTTGCCCGCGCCGCTGGGGCTCGACAGGACGAAGAGCAGGCCCCGGCGCTTGATTGCGGCTGCGATTTCCATGGGCGCCATTGGCTTGGGCGGCATGGCTAGGTCAAGGGCAGACGGCGGCGATTTCGCTGCTAAGGTGACAGCATGGGGTGGCATGTCGCGTTGCTGAGGGCGGTCAATGTCGGCGGGCGCAAGCTGCCGATGGCGGAGCTGCGCGCGCTCTGCGGCGAGCTCGGCTGGACCGACGCCGCCACCTATATCCAGAGCGGCAACCTCGTCTTCTCGGCGGAGGGCGAGAAGGCCGAGCTGGAGGCGGCGCTCGAGCGTGGGATCGCCGGACGCTTCCGGATGGACGTGCCGGTCGTCGTCCGAAGCGCCGCCGCCTGGCGCGGCTATTCGAGGGCCAACCCGTTTCCCGACGTCGCCGCGAAGGAGCCGAACCGGCTCATGCTCCTGCTCTCCAAGCGGCCGCCGGCAAAGGATGCGGAGGAAGCGATCGCGGCCAAAGCGGTTGCCGGCGAGCAGATCCGCCGCGCCGGGGACGCGCTCTGGATCCACTATCCGCAAGGCGCCGGTACCTCCAAGCTGACGCCGGCGCTGATCGACCGGGCGGTGGGATCGCCGGCGACCCAGCGCAACCACAATACCGTATTGAAGATCGAGGAGATGCTGTGACCCGCGCCCGGCTCATCCCCCGCGGCTACTGGATCGCCGCCTTCGCGATGGTCGCCGTGATGGCCGCGATCCTGCTCTGGATGGGCCGGGTGCCGATCTGCACCTGCGGCACGGTGAAATTGTGGGTCGGGACGGTGCACGGGCCGGACAACAGCCAGCACCTCGCCGACTGGTACACGCCGAGCCACATCATCCACGGCTTTCTCTTCTATATGCTCGGCTGGGCGGTGCTGCGCCGCAACCCGCCCGGCGACCGGCTGATCGGCGCGGTGCTGATCGAGGCGGGCTGGGAGCTGCTCGAGAACAGCCCGATGATCATCGACCGCTATCGCGAGGCGACGATCGCCCTTGGCTATACCGGCGACGCGGTGATCAACTCCGTCTTCGACGTGCTGTCGATGATCCTCGGCTTCGGCATCGCGCGGCGCATGCCGGTCTGGGCGACGGTGGCGCTGGCCATCGGGTTCGAGCTGCTGACGCTGGCCGTGGTTCGCGACAATCTGACGCTGAACGTGCTGATGCTGGTCGCGCCCAACGATGCGATCCGGGCCTGGCAGGCGGGGGGCTAGGTTCCTCCCCGGAACGGGGAGGGGGACCGCACGAAGTGCGGTGGAGGGGCGGCGGACGCAGTCCGCCGACTAACGTCGGCGGCCCCTCCACCATGCTTCGCATGGTCCCCCTCCCCGTTCCGGGGAGGAGTTTCAGCCTCCTGCCAGCCCTTCGACGACCTTGCCGGTGCCCCCGCAGACCGGGCATTCGCTGCCGTCGGCGTGGCGGCCCTTGCCCTGGCAATGGGGGCAGATGTTCTCGCCGGTGCCGGGCGTGCCGGGCGCGGCCTCGTCGCCGGGGTTGAGGGGCTGGTCGGTCATGGCGTACCAACCGCGCGGCGCGGTCCCGGTTCCGGGGTGGAACCGCGCGGAGCGGCGGCGGTTCAGCGTGCGCCTGGAGGGAATTCCATGATCGTCCGCGCCGCCGTCCTCGCCACCCTTCTGTTCGCCGCGGCCCCGGCCCGGGCGGACGAGGTCTTCGCCGGCGTCTACGCGCACGACATCGGCTCGCCGCTCAACCTGCGCGGCTTCGGCGAGGGCGTGGATTTCCAGATCGGCTGGCGGGGCGACCGGATGCGGGGCCTTCGCGTCGTCGGGGCGCCTTCGCCTTATGCGTTCGTCGCCGCGAACACGGCCGGCGATGCCCATTATGCGGCTGCGGGGCTGAGCTGGAAGATCGGTGGGCGCGTCTACGCCCGGCCGGGAATCGGCCTCGCCGTCCACACCGCGCCGTCTTTCGACCGGCAGCCGGACCGCTCGCTCGGCTCGCGCATACTGATCGCGCCGGAGCTGGCGGTGGGCGTCGCGGTCGGCGAGCGCGCCTCGGTCGAGGCGAGCTGGATCCATATCAGCCATTCGACGCTCTTCGACCCGCACAATCCCGGCATGGACAATGTCGGCCTGCGGCTGAACTACCGCTTCTGAACCGAGGTGACGAACGGCGGGCGCGATGTTAGATTTCGAGCCATGAGACTCGCATTCGCCCTCGCCGCGGCTGCCGCCGGCGCCGCCTTCCTCCCCGCCGCCGCCGAGGCCAGGCCGGCGCGCTGCGTCGTCGTCAGCAACGGACTGCCGACCTATCGGGGCCCATGCAACTTCATCCCGGACGGGGGCGGCAGCTTCACGATCGCGCCGCCGCGCGGACGCGCATTTCCCGGCGACGTGACCGGGATCAACGTCTCGCTCGAGGAGACCGGCGTCGCCCAGGTCTACGGCCTGACCCCGCGCGGCCCCGCCTCGCGCTGGGGCACCGCGGTCCGCTCCCGCCGCGACCGCGCCTGCTGGAACGGCCCCGACTTCTCCGTCTGCGCTTATTGAGGCGCTCAAGACGGGCGCCCGAAAGCGCTTGCGCGACTCGGCGGGGAGGCGGAAACTCGCCCCGCCAGCGCATCCGGCCTGTCCACCGAGGGGAGACGGCCCATGACAGCCTTACGCAAGCTCAGCCGACGGTCCTTTCTCGAGCGGGTCGCCGGCGGCGCCGCGATCGCCGGCGGCGCGGTGGCGCTGGTCGCCGGGCGCGCCGAGGCGCAGGGCAATTATACCGGCGTGACCGATGCCGACACCGCGCCCGGCGCGCGCGACCGGCCCGGCTACGGCACCGGCACCCGCAATCGCTACACCGACCGCGACACCGGCCCCAACGCCGATCCGCAGTTCGGCGGGCGCGGCCCGCAGGGCGAGATCAGCGGCCAGGGGCGCTACGGCGAATATCCGTCCGGCTGCTCGGACAGCGACGGCGGCCCGGGCGCCGATCCGGGCGGGCGCGGCGTGCGCTGCAACGGCCAGCAGCCGCCGGTCCGCCGGCCCCCGGGCCATACCAGGCACTGCACCGATTCGGACCGCGGCGGCAGCGCCGATCCGGTCCAGCGGGGGCGCAACTGCTGAACGAGCGCGATACCGGGGCGGCGCGGACCGCCCCGGCCTCCCGGGTCAGGCCCTGAGCGCGGCCGAGACGCGGCCGCCATTCTTCTCGAGCTCGTCCATCACCTTGCGATGGAGCCAGATGTTCATCTCGGCCGAGCCGTCCTTGGCGCCGGCATAGCCGAGTTCGGTGGCGAGCTGCTTGCGATTGTCGAGGCTGGGATCGAGGTCGAGCAGCTTCATCAGGTCGACGATCGAGCTTTGGTAGTTGAGCTGCTGGCCCTTCTGGGCGGCGGCCGAAGCGAGCACCGCGTCGACGTCGACGGTCTGGGCGGAGGCGCCGGCGAGGCCGGGTCCGGTCGGCTGCTGCTGCATCTGGGGCATGGCCGCCGGGCGCTGTGCCTGCGGCTGCTGCTGCGGCTGGGCGGGGGCGGCCTGGGCGCGCCCGAAAATGGCGTCGCGGATGCTTGCGAAGATACTCATAGACACTCTCTCCTGCGGGGATCCGCCCGGTGGGGCGGCCGGAGCAGGAATGAGCGGCGGCGGTCTTGGTTGCGACGGTAGGGGCGCTTTCGCGACCGGCCGATTCACCGGCCGGACGAGCGGGGCTCAGGCCGGCTGCAGGGCTGCCCTGGCGGCGGCGACCTTCGCGACCAGCTTCGCCTGGGCCCCCTCGACGCGCCGGGCGCGGGCGGCGAGATCGCGCCAGGTCCGCTCCGAAAGCAGGAAGCGCTCGCGCACATTGTCGAGGGTCGCGGCCTTGGCGGCGCGGCGGCTGTCGGCGGCGCGGTCGAGATAGAAAGCGAGCGGGGTCGCGGACATAAGCGGGCCTTTCGGGCGGAGGGGGCGGGTGCGGGCAAGACAAAAAAAGGGCGCCGCGCGGAGCGGCGCCCTCGGTAGATCAGGCGTTCTGGAGATTGACCGCGCTGGTCTTGCCGCGATTGTCGGTCTCGAGCTCGTAGGAGACGCGCTGGTCCTGGACCAGGCTGTTCATCCCGGCCCGCTCGACCGCGCTGATATGGACGAAGGCGTCGTTGCCGCCGCCCTCGGGCGCGATGAAACCGAAACCCTTTTGGGTGTTGAAGAATTTGACTGTGCCTGTCGGCATGATGTTTTCCTTTGGTATTTCAGATATCCGGCGCGGCCAGCGTGGCCTGCCGGGCTTTAGAGGCGTCAAGAGAAGGAAAAGACCGACCGAAGAAGGCAAGATCCGCCGCATGCGACTTTAGCCCTTCTCTTATGCACGATTTTGGCGGGAAAAGCAAATCCCGGTCTCCGAGGCACGATATTCACGGGCAATTTTTCAACGAAACTCGGTCGGCATCTGCTTCATTCGCGAGTCAGGGCGCCACGAGGCGGGGCTTGGGCGGCGGACGGTAGGGGATGAGGCCGGAATCGGGGGCGAAGGGATGGGCTTCGACAGGCTCAGCCCGAGCGGGGGAGGGCGCCGGTTCGCTTCCGGCCGGCAAAGTGGACGAGTTGGACGCGATCGCGGAGGTTTCAGCTGGCGAAGTGGACGAGTTGGACGCGATCGTCGGGGGTTCGGCCGGCGAAGTGGACGAAATGGACGCGATCGCCGTGGCCTGCGCCTCCTCCGGCAAAGTTGACGAACTGGACGAAGTGGACGCGATAGCGGGCATCTCGGCGGCCGTTCCCTCACCCTCGGGCGGCTCCGCCGCCCTTTCCCTCTCCCGAGGTGGGAGAGGGGTATGCGGGGCGGCCAGCGTCGTCTGCCCGGGCTGGGGCTCGCCGGGGAGGCGCCGGCCCCATTCGGCTTCGGCGGCGGCGAGGCGGTCGAGAGCGCCGTCGACGTCAGGCGGAGGCGCGATGCCGCGGCGCTTCAGCCAGCCCTCGATCTCGGAGAGCGGCGCATATTTGAGCGGATTGCGGGCGCGCAGCATCTGCATCAGCAACTTGTTGTCATACTTCCAGCGGACGCCGACCCGCCGGCCCTGATAAAAGACGATTTCCTCCTGGCCGTTGACGCAGCGCTCGAAGGCGGTCGCCTCGAGGATCGTGTCGATGCCCCGGCCCGCCTCGGCGATCGCGTCGCGGAAGGCGCCGCCGTCGGGACTGTTGATGAGATTGTAGACGGTACTGCGCGAGATGCCGGTGAGGCGGGCGGCGTCGGTGAGGCTGCCGGTGTCGCGATAACGCTCGACGAACTGCTGCTGACGCTCGGCGTCGAAGCCGTCGCGGCGGTGGCGGCGCGGCGGCGGCGCGGGGAGCCGTCCGTCGCCGATGATGGCGAGCTCCTCGTGCGAGCAATAATAATAAGCGGCAAAGCTGCCGTCCTCCTGGCGAGGGAGGAGGTGCATCGGGCCGTGATCGGGATGCGTCGGCGGGATCGGCTTGCCGCTTCTGTAATAGAAGCCGCTGTCCTCGGGCGTGGGGACAGGAGGAGCGGGCCGTGGCGGAGGAGCCGCCGAGGGCGTTGCCGCCGCCGGTGCCCGCGGCGGGAGACGGCCTCGACTCGCGGAGGACGGGCCCTCGCCCTCCGGCGCGTCGCCTGCCGCCTCGTTCGCGTCGGGCTCCTCGGCCGCGCCTTGCGCCAGCTCCGGATGGAGGAGGAGGTCGATCGCGTCGGGCTCCCACGGCGGGTCCGGGATGCTCGCATCCTGGCCGTCCCAATCCTCCCGCCAATCACGGCCGGAGCGCGACTCGGGGTTTCTGCTCTGTTCCATTTACGAGGGTAAAGCAAATGAAACCCTACATTGCAAGAGCGAGCGAAAATAAATCCCGTTTTGGTTTGCGCGGCTGGCCGGCCGGAGCGAGGTCTGCCCGTCCTGCCGCCCGAAACGGGTCCATCTTGAGGGAGCGAACGGTGCCAATTGTGTCGCAGCCGCGGTGACAGGCATGCGACCGTCACCGCCGCTGGACGCTCAGCAGAGCGCCTGGCGGAGGGTGGCGAACAGGGTGGCGGGCCGGATCGCAGCGAAGGGCATCGGCGCGGTGTCTTCCCTTGCGACGCTGCCGTCGGCGAGGTGGTTGGTGGTGCGCGTGACCCGCGCCTCGCCGGCGCCGCAGCGTATCTCGACCGTGCCGATGACGTAGGCGGGCTCGCTTGCGGCGGCGCCCGGGAAGCGGGTCAGGACCCGCGCCGTCAGCGTCTCGCCGTTACGCGCCACCGGCGCGGGATCGTAGAAGAGATGATATCCCCGCGAGAGGCCGAGGTCGCGCCAGGGCGCCGCGGTCGAGGGTGCATCGGGCGCCTGGACGGCGGAAAGAAGCAGCGTCGCGGCGGCGTGGATCATGGCGGGTCCCTTGGTTGTCCGGCGAGGTTGCGCCGCGGCCGCACCAGCGTCAAGGCCGCCGGCGGAGGCGGCGGCGGCGGCGTGCGATCGGGCGCCTCCCCGGGCGGTGAAGGATTGGGGCTTCGGCCGCGGCGCCGATCGGGGTAGAAGGGCGCGGTGACAAGCGAGATCGTCTGGCTGCTGATCGGACTGGGCGCGGCTATGGCGGCCGCCTTCTGGCTCCTGCGCCGGTTCGACGTGCGCGAGATGTCGGCGATCCGGGGCGAGCCGAAGGCGTCGGAACCGTGCTGGACCGAGGAGATCGGCAGCGACGGCCGCTATTCCTACAGCCGCGGCCAGTGCTTCAACGCCGAGCTCAAGGACCTGGAAGCGCGGGCCCGGCTGGGCGAGTTCGACACGCCGGCCTGACGGGAGAGGGGCGAGTGCTTGCTCCGCCTCGCGACGGGCGATATTGTCGCGCCGATGTCGACCACGCCACCAGGAACGGACCACGAGATCCGGAAGGCGGCGCTCGAGGTCGTGGCGCGAGCGTTCGACAATTACAAGAATCACGCGCGCTTCCAGGAGACGCAGCGTTCCTGGATCCTGGCGCCCTATCTGGGCGTAGCCGGCCTCGGCGGCGCCGCGATTCTCAATCGCGTGCTCGACGACGCGCCTCTCGACGCGGACGCCCGCGCAGCCATCGTTGCCGCTCTTGCCGCCCTGATATTGATCGGCCTGCTGGTCGCGCTCGCCATCGTCAAGTTCAGCGTCGCCTTCCATCGCCACTATAGCCAAGCCGACAGGATTGTTACGCGGCTGGAGCCGCTGGCGGGAAACGATCAGGCACTCGGCGACCTGCTGCGCCTGTCGCAGCTCGGCACTACGGGCGACATAAATCCCCGCGTCCGCGGCCTGGGTGCCGCCGCCATCCACAATTATCTGATGTCGTCGATCATCGGCATCGAGGCGGCGGCCATCGCAGCGTTGCTCCTGCCGATCTGGTGGGCGGCCGTGATTTTCATCGCGGCGACCGCTTTCACCTTCATCGCCCTGAACGCCTTTCGGGGCATGGTGACGGTGTCAGCACCGCACTAGCCGGAAACGACCTGGCATGACGTTCAGGCGGCGCCGACGGCGCGGGCGAAGGCGAGGCTGTCGAACATCTCGGTGAAGCGGCCCGGGCTCGTGGTGGCGCCGGGCGCAGCCGCGTGGTTGAGGGCGGCGCGGGTTGCGGCTAGTCCTTCGGCGGTCGGGAGCGCAGCGTGGGGGGGCGCATGAGCGGGTTCGAGTTCGTCCTGTCGCTGTTCGGGCTGCTGCTCGGCCTCGCGCTGGCCGAAGGGCTGGGCGGGCTGGCGAAAGCGCTCAAGGCGAGCCACAGGGTGCGGATCGGCTGGTCGACGGCGATGCTCGGCCTGTTCGTGTCGTGCGACGTCGTCACCTTCTGGATGTACGGCTGGGCGCTGCGCGACGCGATCCCGGTGACCTGGCCGGTCCTTTTCACCGGCTTCGTCGTCACGGCCCTCTATTACGTCTCGGCGTCCCTGATCTTCCCCGACGATCCGGAAGAATGGCGCGACCTCGACGGCCATTTCGACAAGCACCGGCGCAAAGTGCTGGGCGGCGTGCTCGCCTGCAACGTGATCCTGCTTTCGGCCGCCGTGGCGCTGCTGGGCGGCGCCGGCTTCCTAGACGTCCGCAGCTTCGTGGTCACCTGGTCCTTCTTCCCGGTGACGGCGCTCGCGATCGCGGCGCGGCGACGGGGCGTGGTGCTCGCCTGCCTCTCCTGGCTGATCCTGCTCTATCCGCTGTCGGTGGTGTGGACGGGCTGAAGCGGGACGCGCGCGGTGGTCAGACGGCGCCGACGGCGCGGGCGAAGGCGAGGCTGTCGAACATCTCGGTGAAGCGGACCGCCTTGCCGAAGGCGAAGTGCCAGATGTCGATCTTGGGCGTGTCGACGACGGCGCCGCTGTCGCGATGGCGCCAGGCGCAGCGGCTGATCGCCACCACCGTCTCGCCATATTCGCCGTCGGCGACGAATTCGTCGACCACGTAATCGAGCATCTCCCATTCGCGGGCGAGGGCGGCGAAATATTCGGCGGCCTCGGCCTTGTCGACGTGGCGGCCGGCGAGGCCGGAGGGGAGATCGGCGGCGAGCACCGAGCGCATCTCGACCTTGTCGTCGAACAAAGCGAGGATCTCCTCGGCCGAGCCGCCCTTGGTCTCGCGCCAGCGGCGATAG
>DASVVP010000041.1:0-5061 GCA_036386495.1 Allosphingosinicella sp.
GGAGGATCGCTCGACCTTGCCCCCGGGATCAGCTTCGCGGTGGCCAGCGCCGAAATCATCAAGGCGGCCCAGGACAATGGAATCCGGCTGCTGGAGGACGCCAGCGCCTGCCCTGAAGCAGCCGCCGCACCGTCCCCACCCCCGGAAGAGACGCAACCCCCCGCCCGTCCCTGGTACAGAGGACCGGTCGAATTCATGCAGAGCCGCACGGGAGTCGCGCTGCTTGTGGGCCTGCTCGCATTGATCGCGCTCGGCACCGCCGCATGGCTGTTCTTCGGCAAATCCGGACCGGCGCGGCGCGAGGCGGAACCGGAGCCACAGCCGGACAGCCCGAGGAGCGTCACGCCGACAGGGCCCGTACTCGATGAGGCAGCGTCGGGCGCGCTGACCCTGACCGGCCGCGGTCCGGGCGGCGAGTCGGTCAACCTTCGCTTCAGCGCGGACGAGCTCAAGTCGAGCGCGCGTACGCTGGGCACCGAGGGTCAGGCCCATATCCCGGACACGCGGGCAAAGACGCTGGTCTCGCGAACCCATGCCGAACTCTCGTTCGACGGCACGCACTTCCAGATCCAGGATCTCAAGTCGACAAACGGCACCAAGCTCGACGGGCAGGCGCTGGCGCCGTTCGAAAAGCGCCGGCTGCACGACGGGGCGTCGATCGTCCTGGCCGACGTCACCTTGAGCGTGCGGGTCGACTGATGCCGCGAAATGCGCAGCGGCGCGAAAGGATCGATCGATGACCAGCTTTATGAACGAGGGCAGACGCGGCAAGGGAACGACGATCGACCCGCGCCGCCGCGGGACTCAGCTGCACCGGCCCGGTTTCACCGACGATGAAGGCGACGGCAGCGACAACGGTCCGGTGACCGGCTGGCTCGTCGTCCTGGAAGGGCCGGGGCGGGGACGCGCCGTCGAACTCGGTTTCGGCCTCAACACGATCGGGACGAGCCCCGAGAACCGCTCGCAGCTCGACTTTGGGGATCCGGGGATATCGCGCGACGACCATTTCTCGATCGCCTTCGATGCCGTGAACCGGAAATTCCACCTGATGCGGGGCCGCGGCAGGAACCTCGTCTATGTCGGCGAGGAGCCGCTTACCGACGCCCGCGAGCTGCTGCCCAACACCGACCTGCGCGTCGGCGATACCGTGCTGAGGTTCATTGCGCTCTGCGGCCCGGAATGGACCTGGTCGGAGGCCGAGCCGCCCAATTCGGGCGGGTAGCGCGCCGCGTCCGGTGAGCAGTCTCGCGCCCGGAACGGAAATCGGAGGCTATGCAATCCTTCGCACGTTGTCAGAGGCAGGCGCGTTCTCGCTGGTTTATTGCGCGCGCCCGCTGAGCGGCAGCCATCAGGTCGTGGTGAAAGAGAGCTTCCCCGCGGGAGCGGCCTTTCGGGACGACGATGGCAAGAGGCTGCGGGCAAGGGATCGCAGCGTCTTCGACTGGGCTCGCGAGCGGTTCGAGCGGGAAGCGGAGTTCCTGCGCAGGCATCGGCATCCCCATCTCGTGCGTGTGCTCGAGCCGCCGATCCGTGACAACGGCACGAGCTACATGGTCATGGAATATTTGACGGGAGGCTCCCTGCGCGACCGGATCGAACGCTGGGGCCGGCAGAATGAGGAGCAGGTCCGCAGCTGGCTCGACGAAGTGCTTGCTGCGCTCGAGAGCGTCGAGCGGGTCGGGACGAGCCACCTCGACCTCTCGCCCGACAACATCATGTTCCGCGGCACCGGGGAGGCCGTTCTGGTCGACTTCGGCTCCGCCCGGCTTGCCGGCTTCACGCCCACGCGCGGGACCCGCATGATCACCAACCGCGGCTACTCGGCACCCGAAAAGATGAGCCGGACGAGCCGTGAGATCGACGCGCGCGCCGACGTCTACAGCCTCTCCGCGACCGTCAATTTCGCGATGACCGGCCGGGAACCGGCTCCTGCCCATGATCGGCTGGTCGGGTTGCCGGGCGTCGAGCCGGGCAGCGCGGCGGCGCGCAGCGGGTCGCGCGCCTTCCTTGCCGCAATCGACACCGGATTCGAGCTCGCCCCCGACGACCGGTTCGCCGGGGCCGCGGACTTCCGACGCGCCCTCGGCGCGCCCGGGCGAGAGCGGACAGGCGAAGCGCGACCGCGCCCGACCGCCGCTGACGCCGGCACCAGCGGCGACCGGCGGCTGCGGACGACGGTGCGCGCGCTGCTCGCCTTTGCCACCTTGTGCATTCTGTTCGTCGTCGTAATCCTCATCTGAGCGGAGGTACCCTTGTTCAGCGCCCAGGCTCCGGAACAGTCCCGCCGCCGCCCGCCGGCGATCGGCGCAATCGTCGGCAAGCGCCAGGAGCAGCAGGATGCCGCCCGCGTGGAGACGTACGAATCCGGGGACGGCGAGACCGGCGACCTGCTGATCGTCGCGGACGGAATGGGCGGCCATGCCGGCGGCCGCGAGGCCGGCACGGTAGCGGTCGACGCCTTCGCGCGCGCCTTTCTCGCGTCGCGCGGTGCGCCGTTGCGCCTGCGGCTGCGCCAGGCCCTCGAGGAAGCCAATCAGTCGGTCGGCGGGCTCGCCGCGGCGCGGCGCGAGCTGCGCGGCATGGGCTGCACCATCGTCGCGGCGGTGCTGGCCGGAAACGACCTGCGCTGGATCAGTGTGGGCGACAGCCTGCTGCTCGCGGTCAGGGACCGCCAGATCGTCCGCCTGAACGCCGATCACTCGCTTGCGCCGGCGCTGGACGAGGCGGCGCGCAGCGGCCTGATCTCCCCGGAGGCGGCGCAGCGCGACCCGGACCGGCATGTGCTGCGCTCCGCCGTCACCGGCGGCGCACTGACGCTCGTCGACGAAGGTGTGCGGCGAATCGGCGAAGGCGCGCTCGTGCTGCTCGCGACCGATGGACTCCTGACTCTGCCGTTGCAGCGGATCGCCGAGATCGCTTCCGGCGGACAGGATGCGGAGCAGGTGGTCGGCGACCTGCTCAGGGCCGTCGAGCGGGACATGCCTGAAGATCAGGACAATACCACGATCGTCGCCGCCCATTGCAGCGGCGGCACGCTCGCTGGCGGGCTCAGCCGGCCGCGTCGCCGGCGGCGGCGCGGCCTGGCGTTGCTCGTCCTCGGCGTCGCCGTCGCGATCGGCGCGTTCGCCGCTGCCATCCTGATCGATCTCGGCCGCGGCGACGGCGGCGGCGGCGCCAGGCCCGCACCGGCCCAAAAGGCATCCGGCGAGTCTCGCCCTTCTCCTCGCCCCACTCCCGCACCGCCGGTGACCGGCGACTTCGACGGACGCGTCTTCAAGTCCGTGCCCAAGCCGCAGCGGCAGCGAACGCCCCGGCCCGCGCCGCCCCGGCCGCCCCCGTCGCCCAAGGCGGAGGCGAGCCAGCCGGCCCCGCGCGGCGGCTCCAGCCCCGCGCCTTCCCCGACACCGCGTCAGCCTGCGGCGAGTCCCGCGCCCCCAGCTCCAGCGGAAAAGGCCGCGACGCCGCCGCGATCGGGCGCGACGCCAGTAGGCCCCCGCCTCTCCTCGGCCCCCGGCGGCGGGCGGAGCGGCGGCTAGGGAAGAATGAGCCTCGCCCCATCCCAGCTCGCCGAAGCGGCATTGGCGCGCGGTGACCTCGCGGCCGCGTACGACATCACCGCCTCGGCGATAAGCGAGAGCCCCTCGGAGGAACTGCATCACCTGCAAGTCCTCGCTCTGGCGCGGATGGGGGATACGGAAACCGCGATGCGGCTGTTCGAGACCTACGATCTCGGGCGCTCCCGGGATCCGCACAAGCGCGCCGCGGGCGGCAGGCTCCTCAAGGACAATGCCCTCAAGCTCCCTTCCGGCCCGGCCCGACAGGAGGCGCTGGATGCGGCCTATCGCCACTATCTGAGAACCTACCGCGAGAGCGAAGACCCTTTTCCCGGGATCAATGCGGCGACCCTGGCGCTTCTTGCGGGGCATAAGCAGGAGGCACGGGACCTGGCGCAGGCCCTTCTCGCGACGCCGGCGATCAGCGGCGGCGAGAGCTACTACATGGCCGTCACCAAGGCGGAGGCCCTCCTCATCCTGGGCCGCGCGGATGACGCCATCGCCGCCATTGCCAGCGACCATGTCGCAGCGGCCCGCGATCTCGGGGCCAAAGCCACTTCACGCCGCCACCTGGGACTTCTGGCGACCGAGCTCGGCCTGTCCGATGCCCTGCGTTCCGCGCTGGTCGGGCCGCTGTCGCCCCCTGCCGTCGTGAACTTCGCAGGGCACATGTTCGTGGCCGACGCCGCGCGCGAGGCGGAGCTCGCAACCGCCATCGGCGCGGTGATGGCGGAAGAGAAAGTCGGCTTCGGATATGGCGGGCTCGCATGTGGCGCGGATATCCTGTTCGCCGAGGCGTTGCTGGCGAGGGGCGCCGAGCTGCACGTCGTCCTGCCCTTCGCGGAGGAGAGTTTCATAGCTCAGTCGGTGCTGCCGGGCGGCGAAGCCTGGCTGGCGCGGTTCCGGGAATGTCTCGCGAGGGCATCCTCGGTTACCCGGCTGAGCACGGGGCCGTATCTCGGCGATCCGAATCAGTTCGGCTATTCCAGCCGCATCGCGATGGGGCTGGCGCATCTGCGCGCCGAGCATCTGGGCACCAGGCCCGTTCAGCTCGTCGTCTGGGACGAAAGCGGGCCGCTGACCGAGGCGGGAACGGGCGCCGACGTGCGCGCCTGGCAGCCCACCGGAGCCCGAACCCGCATCATCCCCCCCGGCGGGATCGACCGGGGACTGAACCGGGCGGCGCCGGCGCATCAGTGTCGGGAGGAGCGGGCGCTTGCGGCGATCCTGTTTACCGATTTTGCCGGCTTCTCCGCTCTCTCGGAGGAGGCTCTTCCCGGGTTTTGGAACGGAGTGATGCGATCCGTCGCGGACGTGCTCGAGCAGAACGCTTCGTCGGTATCCTCGCGCAACAGCTGGGGCGACGCGCTCTATGCCGTGACCGATTCCGCTGCCGGCGCGGCCGAGATCGCGCTCGATATCCAGTCGGCGCTGGCGCGCTTCGATTACGCGGCCGCCGGCCTCCCCGCCGACGGCGGCATGCGGGTCGGCGTCCATTACGGCCCGG
>DASVVP010000042.1:0-9903 GCA_036386495.1 Allosphingosinicella sp.
CCGTCGCTCCCGCCGGCGATTTCGACTCCGCAGCCATCCGCCTCTTCCGCGCCGAGGGCCACCAAGGCGTCCACTACCTCAAGGGCACCTGGCACCACTTCCTGCTGGTCCTGGACGAGAGCGATTTCCTGGTCGTGGACCGCGCCGGGCAGGGGGACAATTGCGAGGAAGTCGAGCTGCCGGCCGACGAGGAGATTGGCGTGCGGCGCTAACGGAAGGTCCCAGCCGAAAGCGGATTTTCAGCGGGGGGTGCCGGGGCGACAGTGGAAATCCGCGGTACGACCCCCGAAACGCAGGCGTGCGGTGAATGTCGCACCGAAAGAGTTCATCACGATTGCTGGAAAGTCACCCCGCCGACAGCCAGACGAAGCGCGCGACGAACAAAGCCGCCAGCCCCAGTAGCAGCCAGTCTGTGCGCGTGATCCTCCCGCGCAGCAGCTTGACCGGGCGCCAGCCGAGCCCCTCCCCTTGATGGGGAGGGGTTGGGGAGGGCTGAGTCTCCGGAGGAGGCGCTGCCCAGATGACGAGTCCACCCCCACCCGACCCTCCCCCATCGAGGGGGAGGGCTTTTGGCAGGGCCACCGAAAAGGCTCAGCGTCTGCTCAGACGGGCGAGGTCCGGCGGGTTGGACTGTGTCAGGCCATCCGTTCCTTCAGCCGTCGGCGGAAGCTGTGGAGCAGGGGCTCCGTGTAGCCGTTCGGCTGGGCCGCGCCCTCGAACACCAGGGCGCGCGCGGCCTGGAAGGCGAGGCTGGTCGCTTCGTTGCCGCTCATCGGCCGATAGTGCGGGTCGCCGGCATTCTGGGCGTCGACCTTGGCGGCCATGCGGCGCAGCGCGGCGTCGACCTCCTCCGCCGAGCAGATGCCGTGCAGCAGCCAGTTCGCCATATGCTGCGAGGAGATCCGGAGAGTGGCGCGGTCCTCCATCAGGCCGATATCGTGGATGTCGGGGACCTTCGAGCAGCCGACGCCCTGATCGATCCAGCGCACGACATAGCCGAGGATGCCCTGGGCGTTGTTGTCCAGTTCGTTCCGGATCTCCTCGGCCGACCAGTTGCGCCCCGGCGCGAGCGGGATCGCGAGCAAGCCGTCGAGGCCGGGGACCGGCCGCTGCTTCAGCGCCCGCTGGCGCGCGAACACGTCCACTTCGTGATAGTGGAGCGCGTGCAGCACCGCCGCGGTGGGGCTGGGGACCCAGGCCGTGTTCGCACCTGCCTCAGGATGGGCGACCTTCTGCTCGAGCATGTCCGCCATCCGGTCGGGCGCCGCCCACATCCCCTTGCCGATCTGCGCCCGGCCGGTGAAGCCGCAGGCGAGGCCGATGCCGACATTGCGCTCCTCATAGGCGCGGATCCAGGCGCTCCCCTTCATCTCGCCCTTCGGGATCATCGCGCCGGCGCGCATCGATGTGTGGATCTCGTCGCCGGTGCGGTCGAGGAAGCCGGTGTTGATGAACACCACCCGGTCCTTCACCGCGCGGATGCAGGCGGCGAGATTGGCCGAGGTCCGCCGCTCTTCGTCCATCACGCCGACCTTCACCGTGTGGCGGGCGAGGCCGAGCATGTCCTCGACCGCGTCGAACAGGCGGTCGGTGAACGCGGCCTCGTCCGGCCCGTGCATCTTCGGCTTGACGATGTAGACCGAGCCGGCGCGGCTGTTGCGGAAGCGGCCGAGGCCTTTCAGGTCGTGCAGCGCGATCAGGCTGGTGACGATCGCGTCGAGTATTCCCTCGGGCGCCTCGCTGCCGTCGGGAAGCAGGATTGCGGGCGTGGTCATCAGGTGGCCGACATTGCGCACGAACAGCAGGCTGCGGCCGGGCAGCGCCAGCTCCGAGCCGTCGGGCGCTTCGTAGAGGCGATCCTCTTCCAGCGATCGCGTCATGCCGCGGCCGCCTTTGTCGAACCTGGCCTGGAGATCGCCGCGCATGAGGCCGAGCCAGTTGGCGTAAGCCGCGACCTTGTCTTCGGCATCGACCGCGGCCACCGAATCCTCGAGATCGACGATCGTCGTCAGTGCCGCCTCGAGCAGGACATCGGCGATCCCGGCGGGGTCGTCGCAGCCGATCGGATGGTCGCGGTCGACGACGAGCTCGATGTGCAGGCCGTTGTTGCGGAAGAGGAGATTCCCCCCGCGCCGCCCTACGAGCTGGGCGGGATCGGCGAGCAGCGGATCGCCGCCCGCGAAATCCGACCAAATTCCGCCGGCCAGCGGCACTGCCCCGTCGAGAAACGCCTTGGCCCTGGCGATGACCGAAGCGCCGCGCGCGGGATCGTAGCCCGCGCTTGCGGCAGCCCCGACGATGGCGTCGGTGCCGTAGAGCGCGTCGTACAGGCTTCCCCAGCGTGCGTTGGCGGCGTTGAGCAGGAAGCGTGCGTTGAGCACCGGCACGACCAGCTGCGGTCCGGCGAGGCGCGCGACCTCATCGTCGACATTCCCGGGTGCGATCGTGAACGGCCCGGGCTCCTCGGCGAGATAGCCGATCTCGCGCAGGAAGCCGCGATAGGCGCTCCCCGCGGGCGGGCCCGGATGCGCGTCGTGCCAGGCATCGATCTGCGCCTGCAGCGAATCGCGCACCGCGAGCAGCGCCCGGTTCTCCGCCACGAACCGCGCATAGATGTCGGCCATGCCGCGCCAGAAGGCGTCCGCCGCAATGCCGGTTCCGGGGAGGGCGTCCTCCTCCATGAAGCGCACCAGCACGGTGGCGACCTGCAGCCCGGCTTTGTCGATCATGTTCGCCATCGCCCCGTCTTTCTGCGCAGGCCCCGCCCCGGTCAACCGCCCGACGGCCGCGGCATCGCTCAGGCAAGCGCCCGGGCGCGCTCGCCGATGCCGCGAAGGTCCTCGACGAACCGCGCATATTCCGCCTCGCGATTGTCCCGGACGCGCAGCAGGAAGCTCGGATGGACCGTCACCCACGCCTCGCCGCCGTCGGCGAGCCGGTGGGCCCGGCCGCGCGAGGCGCCGATGGTCATGGTCCGGCCGAACAGGGACCGGGCTGCGGTGGCGCCCAAAGCGACGGTGAGCGGCGGGCGGAGCAAGGCGCGTTCCTGCTCCAGCCACCAGCGGCAGGCATCGATCTCACCGCCGTCGGGCTTGGAATGGATGCGGCGCTTGCCGCGCTGCTCGAACTTGAAATGCTTGACGGCGTTGGTGACGTAGGCGGCGGAGCGGTCCACGCCGGCCTCACCCAGAGCGCGGTCGAAGAGCTGGCCGGCGGGGCCGACGAACGGGCGCCCGGCGAGATCCTCCTGATCGCCCGGCTGCTCGCCGACGAACAGGATCTTCGCGTCGAGCGCACCCTCCCCGAACACGGTCTGGGTGGCGCATTTGTAGAGGTGGCATCGCGTGCAACCCTTCGCCTCGTCGCGCAGCGCCTCCCAGGCCGGTGCGACATTGCCGCCGATCTCGCTTCGGGACTTTTCCACCATGTGCGTCTCCCGCGCCTGCGCCCCCGCGAGGAGCGCCCCCACCAACGCGGTCTCGGGCATGTTTTTCCAATATTTGCGCGGCATCTCCCTGGTCATTGCACCGACCTTCACCCGCGCGGGGTTGAAGATGGAGGCATAATAAGTCTTCCAGATCGCCTCGACCGGGTCGCCCCCGGGGGCGTCCGCACGAACCGCGCCGGGACCGTAGATGAGCTCGCCGGCGTCGTGATGGGCGGACAGCTCGGGAGTGAGGATCGACCAGTCCATGCTGGCGAAGCGCCGCACGAAAAAGGGGACGGCGGCGCGGACGATATGGTGCTCCGGCTCGAACCAGGCGACGAAGCGCGGCTCGGCGCCGGTGCGGACCTCGCGAAAGCGGACGAAGGCGTGCATCTTGTGGATGTCGCGGCGGACCGCCTTGGCCAGAGCCTCGACCCGGCGCACGAGCGGGTCGGCGGCGTCGTCGAGCGCCTTCGGGTTGGCGCGGAGGCAGAGCAGCAGGGCGTAGAGCATGGCGAAGCGCTCGGAGTCCGAATGGCAGATCGCGCTTTGCGAGAGCTCGACGAAGGCGCGGGACACCGGGAAAGGCGCCGCGGGGGGAAGCGGCGCGGCGTCGGCGCCGAACAGGTCCGTCGACGCTCCCACCTGCCAGGCGACTTCCTCCGCCGGCACATCCGCGCTCGCCAGCGCTCGCGCGGCTTCGCGCCAACCCTCGAAATCGTCTTCGGCGGAGAGGCGGACGACCCGCATGCTCTAGCTCCCGAACAGCTCGAGCTGGTCTTCTCTCGGCCGGAGCCGCGCGGCAAGGTCGGCCCGATCGGAAAGCAAGGTCGGGCGCCAGTCCTCGGTTACCAGGAACGGCCGCACCTTTGCCAGCGACACAGTCAGCCGCGCGACGTCCTCGAGACGAAGGCGGCGGTGCGCGCGCGAGGCGATGAGGCGGTCGCCCGCCTTGCCGCCGAGGCCGGGCACCCGGAGCAGCAGCTCCCGTGGCGCGCGGTTGACGTCGACCGGGAAGCTGCCGCGGTGCTTCAGCGCCCAGGCGAGCTTGGGATCGATATCGAGCGGCAGCATGCCGTCCGGCCCGGCGGCATCGGCGACCTCGGCCGGCGCGAAGCCGTAGAAGCGCATCAGCCAGTCGGACTGGTAGAGCCGGTGCTCGCGCATCAGCGGCGGCCGCTTCAGCGGGAGCACGGCCGACGCGTCAGGGATCGGCGAGAAAGCGGAATAATAGACCCGGCGGAGGCGGAAGCGGTCGTAGAGCGTGGCCGACCGGCCGATGATCTCGTTATCGGACGCACTGTCGGCGCCGACGATCATCTGCGTGGACTGGCCGGCGGGCGCGAAGGCCGGCGCGGAACGGTAGCGCCGCTTCGCATCGGCTCCGTCCTCGATCGCCGTCCGCATCTGCTTCATTGCGGCCTCGATCCGCACACCGTCCTTTTCCGGCGCCAGCTGCTGGAGCCCGCGGGCGGTCGGCAGCTCGACGTTGATCGAGACCCGGTCGGCATGGATGCCCGCGAGGCGGACCAGCTCCGGATCGGCGTCGGGGATGGTCTTCAGATGGATGTAGCCGCGGAAATCATGGTCCTCGCGCAGCGACCGCGCGACCTCGACGATACTCTCCATCGTATAGTCCGGCGAGCGGATGATGCCCGAAGAGAGGAACAGGCCCTCGATATAGTTTCGCTTGTAGAAATCGAGGGTGAGGCGGACGATCTCCGCCGGCGTGAACCGGGCACGGCGGACGTTTGAGCTCTTCCGGTTGATGCAGTAATGGCAATCGAAGATGCAGCTGTTGGTGAGCAGTATCTTGAGCAGCGAGATGCAGCGGCCGTCCGGCGCATAAGCGTGGCAAATGCCCATGCCCTCGGTCGAGCCGATGCCCTTCCCGCCCCGGCTGTCGCGTTTCGCCGAGCCCGACGAGGCGCAGGAGGCGTCGTATTTTGCGGCGTCGGCGAGAATGGCGAGCTTTTCGCGAAGATCGAGCGCAGGCATGCGTTCGGCTTATGTTCTAGAACCGCCCCTGTCCAGCGCGGCCGCTGTCAGCCCTCGGCAACAGCGACTCGGGCGACGAGGGCGGCGTTGAAGCGCTCGTAGCCGGGGCGGTAGCTCACCGCCATGCGCGCGCCGCCGATCAGCGGGATGAGGCCGCTCATCTCCTCTCCGTGGCGCAGGCGGGTGCCGCCGGGCGCGTCGTCGAGCGCGAACCAGTGGCGGCCGGTGAAGAGCAAGGGAATGCTCCCCCGCCATGCCAAGCGCGCCGGGGCCTCCAGCTCGACGATGCGGGCCGACAGATTGTCGCGCTTGCCCGATCCGTCCGGCCGCGAGATCAGCAGGCGGAGGTGCGCACCCGTCGCCAGCGGTCCCTCGGCCTCGAGAACCAGCGGGTTCCATTCGGGATAGCGGGCGAAATCGGTGAGCACGGCCCACACGCGCTCGCGCGGATGGGGGATCAGCGCCTCGGTCGCGATCCGGATCATTGCGGATCGGCGCAGCCGCGGCGCGTCTCGCCGAGCAGTTCGAGCGTGGCGGTGAAGGCATAGGTTCGATCCGACATGCCGTCCGAGCAGGCGCCGCGGGCGAGGGCGAGGACGAACGGCCTTCCCCGATAGCGGCCGCGATAGGTCTCGCTGTCGGCGGAATAAGCGACTTCGGTCTCTACCACGTCACCGAACTGATCTTCGGGAGTCATGTAGCGGATCGTCGTCCCCGTGACCGAGCCGCCCCAGAAGGGCTCGGTGCCGTTGAAGGCATAGCCTGTCGCCGACCAGGGTCCGCTGCGCGGCTGCGGGGCCGGCGGCGCCGAAGGCGCAGGAGCGGCCGCGGGCGTCGCAGGAGCCGGAGCAGCGGCCGCGGGCGAAGATCGCGCGGCAGAATTGGCGGGGGGCGACGCGCTCGCGGCTTCATTCGCGGCGCTTCCATTCCCCTCGCCGCCGCCGCAGCCGGCGAGGAGCAAGGCGGCGGCCGCGGCGGTGCGGGAGGCTAGCGGAACTGGCATGGCAGGCCTGCCCACAAAGCCTCGACGCGGGCGCCGGACTGGTCGAGGATGCCGCCGACGCCGTCGATGGCGAATTCGGGGCCGAGGCTCGATTCCTCGTCGATCTCGGCGTTGCCGAGGGCGCTGCGCGGACTGCCGATTCCCACGCCCCGGGCGGTCCGCAGCGGCGGGCGCGCCTGGCTCAGCGACCAGCCCGCAAGGCGGCCCTCCTGAAAGCCGAGCTGCAGTCCGCCGAAGCTGACGAAGTCCATCGGCCCCTCGCCGCATTCGTCATTATGCTCGCGGGCCGTCGGCGGTCCGAACGCCGCCGTCGCCGCCGCCACCGCCCGCTCGCGGGTCATGCCGAAGGCGAGGCCCGGTTCCAGCCCCCGGCCCGCGAGGACATAGCTGGGAGTAGCGGCGGGAGCGGGGACATTGGCAGCCGCAGCGGCGTTGGACGCCGGCTCCGCCACCGCATTTGCGGCCGGCGCTGCCGCTGCGGCCTTGTTTGGCGGGGCACTCTCCTCTCTGCCGCAGGCGGCAATCAGCAAGAGGAGGGCGCAGGGTGCGGCGGCGGCTCTTCGCATGTCAGTTCCCCTGGATGAGCTCGCCGAGCGGACCGAGCAGCGAGCCTTCGCCGCGATTGCCGCCGCCCGCGGGCATCGCCGCCTGCAGCATGCGTCCGGCGAGGCGCGAGAAGGGCAGCGACTGGATCCAGACTTTGCCGGGGCCGGTGAGGCGGGCGAAGAACAGGCCCTCGCCGCCGAACAGGGCGCTCTTGACGCCGCCGGCGCCGATCAGGTCGAAATCGACCGACGGCATGAAGGCGGCGATGCAGCCGGTGTCGACATGGATTTGCTCCCCGGCCCTCAGCTCGCGCTCGATCACCATCCCGCCCATCTGGACGAAGACCCAGCCGTCGCCTTCCAGCTTTTGCATGATGAAGCCCTCGCCGCCGAACAGGCCGGTCAGCACCTTGCGCTGGAAGTGGATGCCGATCGAGACGCCCTTGGCGGCGGCGAGGAAGCTGTCCTTCTGGCAGATGAGCGTGCCGCCGACCTCGGAGAGGCGGATCGGCAGGATCGCGCCCGGGACGGGCGCGCCGAACGCGACCCGCGCCTTGCCGGATCCGGTGTGGGTGAAGACGGTGGTGAACAGCGATTCGCCGGTGACCAGGCGCTTGCCGGCGGACAGCAGCTTGCCCATGAACCCGCTCTCCTGGCCGGCGCCGCTGCCGAACACCGTGGTCATCTCGACGGTCGCATCCTTCCAGACCATCGCGCCCGCCTCGGCGACGGCGCTCTCGCCCGGATCGAGCTCGACCTCGACGAACTGCAGCTCCTGGCCCTTGATCTCGTAATCGATATCGTCGGCGGAGCTGCGGCTGTGGCTGCTCGGCATTCCCCAGGGCGAAGTGGACATGGCTGGACCTCGTTGCTGCTTGGAGCGCCGAAGCTAGCCTGTGGACGCGGTCATGATCCAGCCCAGTTTGATGCGGCCGCCGCTCCGTGTAGGATAAGCGCGGCATCCAGCCGCGAAGGATCGGGACGATGGCCAAGGGCCAGAAGAAATCGAACAGGGAAGTGCGCAAGCCCAAGGCCGAAAAGCCCAAGAAGAACAACGTCTCCAACCCCTCCACCAAGGGCATGGTCGCCGACATCAAGCGCTGAGCGCGCTTCGCCCCCTTTGAAGACACGACCCGGCGCACCGCGCCGGGCGATGAACCTCAGGTGCACGCTTCGTTCAGCAACCCCTCACCGCGCCGGGCGCGAGGTGAGACCAAGGGTTGGGGCCCAACGGAGTTTATCACATGAACAGGATTCTTTTGACGATGGCGGCCGTCTCGGCCGTCGCGATCGGCGCGCCCGCAATGGCGCAATATCCCGGCGGCTCGGCCGGCGTGCATGCCGGCGGCGGAACCGAGCAGCTTTCGGCGCGGATCGACGCCGGCATCCGCCAGGGCACGATCAGCCGCCAGGAGGCGATGTCCCTGCGCACCCAGCTGCGCGCCCTCGCCCGCCTCGAGCGCCAGTACAGCGTCGGCGGACTCAGCGTCCAGGAGCGCACCGACCTCCAGCAGCGGACCCGTACGCTGCGCCAGCAGATCCGCCTCGCCGACGGCGGCGGATATGGCCGCGACGACGACCGCTGGAGCGAGAATGACCGACGCGACGGCCGCGACGGGCGCGACTGCCCGCCGGGCCTCGACAAGCGCGACAATGGCTGTGTTCCTCCGGGCCAGGAAGGCCGCGACGGCCGCTGGGAAGACCGGCGCGACGGGCGCTACGACAATGACGCCCGCGTCGACGCCGATCGCGACGGCTATGACGACCGCGATCTCAACCGCGACGGCCGCATCGACGCTGCCGACCAGGGCTATCGGGACCGCGACCGCCGCGGCGGCATCTTCGGCGACGCCATCGACCGGCTGACCGGCAGCGACGGGCTTCGCGTCGGCCAGCGGGCCTCCGCCGACCTCGGCGCCGTCCCCTACGACCTTCGCAGCGAGTATCGCGACGGCGGCGGGGCCTATTACCGGGCCGACCGCCGCAACGTCTACCGGATCGACGCCCGCACCAACCTCGTCATGCAGGTCTTCGCGCTGAACCGCTGATCCGGCGGCTCTCGCCAGGACGAAGAGCGCCCCGGCCCTGCGGCCGGGGCGTTTTTTCGTTGCGGCGCATGGGCTTGGCGCCCGACGAACGGAAGGGCCCGCGCGCCGGGCCGAGCGCTCCCACGTACGCCATTGCAACAAGCGCGCGCCTCCGGGCGTTGATGCACTGAAGCGGCGGGGCCTAGTTGGAGTATCGACCATGCAGAAGCTTCTTATCGCAATGACCGCCGCCGCGTCGGCGGTCGCCCTCGCGGCCCCGGCCACCGCCCAATCAGGCAACGCCTGGGGCACCCAGGGCAATGTCAACGCCAACGTTTCGGCCAACCTCGACAATCGCATTGCGCAGCTCGACACGCGGCTCCAGGCCGGGATCCAATCGGGCGCGATCAACCGCACCGAAGCGCGCAACCTGCGCACGCAGCTGCGCCAGCTGCGCCGGCTGCAATATCAGTACAGCGTCAACGGCCTCACCCAGCAGGAGCGGATGGACCTGCAGCAGCGGCTGCGTACCGTCCGCCAGCAGTTCCGCCTCGCCGACGGCGGCGGCAACGGCCGCTGGGCCGACAACGACCGGGACGACTACAATGGAGGCTATACCGGCCAGGGCGGCACCTATGAGGAGGTCCGCGACTGCAACAACAATGGCGGCGTCATCGGCAACGTGATCGGCGGCATTTTCGGCGGCGGCAGCAACGACTGCGTCGGCGTCGGCCAGCGCGCGCCGTCAAACCTGGGCGCGGTCCCCTACGAGCTGCGCAACCAGTTCCGCGACGGCAACGGCATCGTCTACCGCACGGACGGGCAGCGCATCTACCAGATCGACGCCCGCACCAACACGGTGCTGAGGGTCTACAGCAACAATCGCTGAACCGTGACGGCGGC
>DASVVP010000043.1:0-5715 GCA_036386495.1 Allosphingosinicella sp.
TCGCGCCGTAATCCTGACCGATCAGTGACGAGCCGTGAATCACTGAGACATGCGCCGTGACGGTTTCGGGCGGATCGGCGTCGACGTCGGCGAAGAGCCTGCTCCTGGCAGCGACTTCCCAGGGCTTGTCGCGGCTCATCACCAGCAGCCGGTCCTCGGGCCCGAGCGAGGAATCGCCCTCCAGCCGGACGCGCTCGCCCTTGCGCAGGACGGCGAGCAGCGACGCGCCTGCCTGTCGCAGAGTCCGGCGGAGCATTGCGACGCCGGTCCGCCCCTGGGCGGCTGCGATCGGCAAAGCGAGCTCGAACACCAGCAGCCTTCGCGTCGATTCAACCTCAGCGCCGCCGGAGCGGTGTGGCGCCAGGCGCCAGCCGATCAGGGTGAGGTAGGCGAGGCCCGCGATCGTGACCGCCCCGCCGACGACCGTCATGTCGAACATTCCGAACGGAGCGCCGACCTGGTCCTCGCGAACCGACGAGACGATCAGATTGGCGGGAGTGCCGATCAGCGTCGTCATTCCGCCGAGGATGGTCGCGAAGGAGAGCGGCATCAGCACCGCTCCAGGGGGCAGCTTGTGCTCGCGCGCGACGGTGAGCGCGATCGGCATGGTGATGGCGAGCGCGGCGATGTTATTCATGAAGGCCGAGAGGGCCGCGCCCATCAGGAGCACACCGGCGATCCGGATAGCGGCGAACCGGACCTTTGGCACGAACAGGGCGGTCATCGCCTGGGCGGCACCGGTGAACTCGACCGCGCGCCCGACGACGAGCACGGCGGCGACGATGACGACGGCCTGAGAGCCGAAGCCGGCGAGCGCCTGGTCAAGCGTGAGCAGCCCGGTCACCCAGGAGGCGAGCAGGATGAGCAAGGCCACCGCGTCGGGCCGGATCCGGTCGCTGACGAACAGCGCCAGAGCGGCGAGGATGATCGCGGTGCTCAGGGCGGCATCGCTCATCCGGTTCTGCTAGCGGGCGGCTTCCCGCCGCGGCAAGAGCGGGCTCGCGCTAGGCGGCGCGCCGGGCCCCGTTTGCGGCAGGCGCGGCCAGGGCCTCCAGCTCCTCCACGACGGGGGAGTTGGCCACGTCTGCGGCGACTCGCTCCCCGAGCGAGGCCGCGGCCTCGGCGAAAGCGGGTTCGGCGAGCAGGCGTCCCAGCGCATCGCGGATCGTGCCGGCGTCGGCGCCCGGAGGCAGGCTGAGGCCGGCGCCGCGCTCGGTGATCCGGACCGCATTGTCGTTCTGGTCGCGGCCGAGCGGGACGACGAGCATCGGCAGCTGGTGGGCGAGAGCGCGGGTGACGGTGCCGTGGCCGCCATGGGTGACGACCAGGGCCGCATCGCGCATCACCTCATTATGGGGCGCGCTTCGGACGAGGACGCTGTTCGCCGCGGGACGCAGCTCGCCCGGATCGATCGCGGCGCCGAGAGTCACGAGGAGACGAACCGGCATATCCGCGGCCGCGTCGATCACCCGCTGGAGTAGGGCGACATGATTCTGGAAGCTGGTGCTGAAGCCGACCAGCACCAGCGGGCGCCTGTCGCCGGCGGGCCAGGGTGAACGCCAGGGCGCGGCCCAGGCCGGGTCGTCGAGCTGCGGGCCGACATAGCGAACGAAAGGCGGCAGCTCGGCCGTGTCGAAGTCGAAGGCACGCGACGTTCCGAGCAGCAGCACCTCCGCCGCCTGAAGCTGGTCGTGGACGTCCCCCAGGGGCGCCAGGCCGAGCGCGGCGCGGGCGGCGTTGAGCGCCGACAGGCGCGAGTTCAGCATGTCCCGATTGCTCGCGGCCATCGCGGCGAGCACGCCCCGCTCCTCCTCGGTCCGAGCCGGGGGAAGGCCCGGCCCGAGCGGCGGCATTCCCTCGATCAGCGGGTAGACGCAGATGTTGCAGGAGAGGAGGGCCAGCTTCTGCCCTACAGCCTCGCACCCGGCCATCGCTCCGAACATCATCTCGTTGGCGACGACCAGGTCTGCGGGCTCGCGCTTCAGCTCCTCGATCAAATCCTCCGCATAAGCGAGCGACGGACCCAGCATGATGTTGTCGAGCGTCCGCTCCATGCCCTCGCGCGGGCCGACCTCCCAGTCGCGGAGCACATCGCTGCCGCGGCCGCGGTCGGGACGGCTCGGGGCCCGGGTCCAGGGCACGAAATGCGCGCCGGACGCCTCGGCTTCGGGGCGGTTGCACCTGTCGCTCATGAAGCGGACCCGGTGGCCGCGTTCCACGAGTTTGCGGACGACGGTGAGCGCCGGGCCGATCGACCCGCCGCCCTCCCAGGATGCGAAGAGGAAGTTGCGAACGGTCATTTGCGGGTTCCTTGGGCGAGGTCGGCGGGAGCGACGCCGAGCGCCGCGGCGATCATCCGGAGCATCAGACCTTCGAGCTCGGCCACGTCCCGGCCCATGTCGCGGCGGACGAGCTTCCAGACATAGAGGTCGGTGGCGACGACGAGGGCGTCGTGGGCGGGGCGGCGCCTCGGCTCCGGCATAGGATCGAGCCAGGGCTCGAACACCGCGCCGATCCAGGCGCGGTGGCCGGCCCGGCCGATGTCGGCGATGCGCCGCATCGCGCGATAGCGGTCCTCCTGAGCGAGCATTCGAATGATCAGGTCGCCGCTCGCTTCATAGTCGCGGACGACGGCGCGCACGGCGGCGGCGGCATCGCCCGGCGCCACGTCGCGGCGGAGCTGCACCGCCTCGCCGATGCGCTGGGCGGCGACGTCGAGCAGCCCCTCTTTGCCTCCGAAGCGGCGGATCACGGTCTGGACGGTGACCCCGGCGTCGCGGGCGATGTCCTCAAGCCGGATCTCCTCGAGCCAGCCTTGCTCCAGACGGGCGCGGAAGGCGGCGAGGATTCGCTCGCCCGTCGCCTCGGCGGCGGCGGCGCGGCTGGTCTGGCGATAGGCGCGCCTGGGTGCGGCTATATTCATGCGAATCTCTATATCACGAAATTCGCGACCCGCAAGGGTTGATGTTAAATCGGCTTACACGAAAATGTCAGACCGCCGGGTAGCGAAGCCTTCCGAGGAAGCGGCTGAGGCTCGGGAGGCGTTCGCGGCTGCCGCGCCAGCTCGCCTTGACCTTCTCGAACTCCATCACATTCTCGATCCGCCGCGAGAGGAAGGCGCGGGTGTCGGCGAGGTCCTCGCTATTGTCGTCGAGGAAGACGAGCATGGTCGAGCCGTAGACCCCGGAGAGAATCGCGCGTTTGGAATAATGGTTGAAGTCGGTGGCCTTGTCGCCGGCGACCCGCCACATCCGGTCGGCGGCGCGCCAGGCCAGCTTCGCGGAGGTGCGCAGGTTCTGCGGCCGGGCGAGGATCGCGGCGGCGCGGCGGAGCGCCTCGCGCTGGGGCAGCATCCGCTCGATCCGGAACAGGACCAGCTCGCGAATCCGCTCGCGGATCTTCATCGCCTGGATGCGCTCGGGCGGGAAGGCGCCGAGCATCGCGACGTCGATCGAATCGAACCAGCAATCGATCATCTGGACGGCGCCGCCGGGGAAGGCGAGCCGCGCCCGGCCGGCGGGGACGCCGAGCTCGGCGGCGGCCATGGCCAAAGCCTCGCCCGACCAGCCGTCGAAGGCGGCGTGGGCGGGAACGAGCGGGGCGAGAGCGGCCCTGAGCTCGTCGAGGGTCATGTCGGCGGGCGCGATCATGAGTCGCTCATGATCCCCGGAGCACGAGGATGCAAGCCGGGGGGCGGCAGCCGGATCATCACCATCGCCGCCGCGATCAGAAGCGCTCCGAGCAGGTCCACCGGCCCGAACGTCTCCCCATAAGCCGCCCAGCCGATCGCCGCCGCGGCGACCGGCTGGGTGAGCAGGCCGACGCCCACCACGACGGGCGAGAGGTGCCCCATGGCATAGACCAGCAGCCCCTGGCCGAAGAGCTGGCTGCCCGCCGAAAGCAGGATCACGGGGGTCCAGTCGCCGGGCATCACCTGCTCGCCGAGCGCGATCGCGAACAGCAGGATCGGAAGCGCGCCGGCCGCCGTGGCGATCGCAAGCACCGGCATCGGCGCCATCGTCCGCCGCGCCCGATCGACCGCGATCAGGTAGAAGCAGTAGAAGAAGCCCGCGAGGATCGCGAGCAGGTCGCCGGTGAAGTTCTGCGGCGACAGCTCGTAGCTTCCGCCGAGCAGAAGCACGGCCCCGACCAGAGCGAGGGCGATCGCGCCCGCCTGGATCCGGCTCGGCAGAGCGCGGACGACGATGAAGCCGTAGACCGCGAAGAGCAGGCTCGACGAGTTGCCGAACAGGGTGGCGTTGGCGAGCTTGGTCCTGAGGATGCCCTCATGCCAGGCGGCGAGGTCGGCCGCGAAGAACAGGCCGCCGACCGCGATGGTGGCGAGGATCGCCCAGCCGGGGAACGGCCGGCCCGCCTGCGCCCGGACGGCGAGAAACGCGAGGAAGGGCAACGCCAGCGCCAGCCTCCAGAAGCCCGCGGCGACCGGCCCGACGTCGGCGAGCCGGACCATCCACGGCCCGACGGCGAGAAACAGGTTGGCGGCGATCAGGGCGGCGAAGGCGTGGCGGCCCGGCCGCGCGGGTGATGGAGGCTGGTGCATCGGCGCTGGCGGCGCGCTAGGGCCCGCCGCTCCCGACCGTCAAGGAGTCGCGATGCCGAGCCTGTTCGAGCCGATCACCCTCGGCCCCCTGGTCTGTCCCAACCGGGTGATCATGGCGCCGCTCACCCGCGCCCGAGCCACTCGCGACCATATCCCGACCGAGCTGATGGCGACCTATTATGCGCAGCGCGCAGGCGCCGGCCTGATCATCACCGAAGCGACCGGAATCTCGCGGCAGGGGCTCGGATGGCCGTTCGCGCCGGGCATCTGGACGATCGGGCAGATGCAGGCCTGGCAGAAGGTGGTCGAGGCGGTGCACGAGGCCGGCGGGCGGATCTTCTGCCAGCTCTGGCATATGGGCCGGCTGGTCCATCCGAGCTTCCTCGACGGCGCGGCGCCGGTCTCCGCGTCGGCGACGACCGCGCCGTACAAGGCGCACACCTATGACGGCCGCCAGACCTATGCCGAAGCGCGCGCTCTCACCGTCCCGGAGATCGCGGCGGTCGTCGCCGATTACGGCCGCGCCGCCGGCCTCGCCATCGCGGCCGGCTTCGACGGCGTCCAGCTCCACGCTGCGAACGGCTATCTCGTCGACCAATTCCTCCGCGATTCGACCAACCTGCGCGACGACGAATATGGCGGGCCGGTCGCAAACCGGATCCGGCTGCTGCGCGAGGCGGCGCAGGCGATCGCCGATACGGTCGGCCCGGAGCGCACCGCCGTCCGGCTGTCCCCCAACAGCGAGACCCAGGGCTGCACCGACAGCGACCCGAAAACCTTGTTCACCGCCGCCGCGGCCGCGCTTCAGGAGATCGGGATCGCCTTTCTCGAGCTTCGCGAGCCGGGGCCGGAAGGAACGTTCGGGACGTCGGACGTGCCCCCGGTCGCGCCCGCCATCCGCAAGGTCTTCGCCGGCCCGCTGGTGCTCAATTCGGACTACGGCCTCGCCGAAGCGGAAGCGGCACTTGCCGAGGAGCGGGCGGACGCGATCAGCTTCGGCCGCCCGTTCATCTCCAATCCCGACCTCTCATATCGGCTCGCCAACAAGCTCGATCTCGCCTCCGACGACCGCTCGACCTGGTACAGCCAGGGCGCCGAGGGCTATGTCGATTATCCGGCCGCCGAATAGCTCCTCCCCGGGACGGGGAGGGGGA
>DASVVP010000044.1:0-3643 GCA_036386495.1 Allosphingosinicella sp.
TCGGCGGGCTCGGATTCATGACCGGCGCCGCGTTCGAGATCGGCGGCACCAAAGCCTGGATCAGCCGGTCGGGCTACACGGGCGAGGACGGCTTCGAGATCTCGGTCGCCTCGGCCCGCGCCGAGCAGGTCGCGGCGCTGCTGCTCGAGCAGCCGGGAGTGAAGCCGATCGGTCTGGGCGCGCGCGATTCGCTGCGGCTCGAGGCGGGGCTGCCGCTCTACGGGCACGATCTCGATACCGGGACGACGCCGGTCGAGGCCGGTCTCACCTTCGCGCTCTCCAAACGGCGGCGCGACGAAGGCGGCTTCCCGGGCTGGCACCGGATCCGGGTCGAGCTCGGCGACGGACCGATCCGGCGCCGCGTCGGGCTCGCGGTCGAGGGGCGCCAGCCAGTCCGCGAGGGCGCGTTCGTCGTCGACCGGGACGGCGACGAGGTCGGCAAGGTGACCAGCGGCGGCTTCTCGCCGACGCTAGAGGCGCCGATCGCGATGGCCTATGTCCCCGCCGCAAGCGCCGAGCCCGGCAGCGAGATCCGGCTCGCCCAGCGCGGCAAGATATTCCAGGCGAAGGTGACGCCTATGCCCTTCGTCCCCCACCGCTATCATCGCAAGGGAGCCGGCTGATGACCGTATATTATACGAAGGAGCATGAGTGGATCCGGGTCGAGGGCGACAGCGCAACGGTGGGCGTCACCGATTTCGCCCAGGGCCAGCTCGGCGACGTCGTCTTCGTCGAGATTCCCGATGCCGGGCGGCAGGTGGCCAAAGGCGGCGAGGCGGCGGTGGTCGAGTCGGTCAAGGCGGCGTCCGACGTCTATTCGCCGGTCACGGGCGAGATCATTGCGGGCAACCAGGCGGTGGTCGACGAGCCCTCGCTGGTCAATTCGGACCCGGAGGGCGAGGGCTGGTTCTTCAAGCTGCGCCTCGCCGACACGTCCGAGCTCGAGGGGCTGATGGACGCCGACGCCTATAAGAGCTTCTGCGACAGCCAGTGAGACAGAGCTATCCGTTCGTCCCGAGTAGCCGTCGAGCGAAGTCGAGACGGCGTATCGAGGGATCGGGTCCTTCGATACGGGCCCTCGCTACGGCTTCGCCTACTCGGTCCCTACTCAGGACGAACGGGTTCGGAGCATCCGCGCCGAATCAGCTCTGGCCATCGAGGGGAGGGGAGGAATGAACGTCAATCCCGCCTCCTGCTGGTCGCCGACCGATTATGCCGCCAACGCCGCGTTCGTGCCGGCGCTGGGCGATGCGGCGCTGGCGCTGCTCGCCCCGCAGCCCGGCGAGCTGATCCTGGACATCGGCTGCGGCGACGGCACGCTGACGCTGAAGATCATGGCGGCCGGGGCGCGGGTGATCGGGCTCGACGCATCGGAAGCGATGGTCGAGGCGGCGCGCGCCAAGGGCGTCGACGCGTTCGTGGCGGACGCGCAGGCGCTGGACCTCGAGGAGCAGGCGAGCCGCTTCGGCCAGTTCGACGCCGCTTTCTCGAACGCGGCTTTGCACTGGATGCTCGATCCGGACGCGGTGGCGACGGGGATTTTCGGCATGGTCCGGCCGGGCGGGCGCTTCGCCGGCGAGATGGGCGGGGCGGGCAACCTCGCCGCTTTGCGCGGCGGCCTTCGCGCCGAGCTCGCCGAACGCGGCTTCGCCCAGCCCGAGCAGGACCCGCATTGGTATCCCGACGTCGCCGAGTTCGTCCGCCTCTACGGCTGCGCCGGCTTCACCCAGATCCAGGCGGCCCTGGTGCCGCGGCCGACCGCGCTGCCGGGCGGGCTCGGGCCGTGGATCAAGACCTTCCGCTCGGGCTGGCTCGACCTCGCCATGGTCCCCGAATGGGAGCGCGCCGACATCGCCGCCGGTGTCGAGCGCCGCCTCGCCGGGACGCTGCAGCAGGCCGACGGCGGCTGGATCGCCGATTATGTGCGGCTCCGCTTCGCGATGAGGAAGCCGGAGGGATGATGCGCGTCCGCCTCAACTCCCTCCCCCTTGAGGGGGGAGGGTTGGGGTGGGGGTGGCGTCTCCGCCGGCACTGCGTTTCCGAAGACTCCACCCCACCCCAAACCCCTCCCCATCGAGGGGAGGGGCTTTCCGCCGAGGATTTCGAATAGATGCGTTACCTTCCCCTTACCGATACCGACCGGATGGAGATGCTGCGCGCGGTCGGCGCCGGCTCGGTCGACGAATTGTTCGTCGACGTGCCGGAAGGCGCGCGGCTCGCGGGCCAGATCGCCGGCCTGCCGGACCATGCCAGCGAGATGGCGGTCGAGCGCGAGCTGGGCGCGATGGCGCGGCGCAACCTCGTTGCCGGCGACGCGCCCTTCTTCCTCGGCTGCGGCGCCTATCGCCACCACGTCCCGGCGAGCGTCGACCACCTCATCCAGCGCGGCGAGTTCCTGACCGCCTACACGCCCTACCAGCCCGAGATCGCGCAGGGCACGCTGCAGGCCCTGTTCGAGTTCCAGACCCAGGTGGCGCGGCTCTACGGCTGCGACGTCGCCAACGCCTCGATGTACGACGGCTCGACCGCCTGCTGGGAGGCGATCGGGATGGCGCGGCGGATCACGCGGCGGGGCAAGGCGATCCTGTCGGCGGGGCTGCATCCGCATTATGTCTCGGTGGCGAAGACGATGGCGCGCTTTACCGGCGACGTCCTCGGGACCGGCCTGCCCGAGCTGTCGCCGGAGCCCGACACGCGGCGGCTGATCGCGGCCGTGGACGGCGAGACGAGCTGCGTCGTCGTCCAGTATCCCGACATATTGGGGAGGATCGGCGACCTTTCCGAGCTGGCCGAGCGCTGCCATGCGGCGGGCGCCCTGCTGGTCGCGGTGGTGACCGAGCCGGTGGCGCTGGGCGCGATCAAGTCGCCGGGTGAGATGGGGGCGGACATCGTCGTCGGCGAAGGCCAGTCGATCGGCGTCGGCCTCAATTTCGGTGGGCCCTATGTCGGGCTGTTCGCGACCCGGGACAAATATGTGCGGCAGATGCCGGGACGGCTTGCCGGCGAGACGGTCGACGCGGAGGGGAAGCGCGGCTTCGTGCTCACGCTCTCGACCCGGGAGCAGCATATCCGGCGCGAGAAGGCGACCTCTAACATCTGCACCAACAGCGGCCTGTGCGCGCTCGCTTTCTCGATCCACATGACCCTGCTCGGCGAGAGGGGCCTGCGGCGGCTGGCCGAGGCTAACCATTATCTGGCGCTCGAAGCGGCCGGGCGGCTGACCCGGATCGCCGGCGTCGAGCTGGTCAACGAGAGCTTCTTCAACGAGTTCACCCTGCGTCTGCCCAGGGAAGCGCGGCCGGTGGTGCGGGCGATGGCCGAGCAAGGGGTGCTCGGCGGCGTCTCGCTCGGCCGGCTCTATCCGGGCGAGGCGGGCCTCGAGAACGGCCTCGTCGTCGCCGTGACGGAAACGGTCGGTCACGGCGACATCGCCGCCTTCGCCGCGGCGCTGAAGGAGACGCTGGCATGAGCATGAACCGCGAAGGACGGCCGACGCGCCCGGAGGCTGGCAAGAGCGCGGGCGCGGAGACCTGGACCGGGAACCGGGCGCTGATGCTGGAGGAGCCCCTGATCTTCGAGATCGGCGATGGCGAGACCACCGGCGTCGACTTCGATCCTGTCCTCCCCGGGACGGGGAGGGGGA
>DASVVP010000045.1:0-3554 GCA_036386495.1 Allosphingosinicella sp.
TCTGCCGAAGCCGCTCCGCCGCCGCCTTCGCCGTGTCGCTCGCGACCGCCTGCTGGAACTCCTTATAGTCGATGCCGATCGGATAAGCCGCGGCATGCACCGAGCGCCCGCCGACATGGATCGTGCCGTCAGGGTCGCATTGGCCGCCAAGCTCGCGCTCGACATAGTGGCGGAAGCTTTCCAGCCACTCCTCGGTCTGGAAGCCGATCACGTCGTAGGCGAGCATCGAGAGCACCAGCCCCTCGTGGAACGGGAGCGAGACCATCAGCCGCGCCGGCGGCCAGGGGATATGGAGGAAGAAGCCGATCCGGTTCTTGAGCCCGCGCTCGCGCAGCTGCTGGCCGAGCGGGATGAGGTGGTAATCGTGGATCCAGACGAGGTCGTCAGGCTCGATCAGCGGCGCCACCGTCTCGGCGAAGCGCTCGTTCACCCGTTCGTAGCCGCCGGCGAAGCTGCGGTCATATTCGGCGAGGTCGATCCGGTAGTGGAAGAGCGGCCACAAGGTGCGGTTGGCGTAACCGTTATAATATTCGTCGACGTCCTGTTCCTCGAGGTCGATCGTCGCCGTCTTGACGCCCTCGTGGCGCTGCAGGTCGATATGGCCGGTGAAGACGTCCGTCTTCTCGCCCGACCAGCCGAACCACAGGCCCTTATTGTCCCTGAGCGCCGCCGCCAGCGCCACCGCGAGGCCGCCCTGCGTACCGGTGGCACTGTCGGCGCGCGGCGCCGAGACGCGGTTCGAGACGATGATGAGGCGGCTCATGATATCCTCGTCGCCCCGGCGAAGGCCGGGGCCTCAGGGGGTGAAAGGCTCGGCGCCCTTTCTCGCTGGGATCCCGGCCTTCGCCGGGATGACGTGCTCTTCATCGGACCGAGCTCCACGGCTTGGACAGCAGGCCGGCGCAGTTGATCAACCCTACCAGCGAATAGGTCTGCGGATAGTTGCCCCAGAGCTCGCCGGTGCGGAAATCCGAATCCTCCGACAGCAAGCCGGCCGGCGTCAGGCGCTCCAGCATCCGCTCGTAGAGATGGCGCGCCTCGTCGCGGCGGCCGGCGAGGTGCAGCGCCTCGATCAGCCAGAAGGTGCAGAAGTTGAATGCCGTCTCGGGCAGTCCGAAATCGTCCTCGGCGGCGTAGCGCAGCATGTGCTCGCCGCGGCGTAGGCCATGCTCGACCGCGGCGAAGGTCGCGAGGAAGCGCGGATCGGCGGGGTCGAGAAAGCGCATGTCGACCAGCTGGAGCAGACTGGCGTCGAGCCCTGCGCCGCCGAAGCTGGCGCCGAAGCGCCCCTCTTCCTCAATCCAGGCGCGCCCTTCGATCGTGCGCCGCACCGCCGCTTCGCGCTCGCGCCAGAGCGCCGCCCGCTCGTCGAGCCCGAGCCGCTCGGCAATGTTGGCGAGCCTGTCGCACGCCGCCCAGCTCATCACCGCCGAGTAGGTGTGGACGGCGGCGCGGGTGCGGAACTCCCACAGGCCGGCATCGGGCTGGTCGTGGTTGGCGAAGGCGCGCTCGCCGACCCGTTCCAGCGCGGCGAAATCCTCGGCGGTGGCCTGACGGAACAGGCGCTCGTCGAAAAAGGCCTGGGCATTGGAGAGGACGATCTGGCCGTAGGCGTCGTGCTGGACCTGCCGATAGGCGGCGTTGCCGACCCTGACCGGCCCCATGCCGCGATAGCCGGCCAGGCCTTCCGCCTCCCGCTCCTCGAGCTTCGGCTCGCCCGAAACGGCGTAGAGCGGCTGGATGAACCCATCTGCCGAGGAATCGACGATGTTCCTCAGATAGCTGAGATAATTCTCCAGGACGTCGAGCGCGCCGAGCCGGTTCAGCGCCTGGACCGTGTAGTAGGCGTCGCGGATCCAGCAATAGCGATAGTCCCAGTTGCGGCCGCTGCCCGGCGCTTCCGGGATCGAGGTGGTGAGCGCGGCGACGATCGCCCCGGTCTCCTCGTGCTGGCAGAGCTTGAGCGCGATCGCCGCGCGAATCACCACCTCCTGCCATTCGAACGGGATGGCGAGCCCGCGCACCCAGGCGCGCCATTCGTCGCTGGTCTGATGGAGCATCGCGGCGACGGTGTGGCCGACATTGCCCACGAACGGCTCGTCGGGACCGAGGAAAAAATGGAGCGACTTTTCCAGCCGGAACGGGCGGCTTTCGAGGACGTGTCCGATCGGCGCGTCGGTCGTCAGGCGCAGCGGCTGCGGCTTCAGCAGGAAGCGGATGTGGTTGGTGCCGCTGGTCCGCTCGGCGTCGCGGGCGCCCCAGTTGGCCGCCGGATTCAGCGCCACGCGGATGCGCGGCGCGCCCGAGATCGGCCGGACGATCCGGACGAAGGCGACCGGACGGTACATCCGCCCCGAGCGCTCGAAGCGCGGGCAGAAATCGTAGACGTCGGCGCTGTTGCCGTCGGCATCGATCAGCCGCGTCATCAAAACGGGGGTGTTCCTGAGGTAGCGTTGCTCGACCCGGACCTGCTTCTCGAGCGCGATCCGCCATTCGCCGCGCGGCTGGGCGCTATTTGCAGGTGCGGGCAGTCCCCGGCTGTCCGCAGCCATGCCGGGGGCATGGCGACCTGCAAATCCCTTCGGTTCGAGCAGCGAGCAGAACAGGGGATCGCCGTCGACCGAGGGCGCGCAGCCCCAGACCATGCCCGCGGCTTCGTCGACGAGGGCGCTGACCTGGCAATTGCCGACCGGCCAGAGGTTCAGGCTGGTCATCCCGCCGCCCGCAGCCATCGCGCGACCTCGGCGACTCCGGGGAGCCGATAGCGCGCCGCGGTCTCCCGTTGCGGCCCGACCAGCACGCCCGCCCCGCCCAGCGCGGCCGCCGACTCGAACGCATGCTCGTCGGTGAGATCGTCTCCCATGAACAAAGGACGCGCGCCGGCGAAGCGGGGTTCCCGCATCAGCGCAGCCAATGCGTCGCCCTTGTCCGCGCCGGCGGGCCGAAGCTCCGCGACCATCTTGCCGCGCTGCACGAGAAGACCGGTGCGCGCGGCGAGGCGGTCGACCAAAGCCGCGACTTCGGCTTCGCGCTCCGGAACGCGGCGGAAGTGGAGCGCGACGCTGGCCGGCTTCTCCTCGACGATGAGGCCGTCGCCCGCCGCCTCGGCGAAGCGGCGGATCTCCTCGCCCGCCGCGTCCAGCGCTTCGGGCCGCGTCACCGGCAGCACCCGCCCGTCGGCCAGCCTGAGCTCGAGGCCGTGCGACCCCGACACGGCGACGCCGGGACAATGGATGTGCCGGTCGAGGTCGGCCAGCGCGCGGCCGCTGACGAGGGCGAGGCGGCCTCCGAGTCGGGTGGCGAGGCTCCGGAGCAGCCCGGCAAGCTCGCCGGGCACCCGGATCGCGTCGGGCGCTTCGGCGAGCTCGACCAAAGTACCGTCGAAATCGAGAAACAGGGCCGCGCCGTCGAGCAAGGAGAGCGGCGGCGGCGGGATGTCGTCGGGCATCGTACCCCGTATGCGAGGCGGGGGAGGATTCTCAAGCCCGGCGGTACAGGCTATACCGCCTCCATGCCGCCCCCGATCCGCTCCGCCGCCCGCTTCCAGATCGCCT
>DASVVP010000046.1:0-11764 GCA_036386495.1 Allosphingosinicella sp.
CGTCTACGACAATGCCGGAACGCCGGTCATCATCGGCAAGATCGCCGGTTTCGGCACGGCGAACATGACGGTGAGCGCGTTCACCAGCGAAGCCACTCTCGCCCGCCTGAACGACCTCGTCGACGATTTCGGCTACATCATCGTCGGCGACAATCCGACGCCGGGCGACAAGACCGTCACGATGACGTTCAACGACGGCAACAATGTCGGCAACGGCGGTACCCTCGCCAAGACGACGGTCGAGACCCAGACGCTGACCGTGACCGTGGCCAACGACCTGCCGACCATCTCGAACCTTGCGGGCGATGCGCCGACCTTCACCGAGGGCGGCCCGCCGGTATGGCTGGACGTCGGCGACAATGCGGTCGTCGCCGATCCGGACAATGCCAATTTCGACGGCCACGACCTCACCGTCGCGATCAGTGCCGGCTATCATTTCGGCGACAGGATCACGACCGGGCCGGACGTCACCTTGTCCAACCTCTACAATCCGGGCTCGACCGTCACCGTCGACGGCGCCGTCATCGGCACCATCCAGTCGACCGCCGCGGGAACGTTGGGGATCGCCCTCAACAGCAATGCGACCCTGGCGCGGGTGCAGATCCTGGTGCGCGACTTCACCTTCCAGACGCCAAGCCAGGACCCGACCAGCGACACCCGCTCTATCCAGCTGACCATCGACAATCACGCCGGCAACGCCGTGACTGTCAACAGCAGCGTCAACGTGGTCGCGGTGGACGATCCGCCCGTCGCGAACCCCGACAATGCCAGCACCGCCGAATCGGCGACGGTGAACATCGCCGTCCTCACCAACGACACCGAGCTCGACGGCCCGCCGCTGGCGGTCGCCGAGATCAACGGCATCGCCGTCAATCCGGGCGACACCGTCAATCTCGGCAACGGCGCCACGGCAAAGCTCGAGCTCGGCGGCTCGATCACCTACAATCCAAACGGGGCGTTCAACTGGCTGACCGAGGTGGGTTCCGGCGCCGTCAACACGTCCGCAGTCCAGATCTTCACCTACAAGCTGGTCGGCGGGACTGCGACGACCAACGTCTCCGTGACGGTCAACGGCCAGATCTCGTCGGACGACATCCTGTACGGCGACGCCGGCGACAACGTCATCAACGGCACTCCGCAGCGCGACATCTTCCGCGTCGAACAGGGCGGCAACGACACGGTGAACGGCCTCGAGACCGGCGACACCTTCTATTTCGGCAAGGAATTCACCGCCGGCGACACCGTCAACGGCGGCGGCGGCGCGGACGCGATCATCCTGCAGGGCAATTATCCGGCGCTCACCTTCGGCACCGGCGTCACCAGCAACATCAATTCGGTCGAATCGATCTCGCTCGCGCCCGGCAACATCACCGCCTATGGCGACAACGCCAACGCCTATTACGACTACAATCTCACCACGCTCAATGCGAACGTCGCTGCGGGCGGGCTGCTCAAGGTCAACGGCTTCCTGCTGCGCGCCGGCGAGGACCTCACCTTCAACGGCGCCGCCGAGACCGACGGCAACTTCATCCTTCTCGCCGGCCTAGGCGTCGACAACCTCACCGGCGGTGACCAGGGCGACGTCTTCGTCTTCGGCCATGACGGGCGGTTCGGAAGCAGCGACGTCGTCAACGGCGGCGCGGGCTACGACTCGCTCTATCTGCGCGGCGACTATGCGCTCGACTTCACCTCGGCCGGTTTCACCGGCGCGATCACCGGGATCGACAGCATCACGCTCGCTTCGACCAGCGACGTCCAGTTCGTCGCCGGCGGCGACGGCGAGTTCGATTATTCGATCGTCTGGAAGGATTCGATGCTGGCGACCGGGGCGACGATCACGGTGAACGGCGCCGGCCTCGGCACCGCTGAGACGATGGCGTTCAACGGCGCGCTCGAGGGAGGCGGCCATTTCCGCCTCTGGGGCGGCGCGGCGGACGACACCTTGACGGGTGGCGGCGGCAACGACCTCATCTTCGGCGGCCGGGGCGCCGATCAGCTGAGGGGCAATGGCGGGGCGGACACGTTCCGCTACCACGCGACCAACGAGTCGCCGATCGGCCTCGCCAACGTCGACACCATCCTCGACTTCGTGCACGGCGTCGACAAGATCGATCTCAGCGTGATCGACGCGAATACGGTGCTCGACGGCAATCAGGCCTTTACCTTCATCGGATCGGCCGCCTTCACCGCGGCGGGCCCGAACTCGGCGGGCCAGCTGCGGGCGATCCAGACCGATGTCGTGACCAACACCTGGCAGGTCCACGGCGATACCGACGGCAACGGCGCGGCGGACTTTGTCCTCCAGGTCATCGTCGATCCGCTGCAGTCGCTCACCGTCGGCGACTTCGTCCTCTGATCCGGTTCCTGGAGGGGGTGGGCGGCGGCTTCCGGGCCGCCGCCCTTCTTCGTTTCAGCGCCGGCAATCGCGGCTTGCAGAATCCGGCACGCAAAAAGGGGAGCCCGCGAAGCGCGCTCCCCTTGATATCTTCAGCAGCCGGCGGGCGACGCCGCGGCCGGGGCTGCCTTAGGAGGGATTGATCCCCGAATCGGGATGCGAGATCGCGCCGTCCTCGGCACTGCCGGCGGACATGCGGCGCACGGTCGGGCGGACCCACTCGCGGCGCGCCGGCTGCTCACCCGTACCGTTGCTGTCGTCTTGGCTGCGAGGATGTGTCATGGACCTGCCTAACTCTAGTTAACGTTTCAGCGTTCAACTATGCATTTGCGCATTGCTGTGTCAAACGCAAGCGCCGTGCGGCCTGCAAGGCGTGAATGGCCGGAATGAAAGGAAAAATTCGTTGAGTGAGCTCCTCGCGCGCCGCCGCGGACGCCTGATCGAAGCCGAGCTCGACGACGAGCTGATCGGGCTCGAGGTCGAGCAGGGCACCTGCTTCGGCTTCAATCCCACCGCGACGCGGGTCTGGGGGTTGATCGAGACGCCCAAGCGGCTCGGCGAACTGCGCGACGCGCTGGTCGCGGAATATGATGTCGATCCGGAGACCTGCGAGCGGGAAATCGCAGGGCTGCTGCGCGCACTCGAGGCGGATGGGCTGGTGACGCTGGAGCCGGTCGACAGGTGACTGCGCTCGCAGGGCTGTGGAGCTTCGGCGGAGCCGACGCCGCGGCGAGCTGCGCCCGCATGCTGGCGGCCCAGTCCGTCTACGCGCCGGATGCGCCGGTGAGCCGTTCGGACGGCCCGATCGCGATTGGCCGCCGTCTCTACCGCCTGCTCCCCGAAGACCGCTACGACCGCGGCCCGGCAATCTCTGCGGACGGCTCCAGCATGCTCGTCGCCGATGTCAGGCTCGACAATCGGGAGGAGATCGGCGCCGCGCTCGGAATGAGCGGTGGGGAAGCCGCGCGGATGGCGGACGCCGATCTGCTGCTGCAGGCGCTCGAGCGATGGGGCGAGGGTGCACTCGACAGGATCCTCGGCGATTTCGCCTTCGCCTGGTGGCGGACCGGGCCGCGGACGCTGCTCCTGGCCCGCGACCCGATGGGCCAGCGGCCGCTCCATTTCCATCGCACCGAGGGCTTTTTCGCCTTCGCTTCGATGCCCAAGGGCCTCCACGCGCTTGCCGAGATTCCGCGCAGGCCGGATCGAGGCGCCGTCGCCGACTTCCTGGCCCTGGTCCCGGAAACCGGCAGCGAGACCTATTTCGAGGGGATCGAGAAGGTCCCGGCGGGCCAGGTCCTCGCGATCGATCCGGGCGGGACAAAGGCGCGGCTCTATTGGGATCCGCGTCCCGTCGAGCTGCGCCTGAAGGGGCCGGACGACTATGCCGAGGCGCTGCGCGAGCAGCTCGACCGCGCGGTGGCGCCGCGCCTTCGCGGCGCCGGCGATCAAGTCGCGTCCCACCTCAGCGCTGGGCTCGACAGCTCGGCGATCGCGGCCACCGCGGCGCGGCTGCTCGCGCCCGAAGGGCGAAGGCTCGTCGGCTTCACGGCGGTTCCGCGGGAAGGCTATGACGTTTCCGGACTGAACCATGTGATCGCCGACGAGGGCCCGCTCGCCGCCGCCGTCGCGGCGATGCACCCCAATATCGATCATGTCCGGATCGCGCCTTCGGGAGTCTCTCCCCTCGACGAGCTCGGGCGCAACTTCTTCCTGTTCGAGCGCCCGTTCCTCAACATCTGCAACGGCGTCTGGGTCGCGGCGACGCTCGACGAGGCGCAGCGCCGCAACCTCAAGGTGCTGCTGACCGGGATCGCCGGCAATGCGAGCTTCAGCTTCCACGGCTTCCCGCTGCTCCACAGCCTCCTGCGGCGCGGGCGGCTGGTGCGGCTGGCCGCCGAGACGGTGCGGCTGCGCCGCCGGGGCACCCGGCTCGGCACCATCGCCGCGCAGGCGCTCGGCCCGGCCGTGCCGCGGCCGGTGTGGCGCGCGATCGCCCGGCTGCGCGGCGCGGAACTCAGCCTGGGCGCCATCGCCGCGCTCGATCCGGCACGCGCCGGCGAACTCGGCGTGGTCCGGCGCGCGGCCGAGCGGGGCCACGATCTCGATTACAGGCCGCTCGCCGATTCCGTCGCGATGCGCGTGCGGATGCTGCGGCGGGTCGATCCCGGCAACTATATCAAGGGGACGCTCGGCGGGTGGGGCGTCGACCAGCGCCATCCGGCGTCCGACCGCCGGCTGGTCGAGTTCTGCCTGTCCGTGCCGCTCGAACAATATCTCGCCGACGGCCGCCCGCGCGCGCTCGCCCGCCGCGCCTTCGCCGATCGGCTGCCGCGCGGGCTGCTGCTCGAGCCGCGCAAGGGGATGCAGGCGCCGGACTGGCACGAGGGGCTATCCGCCGCCCGTGCCGAGATCGAGCAGGAGGTCGCCGCGATCGCCGACTGTCCCGAAGCGGCCGAGACCCTCCATGCGGCGATGATGCGCCGGCTGGTGGAAGAATGGCCGCAGGGCGCGTGGAACGACCGGTCCGTGATCGACCGCTACCGGGTCGCCTTGCTGCGCGGCATCTCCGCCGGCCGCTTCATCCGCCAGGCGCTCGGCACCAACCGCTGACGGGAGCGGCACCCTTCGCGTGCTTGCGTTTTGAACGGCTGGAGGCCCGAGCCGGAATCGAACCGGCGTGCAAGGATTTGCAGTCCTCTGCGTAACCACTCCGCCATCGGGCCGCCGAGCGCGGAAATGCGTGGCGCGGCCGCGAATGTCAACGGATTGCGCCGTGCCGAGCCGCGCCGTGTCCGAACGCGGACGCTTCCTGTGCGATTCCGGACATTTCTTCCCTTTCCTCGCCGCCCGCGGCAGGGCAGGATCGTGGCATGGCTCTTGCTGCCCTTGAAAGGCGGCGAGTTCGGGACCTTATCGGCTTGGCCTCGACCGGGCGGGCCGATACAAGCCCGAGGAACAAGGTGTATTGTCTCGCTAAGACAGTCGTGCGATAAGGCCCCGATGAGCGATTACGATTTCAACGAGATGCGCAGCGCGATGGTCGCGAGCCAGCTGAGGACGACGGGAGTCGCCGATGCGCGGGTCCTCGCCGCCGTGGGCGCGGTGCCGCGCGAGCGTTTCGTGCCGCCCGGGCGGGTCGCGATGGCCTATGCCGATGCTCTCGTGCCGCTCGGCGGCGGGCGCGAGCTCAGCCCGGCGATGGCGACCGCGCGGCTGCTGAGCGAGGTGGGCCCGCGCGGCCATGAGCGCGCCTTGGTGGTCGGCGCGGCGACCGGCTATGCCGCCGCCGTGCTGGAGCGGCTGGTCGCCTCGGTAGTCGCGGTCGAGGAGGATGCGCGGCTGGCCGCCTTCGCCCGCGAGGCGCTCGCCGGTACCGGCGTCGAGCTGATCGAGGCCCCCCTCGCCGAGGGTCATGAAGCGGGTGCCCCTTACGACCTGATCCTGATCGACGGTGCGGTCGAGCGCGTGCCGGACGCGATCGTCGCCCAGCTCGCCGAGGGCGGACGCCTGGCCGCGGCGATGCTGGACCAGGGCGTCACCCGGCTCGGCATCGGCCGCAAGGCGGGGGGCGGCTTCGGCTTCACCATCTTCAGCGACGCGGCGGCGGCGGTCCTGCCGGGCTTTGCCGCGCCGCGCATCTTCAGTTTCGAGAGAGCGGAGTAGGGGTTTCGATGCGGGGAGCTTTGTTGGCGGCTGCGGGTCTTGCCGCGATGGTGACGGCCGCGGCCGCGCACGGCGAGACCCTGCGCGAGGCGCTGGTCAAGACCTACGCGACCAATCCGACGATCATGGGGCAGCGCGCGCAGCTGCGCTCGCTCGACGAGAATGTGGCGATCGCCCGCGCCGCGCGGCGGCCCCAGATTTCGGGCGTCGCGGGAGTCAACCAGAACATCTATTCGAGCCGGGCCGGCTTCGGCACCGGCCGCAACTTCAACGCGGGCGTCGACGTCAGCTATCCGATCTTCGAGGGCGGGGCGAACCGCAACCGGATCGGTGCCGCCAACGAGCGCGTCTTCGCCGGCCGCGCCGCCTTGCGCGCCACCGAGGGCGACATCTTCACCGAAGCGGTCAGCGTCTACATGGACGTCATCCGCGACCGGATGATCGTCAATCTGAACCAGGGCCAGGTCCGCGTCCTCGAAACCAATTTGCGCGCGACCCGCGACCGTTTCGAGGTCGGCGACCTCACCCGCACCGACGTCGCCCAGTCGGAGGCGCGGCTGGCGCTTGCACGGAGCGCCCTCGCGGGCGCCCAGGGCCGGCTGCGTTCGAGCGAGGAAGCCTATCGCCGGGTGATTGGCGAGCTTCCCGCCGATCTCCAGCCGCCGCCGCCGCTGCCGCCGCTGCCGCGCACCGCCGACGAGGCGGTCGAGATCGCCCTCGCCAACAATCCCGACCTGATCTCGATCGCCGCCCAGATCCGCGCCGCCGGCCGCGACGTGTCGGTGGCGCGCGCGGGCCGCCTCCCGACCGTATCGGGCGTGACCCAGGGCGATTATACCAATTATCTCGGCTCGGCCGACCAGCAGTTCGGCGGCACCGGCAACGCCAACTCGATCAGCACCGCCGCGGTCGGCGTCCAGGCGCGGATCCCGATCTACCAGGGCGGGGTGGTCGGTGCGCGGGTCCGCCAGGCGCAGGCGCTGCGCGGCCAGCTGCTCGAACGCGGAGTCGAGACCGAGCGCTTCGTCGTCGCCTCGACCCGGGCCGCCTTCGCCAGCTACCAGGCGGCGCTCGAGGCGATCGAATCGAACGAGGTCGCGGTCGCTGCGAACACGCTCGCGCTTGAGGGGACGCGCGCCGAGCAGACGGTCGGCACCCGCAACGTCCTCGACGTCCTCAACGCCGAGCAGGAGCTCTTGAACAGCCAGGTCGCTTTGGTCACGGCCCGGCGCGACGCTTATGTCGCCGGCTTCGCTCTGCTGAACGCCATGGGCCGCGCCGAGGCCGAGGACCTCAACCTCGACGGCGGCGCGCTTTACGATCCGGTCGCCAATTACAACCGCGTTAGCCGGCGCTGGTCCGATTGGTCGGACGACGAGGACGCCCAGCCGGTCTCGACCCGCACCGTCACCGGCCCGGCGGCGGCCGCTCCGATCGAGGAGCGCCGCGATACGGTGATCGGCCCCCCGCAAACTCCCGAGTGACAGAACGCGAAGAATAAGGGATAAGGCCCTCATTATGGGGGATATCCAGCAAGATCCGTCGATGGAGGAGATCCTCGCCTCCATCAAACGCGTGATCGCCGAGGACGGCCGCGCGGCCGCCGCTTCGTCGCGGGGCCAGCGCCGCCCGGCCCGGGCCGATCCGCCGCATTTCGAGCAGGAGGAGCCCGAAGACGTCCTCGAGCTCGACGATCCGGTCGGCGAGGCCGGCGGGCTCCTGTCTGCCGACGCCGCGGCCGCCAGCCGGCAGAAGCTCGCGGCATTGAGCGCGCTCAGCGAGCGCGGCGAGGCGCCACCCGCGGCAGGAGAAGGTGCGCTCGAGGCGGTGGTGCGCGACATGCTGCGGCCGATGCTCAAGGACTGGCTCGACCAGCACCTTCCCGAGCTGGTCGAGCAACTCGTCACCCGCGAGATCGCCAGGATCACGGGGCGCAGCCTCTAGCCTGCCTTCTGCACGCGTGACGGCATAACGATTCGGCGCTAAGGGCAGCGGCATGCACAAGCTCGTCTTCGCCGGCCTCGCCGCGCTGGCGCTCGCACCGGTTGCGGCCGACGCGCGCCCGATCACCGCCACCGATCTCGCAACCATGCGCCGGATCGCCGCGCCGGCGACGTCGGCCGACGGCAATTGGGTGGTCTACCAGCTCCGCGAGACCGATCTCGCCGCCAATCGGGGGCGCACCGACCTCTGGCTGCTCGATCTGCGCCGCGCCGGCGCCGAGCCGGTCCGGATAGCATCCACCGCGGAGCATAATGAGCATGATCCGCGCTTCTCGGCCGACGGGCGCTGGATCTACTTCCTCTCCAATGCCTCCGGATCGGACCAGCTTTGGCGCGTCGCCGCCAGCGGTGCGGGCGCCCCCGAGCAGGTGACCAGGCTCGAGGCGGACATCGCTGGCTACTCACTGGCACCCTCGGGCGACCGGATCGCGATCTGGGCGGACCGGAACGTCGCCTGCAGCGACTTCAACTGCGATAACGTCCCGGACGCCGAACAGGGCAGGGGCTCCGGGCGCGTCTATGACGAGACCTTCGTTCGCCACTGGGATACCTGGGCCGAAGCAGGCGTGCGGTCGCGCATCTTCACCTTACCGCTGGTCGACGGCCGGCCGCAGGGGACGGGGACGCCGGTCGCTGCGACTTTGGTCGGCGACGCGCCGACGAGGCCGTTCGGCGGCGGCGAGGAGATCGGCTGGAGCGCCGACGGCCGCACCCTCTATTTCACGCTCCGCGAGGGCGGCTCGAGCGAGCCCAACTCCACCGACCTCGACATCTACGCCGCATCGGCCGACGGCAGCGGACCGCCCGTCAACCTCACCGAGGCGAACCATGCGACCGACACCATGCCGACCGTCTCGCCCGACGGCCGCTGGCTCGCTTATGTCGCGATGCGCCGGCCGGGCTACGAAGCGGACCGGCAAGTGCTGTTCCTGCGCGACCTGGGCAGCGGCGAGGTCCGCGCCCTTACCCAGGATTGGGACCGCTCGGTCGGCTCGATCGCCTGGGCGCCGGACGGGCGCAGCCTCTACGTCACCGCCGGCGAAGTGCTCGACACGCCGTTGTTCCGCGTCGACGCCCGCAGCGGCCGCGTGACCCGGCTGACCGAGGGCGGCACCGTCGGCAACGTCTTCGCGCTGCGCGGCGGCAGCGTCCTCTACACGCTCAACAGCCTGACCGCCCCCGACGACCTCTATCGCCTCCCCCGCCGCGGCGGGCGGGCGCAGCAGCTTACGCGGGTGAACGCGGACAAGCTGGCCGGGCTCGACGTTCCGCATGTCGAGCGCTTCTCCTTCGCCGGCGCCCGCGGCGACCGCGTCTGGGGCCAGATCGTGCGGCCCGAGGGCGGCGGCGAGCGCCTGCCCGTCGCTTATCTGATCCACGGCGGCCCGCAGGGCTCGTTCGGCAACAGCTGGTCCTATCGCTGGAATCCGTGGGTGTTCGCGGCGCCCGGCTATGCCGCGGTCACCGTCGATTTCCATGGCTCGACCGGCTACGGTCAGGCCTTCACCGACGCCATCAACCGGGACTGGGGGGGCGCCCCGCTCGAGGATCTGCGCCTCGGCCTCGCCGCTGCCGGGCGCGAGGATTCGCGCCTCAATGTCGGCAACGCCTGCGCGCTGGGCGGCTCCTATGGCGGCTTCATGGTCAACTGGATCGCCGGCAACTGGCCCGATGGGTTCAAGTGCCTGGTCAGCCATTCGGGCATCTTCGACCAGCGCGCCATGGCCTATGAGACCGAGGAATTGTGGTTCACCGAATGGGAGTTCGGCGGCCCCTATTTCGACTCCAGCGCCGCGGCCAATTACGAGCGCTTCAACCCGGTCAACTTCGTCCAGAACTGGCGGACGCCAATGCTCGTCCTGCACGGGGAGCGCGATTTCCGCATCCCCTACAGCCAGTCGCTCGGCGTCTTCAACGCCCTCCAGCGCCGCAACATCCCCTCGCGCCTCGTCGTCTTCCCCGACGAGAATCACTGGATCCTGAAGCCCCAGAACTCGATCCAATGGTATCGCGAGGTCCACGGCTGGATGGACAGGTGGCTGCGGCACGGGGCGGGGCAGGAAGCCACCGGGCAGTAGGGCGGATCGCGTCATCCCGACGGAGGCCGGGATCTCAGGGAGATTATTCTCCGCCCACAGTGCAGGGCGACCCGCAGAGCCGACCGCGCCCTTCACCCCCTGAGGTCCCGGCCTTCGCCGGGACGACGCGCCTCGCACGGGGTGACGCGCGCCCTCTACACCGCTAATCCCCGCCTCCATGACCGAGCTGCCCAAGACGTTCGACCCGGCCGAGATCGAGGAGCGCTGGTACGCGCATTGGGAGGGGCAGGGGCTGTTCCGGCCCCAGCGGGCGGAGGCGGAGCCGTTCACGATCGTCATCCCGCCGCCCAACGTCACCGGCTCGCTCCACATCGGCCATGCGCTCGACAACACGCTGCAGGACATCCTCATCCGCCACGCGCGGCTGCAGGGGAAGGATGCTTTGTGGGTGGTCGGAATGGACCATGCCGGCATTGCGACGCAGATGGTGGTCGAGCGCCAGCTCGAGGAACGGCAGGACAAAAGGACCAATTACACGCGCGAGGAATTCGTCGCGAAGGTCTGGGAGTGGAAGGCCAAGAGCGGCGGCCAGATCACCCGCCAGCTCCGGCGGCTGGGCGCGTCCTGCGATTGGGCGAACGAGCGCTTCACCATGGACGAGGGCTTCAGCCGCGCCGTCACGAGGGTGTTCGTCCAGCTCTACCGCGACGGGCTGCTCTATCGGGACAAAAGGCTGGTCAACTGGGATCCCAAGTTCGGCACCGCCATCTCGGACCTCGAGGTCGAGACGCGCGAGGTGCAGGGCAAGTTCTGGCATTTGCGATACCCGCTCGAGGACGGCTCCGGCTTCGTCCATGTCGCCACCACGCGGCCCGAGACGATGCTCGCCGACATGGCGGTGGCGGTGCATCCCGACGATGAGCGCTACCGGGCGCTGGTCGGCAGGAAATTGCGGCTGCCGGTCACCGGGCGGCTGGTGCCGATCGTCGCCGACGAGCATGCCGATCCCGAGCTCGGGTCGGGCGCGGTCAAGATCACGCCGGGCCACGATTTCAACGATTTCGAGGTGGGGGTCCGAGCCGGAATCAAACCGGCGAGCATGCTCAACATGTTCGATGCGCAGGCGCGGGTCGTTCAGTGCGGCGGCATCCCCGACGAGCTGATCGGCCTCGATCGCTTCGAGGCGCGCAAGCGGGTGGTCGAGCTGCTCGAGGAGTGCGGCTCCCTCGAGCGTGTCGAGGACCGGGTCATCCAGCTTCCCTACGGCGACCGTTCGGGCGTGGTGATCGAGCCCTGGCTGACCGATCAATGGTATGTCGACGCGAAGACGCTGGCTCAGAAGCCGATCGAGGCGGTGCGCTCGGGCGACATCCGGGTCGTGCCCAAGAGCTGGGAGAAGACCTGGTTCAACTGGCTCGAGAACATCCAGCCCTGGTGCGTCTCGCGCCAGCTCTGGTGGGGCCACCGGATTCCGGCGTGGTACGACGATGAGGGTAATGTGTTCGTAGCCGAGAGCGAGGAGGAGGCGCGCGCGGAGTCCGAAGACCGGCCGCTGCGCCGCGACCCGGACGTGCTCGACACCTGGTTCTCTTCCGCGTTGTGGCCGTTCGCGACGCTCGGCTGGCCCGACGACGCCTTTGAACCCTCCCCCTTGAGGGGGG